>JAKANS010000092.1 GCA_021823625.1 bacterium | reverse complement strand
GTTGGGGCACGCATAACG
Source organism: bacterium (assembly GCA_021823625.1). Taxonomy (GTDB): domain Bacteria; phylum Verrucomicrobiota; class Verrucomicrobiia; order Limisphaerales; family J093; genus DSVZ01. Next base: position 24,634 of record JAKANS010000092.1, on the reverse strand, counting down.
ATCTTCAACTTGGAGAAAGTCGAAGGCGCGGCGTTTTATTACAACGAACTTTGGTTTTCCCAAATCATCCCCCGAGCAAGGCAAGGCCACCTGGCTGGCGGCGGGCTGGACGGCGCTGGTTTCACCAGGGCCGGCGGGTGAGGCAGGCGAAGCCGCGCTCGGATTCACGGTTGCCGGGCGATGGCCGTGCGCGTGACGAGACGCCGGCCAGGCGCTAGAACTCGGCCATGCAAGCGACTTTGCTCGGCATCGAGATCGGCGGAACGAAACTCCAGTTGGTGCGCGGCGATGAGACCGGCACGATCCAGGAACGTTTCCGCTTCGCCGTCGATCCGGCCGCGGGCGCCGCGGGTATCCGGCGGCACATCGGAGCGACGCTCCGGCAGGAACTGGCGAAAGGCTCGACTGCGGCCGTCGGCGTCGGCTACGGCGGGCCGGTCGATTGGCGGAGCGGGCGAATTTGCTGCTCGCACCACGTGGCCGGCTGGTCGGATTTCCCGCTGGGGGATTGGCTGCGAGAACTCGGCGGCGTGCCAGTGGCGGTGGACAATGACGCGAACGTCGCCGCGCTCGGCGAGGCGCGCTGCGGCGCGGGGCGGGACCGCAATCCCGCGATGTACGTCACGTTGGGCAGCGGCGTCGGCGGCGGATTGGTCGTGGGTGGGCATATCTATCACGGCGCCACGCCGGGCGAGATCGAGATCGGTCACGTGCGCCTGGACCGGAGCGGGGCAACGGTCGAGTCGCGGTGCGCGGGCTGGGCGGTGGACCGTAAAATCCGCGAGGCGATCGCGGCGGAGCCGGACGGCTGGCTGGCGGAATTGGCTGGCGGGAAGGCGGGGGCCGAGGCGCGTCACTTGGGAGTCGCGCTGGCCCGCCAGGATGTCGCGGCGGAGCGCATTCTCCACGAAACCGCGGCGGACCTTGCCTTTGGCCTGTCGCACGCGGTGCATTTGCTGCACCCGGAAATCGTTCTGCTCGGCGGCGGCCTTTCGCTGCTGGGTGAGCCGCTGCGGACAGCCGTGGCCGAGGCGTTGCCGGCGTTTTTGATGGAGGCTTTTCAGCCCGGGCCGCAGATCGCGCTCGCCAGGCTGGCGGAAGACGCTGTCCCGGTCGGTGCGCTGCTGCTCGCGGCCGGCGCCAGGCGCGCTTGGGTTGCTCACGCTGGAGGACCAGCTTTTCACCCTCCAGCGAGAACGAAACCTTCTGACCGGCCTTGGAGGTGCAGGGCTTTCCGAAAGCGATTGGGGATGACCAACTGGCCTTTCGTCGAGATCGTCGCACTGTGCATGGTCGAATTCTTATCCGGCTTACCCGTGGGGTCAAGGAAGGGAAAGGAAGGAATTGCGCCAGGGGAGCCTTTGATGGGGGCGTCGGGCGGTTCAGACTCAAGCCGTCTCCAGCTTCCGCTCTTTATACCGGGTTGCGAGCCAGATGAAGATCATCGCCACCACGAAGGTGAGCCCGGCGTAAAACAGGAATTGCTTCGCGCCGGTCGCCTTGACCACCTTGTCGTTCAGGTCGGTGACGAAGGCCACGAGCATATTGCCTACCGCCACGGTCAGCAGCCAGAAGCTGGTGATGGTGCTCTTCATCGAGGCCGGGGCTTGCGCGAATGCGAACTCCAGTCCGGTCGCCGACAGCAGAACTTCGCCCGCCGTCAGCCCGCCGTAGGGGATCAACTGCCAGGCAATCGTCATGGTCTGGCCGGCGTCCATCTGCGCCTGAATCCAGGCGACCACGACGAAGGAGACAGATGCCAGCACCATGCCCGTGCCCATGCGTCGCAAGGCGGTGGGTTTGCAGCCCAGCTTTTCGGAAAGCGGATAAAGCCAGCCGGTGAACAGCGGGATCAAGACCATCACGTAGAGCGGGTTCACCGCCTGCATCCGCTCGGTATCGAGCACCAACGCGAAGTTGCCGGCGCCCTGATCCACGAACAAACCTTTGAGCAGCGGCACCAGGAAGAGATCCGGAGAAATGTGGAACGTGAACAAGGTGACCGTGACCATCTTCTCGCCTTGGATGACCCAGGTGCTGTTGGTCTGGTCGAACAGGGACCAGAACACCGGGATGGGCGCGAAAACGAGAAGGATTCCGGCCACGGCCCGCGCGCCGTCCACTTCCGCAGCGGTGAACTGACCTTCCGCAACGTCCCAGAAACCTTGTCCGGGCCGGCGTTCGGAGCGATGCGACCAGGCGTAGGCGAGCACCTTCAGGAAGCCGCCTTTCTGCGGTCCACGCACGGGAGGCTTGATGGTGTAACGCTTGGTGCCCAGCCAGAAGATCAGCGTCGCGAGCAGCATGGCCACGCCGGGGATGCCGAACGCCCAGCGATAACCGAAATTGTCCCGCGCCGACGGCAGAAAGGCGAAGGCGAAGAACGACCCGAAATTGATCGACCAGTAAAACATGCCGTAAATCTTCGGCAGCAAATGCTGGCGCCCCGGCCCGAACTGGTCGCCGGCGAAGGCGGACACGCACGGTTTGATGCCGCCGGTCCCGATGGCGATCAGCGCGAGCCCCACGTAAAGACCGACCTGGCTGCCAACCGTGAGCGCGAGCATGATGTTGCCGACGCAATAGAGCAGCGAGAGCCAAAGGATGGTGTGGTAGCGCCCCCACATGCGATCGGCAATCCACGCACCGAGCAACGGCATGAAGTACGCCGCCGACTTGAAGAGGTGCATGATCTCCGTGCTGTCGGCGTCGGACAGCTTCAGCTCCCGCGTGATGTACAGCGTGAGAATGGCGATGATGCCGTAATAGTTGAAGCGCTCCGCGGCCTCGTTGCCGACGATGAACGGCACACTCCGCGGCATCTTGTTGGTACGCTCAGCGGTCGGGGCGGGGGCGGGAGGATTTTCAGCCATGATTCAAGAAGCCGGTGGGTTCAACCATTGGGGTGGCGTTGCCCGGCGGGAAAGCACATTCGGGAAGCGCGAAAAGCGCCTCGTTCCAATGCGATGTTTCCTGCCAGCCAGCACGCACGCGCGGAGGTTGCCAGCGGCGCTCGCCGTCGGCCAGCGTGAATCCTCGACCGGACACGGGCTGATGCCGTCAGTTTATGGCCGCCTCAAAACCATGCCGCGCCGTGGCTGCGCGGGCGTTCAGCGACTCGCCTTGGGCCGGGAAGCAAGCCCGGTGACGAGGCGGCCGGCGCGTTTGCGGGCGCACCGCACCAACACCAAACCGAGGAGCAGCAGCGTCCAGGTTCCCGGTTCGGGGATGGCTGGAACGGTGGTCGGACCGGCCGGTTGGAGATCGTTTTGCGCGTACTGGGCCTGAGTCTCCAAGACGACCGCGCCGCTGATGGGGGTGACCACCTGGTAAGCCGCGGCCAGTTGGACCGCCGGCTCGACTTGTCTCGCTGCCTGGAGACGCCGCACCTCGCTGGCGGCCCAGAGCCGGGCGAGGTGCAAGGACGTTTCGTGGGTGGACGACTCGGCGGCTGGTTCCTTGTCGGTGTGTTCGAGCGTCATGCGGACTTGCGGACGATCCGCGCGCCAGGAATCGAGCAGGCGACTGAGATCGTCGGCTACGCTGCCCAGTCGCGCGACCGAACGCACCGCCGCCACGCCGTCCAGGTTTTCGAGCACGCGGTTCGGACCGGCCGCGGTTTGCAGTTCGTGCAAAACAGGACCGCCCGGCCGGCGTTCATAGGCCTGGCGCAGCGCGTCCACCGACGACAACAAAACCGGCTGCGGGCCGTGCACCCAGACGATCACTCCGCCGGCTTTCTGCGCCGCCAAATCCCAAGCCTGGACGAGCGCCGGCACGTTGTCCTGGCCGCCCGCCGGCTGCCAGTCGGCGAGTTTCTCGCGCAGTGACGCGGCTTTGGCAGCATCCAGGGTGGTCGCCGGGAGCAGAGGGGCAGGCGTGTCGGTCGCCAGCAGGACGGCGAATTCGATGCCGGCCGGCGCGCGTTCGATCAAGGTCGCGAGCTCGCTTCCAAAGCCGGCCATGTCACGCGAGCCGTCGAGCACCAAGACGATCCGCGGCGGGGTGGCTGCCGTCGCTTCTGCAAAGCTGGCTTGCACAAAACCACCTGCCGTCGAGCGCGGGTCGCGCGTCCAAACCCGGCGCACAGAGACGTCGCGAGCCACACGGATCTGCGTCGCGGCCGAATCGAGGTCGGCGTCTTTCACCTGGCCGCGAACAGCGGAGATGCCCGGCTTGGGTTGCTCGGCGTGCAGGTGGTCGCCTGCCGGTTTCAGCGCGCCCTGGCATTCCGCCCAAAGCGAGTGGCGAAAATCCTCCTGGATCGTGAAGTTGCGTTCGAGAAACGCTGGCCAGCGCAGCAAAGCTTCGCCGGGCGAGACCAGGTTCAACGGCGCGGTGATGCCGATGCGGACGCGCAGCGTGCCGCCCTCGGGCGGGACGGGGAAGCATTGCATGAGAATGCGGTCGGGCCCCGCGGTGGTCACCAATACGGGATCGCGGCGCTGACGGATGGCGACTTGCCGATAGGCCTGGCGCACGTGGCTGCGACCCGCGAAGGCCGCCTCGCGTTCCTCGCCGTTTACCCAGAGCGTGAGGCGCGACACCACGCCACCGGGCGGCAGGAGGATTTGGGCGCGGGCTTCGCGTTGACGCGCCGAGACGTTTTTGAACTCGAGCATCCATTCGGTGTAAGCCAGCGCGGCATCGGACTCCACCACGGCATCCAGGCGCGAACTTTGGAGCGTCAAGCCGCGCACGCGTCCGCCCACGCGCTCGCCGCCCTGGTCGTTGTCCCAGGTCCATTCGTTCAACTCCGCGAAGGCCCCGCGGCCGGTGCGGACGCGGGGCGCCGGCAGGGAGTTGAAGGGCCGCCCGGTGACGCGGTAGAAGAGTTCGCGCGCCTGCTCGGGAGAAACCGGTTCACCGCCGGTGGTGAGCCAGCCCGCGAGGTCCATTTCCTGAGCGCCGCGTGTGCGTCCATAGCACTCGCGGAGCAGCGTGTCCTCGTTGCCGAGCGTCCGCAGCCAACGGAGCCCGCGCTGTTGCTGGGCGGTGTCCTCGGCCACGGCCCAATGCATCGCCACGCGGGTCATCCACACCGGCGATTCGATCAACGCCAGCGCGAGGCAAGCCGCCGCGATGCCGCGCCAAAAGCCCGGCAACGGCGCTTCGGTCTCCTCGGTTCCCAGCCGGCGGAGGTGTTGGCGTAAGAACACCGTGGCGATCAAGGCGAGCAAGGGCGTCAACGGCAGCAGACCAGCGCCCAGGAAAAAGATCGTGATGATGCCGGGCAACAGGAGCGGGACGAACAGGAGCGTGTAGAAACAAGTGACGGCGAAAGCCGCGCCGTTGGCCCAGCTCAGCAGCTTGCGGCGCCGGGTGTCGTCCCGGCGCACCGCTGCCCAGGCAAAGCCATTCGCCACCGGCACCAAAGCCACCAGCAGCACGTGCCAGAAGGTCGGCAGCGGATCGAAGAAGGCGCCGGCGCACATGCCGGTGACCAGTTCTATGGCGAAGGTAATCGAGGGCAAGATCACGCCGCCGAACAAGAGCCAAAATCCCGGTTTGCGACGCGGCAGAGGAGGGCGGGTGGCCGCCGGGGCAGGGGATTGGGGTAGCGTTGGCAAGGCCTCCAAACCAGCGCCCGGCGCGCCGATTTTGGCCAGCAAGCGGCGCACGTCGGTCTCGGTGATCACGCGCAGACTCGCGGCGGAAGCCTCTGCTTCGAGATGCCGCCGCAGATCGTCGCTGACCTCGGCCGGGTCAGCGCCGGACGCCGTCAGCGTCGGGCGGGCGCGCTCGAGGTGCCGGTCCAGTTCCTGTTGGGCGGCGGGTGTCCAGGTGGTCATGACCGGCCTCCTTTCTGGCGCAAAGCGCGGGTGCCTTCGTTGAGTTTGTCCATGTACTCCTCCATGAGTTCCAGAATGCGCCGGCCTTCGGAGGTCAGCGCGTAATATTTGCGGGCCGGGCCTTCAGACGATTCTTCGAGCCGGGTGCGGACCAGGCCTTGCAGCCGCAGGCGCGAGAGCAACGGGTACAGCGTGCCTTCGGTTACGCCCATGCCGGGCAGATCCACCAGCCGCTTCACCAAGTCATAGCCGTACCGCTCCTCATCGGCGAGCGCGTACAGCACGCACAAATCCAGCAGCCCTTTCCGGACCTGAACGGTCCAGTTGTCGAAGTAGTCGTTCATGACGCGTGCAGGGCCGGGGAGGCCGGGGATTGGCGACAGTGTGTGGCCAGCCACATGGCGACCGCCGCCAGAATCGGCACGGACGAAAGCGAGAACAAGATCGGGCCGGGGTCGTCGCCGGACGGTCGAAGGTAAAGGAGCTGACCGGCGAAATTCAGCGTCGCCCAGGCTCCGGTCATCAATGCCTCCTCCCACGGATGGCGCAGCCGCCCGGTCGCCAGGCCGAGCAGCCAGGATCTGACCACCAACGTCGGCGCATAGATCACCACGGCCAGCACGATGACGTTATCCGCCCTGGTGCGCACCGCCACGCCCCACAGCCAGACACTGGTCACGATGACCGCGATCAGCGGACCGGCGATCACGCGAGACGCTGGCGATCCGGCGAGTCGTTGGGACCGGCACCACGCCCGGAGGGTAAAGAGCAAGGCCAGGAGAAGACCATTGCCGCTCATCAGCCCGAGGTTGGCAAAGTATGCCGGCGCCAGCGCCGTCGGGGAGCGAGCGCTGTCCGGCCGCAGCCATCCCTGCCACAGCGCGTATTCGAGCCCGGCGAGGCAGGCCACGACCACCACGGGGGGCAGCCAGGCGAGCGCCAGTACCGCGCGGTAGTGTGAGGAAAGCTCGCTTAGGCCGACTTGATGATCCTGCCCGGCGGTTTGGGCAGTGGCAGAATTCAACGTTGCCTGTCCGTTGGCCGGTTGCGGCCTGGCAGGGAACCCTCGATCCTGCCTTGTGGGCGCTGCATTCATGTCAGTCGAAGAACCAGTTCAGGAATTCATGCGGCGCGAGAAACGTCGCGCCGAAGGCCACGCCAACCGCCGCTCCGTAGGTGAGGGCATAGACCGAAACGTGTCGCCAGCGGCGGAAGAACAGACAGCCAACCAGCACGAAGGGTATCACCCACAGAGAGGCTGCCAGCGTGGTACCGAAGTGCCACACCGCCTTTTCATGAAAGCTCAGAGGCCACCGGTCAAACTGCTGCCCGAACCGCGGCCAACCGCCCAGGTTGAGCCGGACGTGAACCACCAAGCCGTAGAACAGCAAAAGCCAGGCCGTCGGCACTGCCACCGCCCAAGCGAAGCCTCGCCAGGTCAGCGAACGCATGAAGTTGGTGAAAAACTCGCGCCCCTTCGCTGGCGAACACTGTCCCTGGAAGGCGCCGAGGACATAGGCGCCGGAGACGAGCGCCGACGTGGCCAGGCCGAGCGCGAGATTCTTGGTGTCCATGTCAGTGCAGGTGACGAAAAGCGTTTGGCCCGGCGGCTTCAACGCGGGGCTGGTTCGATTTCGAGCGAGGCATCCTTGACCGGGCGGGCGGTTTGATGTTCGCCGCGATCGGGCACTTCCTTCACGTCGGCCGAGCCATCCGGGTGGAAAACCCAGAACTGCGTCGCCCGGTGATGCGCGTTCGCGAGCGAGATCAAGAACACGCCGTTGCCGATGAGTTGAAACTCGCCGCGCAACCCTTCGAGCCGCGACTCGCTGACGGCCACCGCCCGCGCCTGGCCGCTTTTGACCTCCAGGTTCAGCCGGCTTTTGCGGCCGGCCTGGTCAAGTAGGACCAGGAAATGGCCGTCAGGAACCGTCTTCATTTCGGTTACGCCTTGCGACTTGGGTGGCGGCTTGGATGTGTCAGCCGCGGAAACCGGAGCGGCGACAGCGAGGAGCAACAGGCCGCAGACCAGCGCGCAGAGCTGGGCGATCCTGGTTTGTTGGAATTGAGATGGCGCATGCATAGTTTTGGCCAAGTACCTTGCAATGCATAGTACATGGTTCCAGACTTGTCAAGGGGGCCGGTATTGACCGGCAGGACACTTGTCCCGATCATGGATTAGGCTGGAGTAGGCGGCATGAGGCTGGAGCCGAGGATGGCAAAGGCCCCGTGCGCGACCGGCGTCAGGCCATTGCCGCGCCGCCCACTCGACCGTCATCCGCTGCCTGCAACCCGACGGCAACCTCGTTTACCTCCGTCACGCGTCTGATCCCAAGACCCCACTGGTTCTCCTTCACTGTCCTGTCTTTTGAAACCTCGTCTGCCTTTGATCGCGCACAGAATTCGGGTTTTGAAAGTCATACGACAGACATCACGTTTTGGGTTGCATTCAAATGCTTTGCCAAGCATGAAGCACGATGGGCAGAGGTTTGCGCGAATGACGCGCCATGACCCGCGCTTCAGGACCCGATTGATTGTGGGAGTCGAACTGGACTACGTTATCGCCGAGATGAATGATTTACCTGATTTCGACCATCTGGTGATCGGCAGCGGCATCGCCGGACTGTTTTACGCCTTGAAGGCGGCGGCCTCGGGCACGGTGGCGCTGGTGACCAAGAAGGGCAGCGCGGAATCGAACACCAATTACGCGCAAGGCGGCATCGCGTCCGTGATGAGCAGCGAAGACTCGTTCGAGCTGCACGTGCAGGACACGCTCACCGCCGGGGCGGGTTTGTGCCGCGAAGACGTGGTGCGCACGGTGGTGCAGGAAGGCCCGGCGCGCATCCGGGAGTTGATCGAATATGGCATGCGCTTCACCGAACGGGACGTGCCGGGACAGCCAGGGCGCCGCGAGTTCGATCTCGGCCGGGAGGGGGGCCATTCGAAGCGGCGGATTGTTCATGCCCAAGACATGACCGGCCGCGAGATCGAGCGCGCCTTGGTGGAGGCCGCCGAGGGGACGCCGCAAATCCAAATTTTCCAGAACCACATCGCGGTGGACCTCATCACGACGCAGAAGCTGGGGGTGGCCGGCCCGAACCGTTGCCTGGGCGCGTACGTGCTGGACAAGGCGAGCGGAACGGTGCGCGTTTTCTCCGCACCCACCGTCGCCCTCGCCAGCGGCGGGTGCGGCAAGGTGTATTTGTACACGACCAATCCCGACATCGCCACCGGTGACGGCGTGGCGATGGCTTATCGCTCGGGCGCGGCGGTGGCGAATATGGAGTTCATCCAGTTTCACCCGACCTGCCTTTACCATCCGAAGATCAAGTCGTTCCTCATCAGCGAGGCGGTGCGGGGCGAAGGCGCGGTGCTGCGCGGCCTCGACGGCCAGGAATTCATGGCCCGTTACGACCCGCGGAAGGAACTCGCGCCACGCGACATCGTGGCCCGCGCGATCGACAGCGAAATGAAGCGGACCGGTGCCGACCACGTTTATCTGGACATCACACACAAGCCCGCGCCGTTCATTATCCGCCGTTTTCCGAACATCTACCGTACCTGCCTCGAGAACGGCATCGACATCACCAAGGAATGCATTCCGGTGGTGCCGGCCGCGCACTACCAATGCGGTGGCGTGGTCACCGACATGAACGGCGCGACCGAACTCGCCGGACTGTACGCCATCGGCGAAGTGGCGTGCACCGGCCTCCACGGCGCGAACCGGCTGGCCAGCAATTCACTCCTCGAAGCGCTGGTTGGCGCCCACCGCGCGGCGCGGCACGCCGCGGAGTCCCCGCAGCCGAAGCTCCCGGTCGCCATTCCTCCCTGGCAATCCGGCCACGCCCAGAACCCGGACGAGATGGTGGTGGTCTCGCATCTCTGGGACGAAATCCGACGGCTGATGTGGGACTATGTGGCCATCGTGCGCACGAACAAACGCCTCCAGCGCGCGTTGAATCGCATCGACAATCTGCAGACCGAAATCCGGGACTTTTACTGGGATTTTGTCGTCACCGCTGACCTGCTGGAGTTGCGCAACATCGCGACCGTCGCCGAACTGATCGTCCGCTGCGCGATGCAGCGCCCCGAGAGCCGCGGGTTGCACTACAATCTCGATTACCCCAAACCCGACCCGGCCTGGGCCCAACGCGACACCGTGCTGCGGCGCAGCGGCGCTTGAAGCCCGGCCGGCCGACAACCGCTGTGCTTCGCGCCCGGCGGGCTGGCGCGAGGTCGGGTGGAGGTTGACGCTGCGGGGGGGTGGGATAACGTCGGGACGCGCGCCAACCGGGGCGGGCCGGCCACGCGGTTCCGTGGATTTCATGGGTCGAAACGGCCGGCAGGCTTCGGGTCGGCGCCCAAGGAAAAGTCTCTATGCCAGATTCAGCGGACAGCAAATCAACACGGCGGCCGGGACGCGGCTCCCGCCGCGCCAGCCGGATCGCAATCATCCTGGTTGTCTTGGTGGCCTTGGTGGTGGCGCTGTATTTCGGGCTCACCAGCAGCGCGTTTCTCAAGGCGGTGGTGCTGCCGCGCGTGGCTTCGGCCATGAACGCCAAGCTCGCCGCGGATGAAGTTTCGCTCAGCCCGCTTTCGAGCCTCGAACTGAAGAATGTGCGGGTGGACACGGCCGGCGACCAGCCGCTGCTGCGTGCCGACGGGATTACCGTGCGCTACCGGCTCTTCAGCCTGATGAGCGGGAATATCGAAGTGCCGGAAATCGCCTTGAGCCGGCCCGAACTCAACGTGCAGGTCGGTGCCGATGGTAAAAGCAACCTCGACCCGCTTTTGGGCGGCGAGGCGGCCCCGCCGGCGCGTCGCAAGACCGAAGCCCCGCAGCTTAACGTCGGCTCGGTCACGGTGCGCGGTGGTGCGGTGACGTTCTGCCAGCGGAAAGCCGACGGCTCCGCCCAGTGCTCCACGCTGACCAACCTGGATTTCACGTTGTCGAATCTCCAAAACGGCGCCACCGGCAAGGTGACCGTCAGTGCCATCGTCGCCCAGATGAACACCGGTCCGAGCAACCGCCTGGACCAGGTCCGCGGCCGGCTGACCGGCGATGGCCAGTTCAACTTGAGTGACAAGCTCGAGCCGCTGGGGGGGCGCGGCAGTTTCCGCCTCGAGGTGGCCGAAGCGACCGGCGACCTGCGGGACTTGGGCGGTGGCGTGGGCCTGCTCGATGTCGAGTTCGCCAACGACGAATTGCGGCAACTCCGCCTGCGCCTGCAACGACAGGACCAACCGCTCGGGGAGATTCGGCTTTACGGGTCGCTGGCGCCGGCGCGCGAAGAAGGCCGTCTCAATTTCCAAGTGACCTCGATCGGTTCAGCGGCGCTGAAGCTCGTCGGCGCGCCGCTCGGCCTGGACTTTGGCGACACCGCCTTGAGCGCCTCGGGCTTTTGCGACATCGCGGCCTCGGGCACGCGGTACACCGCGAACCTCACGCTCAAGGCGGACAAGTTCTCGCTGCAGCGCGGCGCGCTCACCACGCCCGTGCTGGATTTGCAGGTGGAACTGCGCGCCAACGCCGATATTTCCGCCAAGACCGCCTACCTCGAGAAATGCTCGCTGACGGGCAAGTCCGGCGGCAAAGACCGGATCGCGTTCGCCAACGAGCGCGCCGTGAACGTGGCGTGGGGCCGCGAAGAGGCGCGCGCCACCGCCCCGGCGACCATGACGCTCGCGTTGTCCGATCTGCAACTGGCCCAGTGGCGTTCGCTTTTGGGCACCAATGTCCTCGACGGCACGGTCAATTTGGCGGCCCGGATCTCCAGTGAAGACAATGGGCGGCGCATCAGCCTGGATTTCACCAATTCCGTCCGCGGACTCAACCTCGTCCTGGGGGAGACTTCGCTCCACGACCTCCAGACCCTGTTCAGCGGGACGTTCACTCTGGGCGACTTTCAGACCCTTGGCCTCGAACGCGGCCGATTTGAATACGGCGAAGCGGGCACCCCGCTGCTCACCGCCACGGTTTCCGCCAGTTACGATTCCAAGGTCAACGGCGGGAATGTGCAAATCACGGCGAACGGCGACCTTCCCACCTTGCTCGCCCGGCACCCCGTACCCGATCTCGCTTTCCAGCGCGGCAGTGTGCGCGTGAACACCCTCTTGAATTGGAACCTCGACCAGTACTCCGGCGGGGTCTCGCTCATGGTGGGTGACGCGGTCGGCACGGTCGGCGGGTACAAACTGGACGGCTACACCGCGCAGTTTGACGCCGACGCGGAACTCGCGCGCAACAAGCTCACCCTGCGCCGCCTGGGCCTGAGCGCGCGGGAAGGCATCCGCAGCGGTGGTTCCGCCGATGTCGATGGGCAAGTGGATGGCGGCACCGGGACTGCCGAATTGAACCTTCATGTCGTCAATTTGAACGAAACCGCCCTCCGGCCGTTCGTTACCGCGTTCTTGACCGGACGGGACCTCGCTTCCGTGACCATCGGCGCCGAAGGCCGGGTCCAGTACGACGCCAAGTCTCCCGCGGACATCGCTTCGGAAATTCCCCCGCTACAACAAACGCTCACCGCGCTGGCGAACGGAGTCGGCGAAACGGCGCTCCAGCTCCGCGCTGGCGTGACGAACTTGGTCCTCCGCGATCGTGCCACCGCGCAAGCCACCGCGCCGGTGGGCTTTGGCGTGGTGTTGGACACCACGCGTCGCGGCCGCGTGTACGAGTTGGGGACCAACCAAATTCAGATTGCTCCGACCCAACGCGGTCAGAACCTCCTCACCCTCACTGGCAAGTTGGACCTTTCGCCCACCAATGCCGCGCCCAGCACCCTCCTCGCCCGCGCCGACTCGCTGGATTTTACGCCGATGTTCGACGCCTTCATGGCCACCGGCACGACCACCAACGCCGCCCCGGCTCAGCCCGTCCCGCCCGCGCCGACTCCCGCTGCGCCCGAGACCGAACCGCCGCCAATCGGCGTGCCGCTCAAACAGCTCGCCGCCGAACTGAGGGTGGGCAGCCTGTACGTGCGCGACATCGTGGTTCAAAACTGGACCGCGAAGGCGGTGCTTGATCACGACAAGATTACCGTCGATCCGTTCGCGCTTACCGTGAACAACGCTGCGGTTGCCGGCACGGCCAAGCTCGACCTCACCCGGCCGGGCTACGCTTATGAGCTTGGCCTCAACGCCGACAAGATCCTCCTGGAACCGCTGGTCAACTCCCTGGCCACGAACTACGCCGGTCAGGCCAAGGGCGACATCTACGCCAAGCTGAACCTGACCGGCGCGGGCATAACCGGCCCCAGCCTGCAAAAGAATCTCCACGGCCAGGCCATGATCAACCTGACCAACCTGAACCTCCAGGTCTTCGGCCCGCGCACCAAGAAAATCCTCACCACGCTCGCGACCGCCTTGCGTCTGCAAGACCTCGCCACCTCGCCGCTGACGCTGATCTCCGCCAACATGGACATCGCCGACGGCAAAGCGGCCATCCACCCGTTCCAGGCGGCCAGCGACGCCTTCTTCGCTTCGGCCGATGGCAACATCAGCCTCGCGCCCGTGCTGACCAATTCCACGGTGGACCTGCCGGTCAACCTGGCCTTGCGCGAAGACCTGGCCCGCCAGTTCAAGGTCACCAACCTGACGCCTTCGTCGCGGACGAACTTCCTCACCTTGCCTCAGTTCGTGAAAATCGAGGGCACGGTCGGCACGCCGGAAACGCAGATCGACAAGCTGCGGCTGGCGGCCTTGCTGGCCGGCGGCGTGGGCGGCGCGCTCGGCGGCGACGCCGGAGCGGCGGCGCAAGGCATCGGCAGCCTGCTCCAAGGCGACACAAAAGGCGCGCTCGGCACCTTGAACAACTTCCTCCAAAAAACGCCGGGTTACACCAATGCGCCCGGCACGAACGCCCCGGCCCAGACCAAGACCCACGCCTCCCCCGTCCAGGACGTGCTCGGCATCCTTAAGTCCTTGGGAAAAAAGAAAAACTAGCCCCGCGATCCGCTGCCCCGCCAATACCACCACCATGAACGCCGTCCTCGATTACCTGAACGCCCACCGCGACCGTTTCGTCCGCGAACTGTGCGACTACGTCCGTTTTCCCAGCGTTTCCGCGCAGCCGGCCCACAAGCCCGACATGCGCGCCTGCGCCGAGTGGCTGGTCGCGCGTTGCGAGGCGATCGGCCTCGAGGCCCGGCTCTGCCCCACCGCTGGCCACCCGATCGCGCTCGCGCGGACGCCGCGCCGCGCCGGCGCGCGCAAACCGCACTTCGTGGTGTACGGTCACTACGACGTGCAACCGGCCGAGCCGTTCGAGCTCTGGAAAACGCCGCCGTTCGAGCCGCGGATCGAAGGCACCTCGTTGTTCGCGCGGGGCGCCAGCGACAACAAAGGCCAGCACCTGGCGCACCTGAACGCGGTTGAAGCCTACCTCGCCACCGGCACCGAACTGCCCTGCGACCTCACCTTCGTGGTCGAAGGCGAGGAAGAGGTCGGCAGCGGCAACCTGGCCGGTTTCTTGAAGGAACGACAGGCGGAACTGCGCTGCGACGCCGTGGTCGTCTCCGACACCGGCATGCCCGCGCCCGGTTTGCCGGCGCTCACCTACGCCTTGCGTGGCATCACCGCGGTCGAGATCAAGCTCACCGGCCCGAATCGCGACCTTCACTCCGGCATCTTCGGCGGCACCGTGGACAACCCCGCCATGGCGTTGAGCCAGTTGCTCGCCCAGCTCCGCGACAAAAAGGGCCGCGTGAACATCCCCGGCTTCTACGACGACGTGGTGCCGCTTTCCGCCTTCGAGCGCAAACAACTCGCGCGCCTGCCGTACCGCGAGCGCGATTACGTGAAGTTCCTGGGCGTGCCGCGGCTTTTCGGCGAGACCGGCTACACCGCCTGGGAACAGCGCAGCGCGCGGCCGACCGTCGAGATCAACGGCCTCACCAGCGGCTACCAGGGCGAAGGCAGCAAAACCATCATTCCGTCCTGGGCCAGCGCCAAGCTGACCTTCCGGCTCGTCCCGAACCAAAGTCCCGCGAAGATCGCCCAGCTCGTCAAACGCCATCTCAAAAAGTTCGTGCCGCCGACCGTTCGCGCCGAATTCCAGGACGGCCACGGCGGTGAAGCTTACTTGCTGGATCCGCGCAGTCCCCAGGCCGAGGCCGGCTTGCGCGCGCTCAAAACGGCGTTCGGCCGCGAGCCGGTGCTGCTGCGCGAAGGCGGTTCCATCCCCATCGTTACGGAGTTCAAAAAGATCCTCGGCGCGGACACGCTTCTGCTGGGCCTGGCGTTGCCGGACGACAACGCGCATTCGCCCAACGAAAAGTTCGATCTCGACAACTACGCCGCCGGCCAGCGCCTGAGCGCCGCGCTTTGGCCGGAACTGGCGGCGTTGAGTTGAACCGTCGCTGGCCGTCCGGATCGCATCCTCCTTCGCACGGTTCCGTTCAAGCCCGCGCCTTCGGGTACGCGCCGACCTCGGTTCTGGGCCACATTATGCCATGCAGCGGAGGCGCTGGACCCGCCTCGGGCACCGTTTCCAGCGTCATCGAGGGAACCCCCATAAACGCGCAAGTTCACCGACGCTTGCCCCACGCCTCAGCCCACGACCCTGCCCGAAACAGTCCGGCAATTGCCGGAGCGGCTGCCTGGAGCCGGCGTCAGTGCCCGCCTCGCCTCAGTTCCGCCACCGCCTCATCCAGCCGCTTCGGCGAGACCTTTTCCGCTGTGCCCAACTCGGGCGCAAACACGGCCACCTTGAACTCTTCGACCAGCCACCGCAGCCGGTGCCAAGCTTCGTAAGCGGCGGTGGTTTTGCTTGCGCCGGGAATGGCCTGCCGCAGCGCTTCGGCGAAAGGCTGCACGCGTTGAAACTTCTCGGCGTCCTTGACCGGGTTCAGCGCCGCGCGCTCGGCCCGTACCAGCAGCGCTTGCAGGTAGCGCGGCACTTGCGGCAGCCGCTCGAACGGCACGGTTGCGAGAAAGCGCGGGGGCACGAGGGCGTCCAGCTCCGCCCGCAGACCCGCGAATGCTTTTCGGCACACGAGCACTTCCTGTCGCTTTTGCAGAATTGCGCCCACCCCATCGCCCAGCCGTGCGGCGAGGCCGGGCAGTTTCTCGCGCGCACCAGCCAGGTATGCGGCAAAGTCCTCGGCGGTGCGGAGCGCGGTTTCGGGTGGCGGGAGCAGATGGCGACGCAGGTTCGCCCACGCGGTCTCGATCAGCTCATCGCCTGAACCGAGCGTGGCGTACAAAACACCGTGCGTGCGCAAGTCCTTCAGGTCCCTCTGAAGCCAGCCGAGTTCGCGTTGCAGCGCGTGCTCGGCCAGGCGCGGCACCGCGAAACGGGTGGCGGCGAGCGCGTCGTCCGCTTTCCGGAACAGACGCAAATGGACCTCGGCCTGCTCCGCCTGCAGGCCAGGATAGGCGCGGAGCGGAAAGCCGCCCACGTCCGCCACGGTCACCGATTCCGGCAGGTTGCCGAAGCTCCAATCGCGCACGCCATAGCGTTCCCACGTTTGGACCGCGCGCTGCCAGGCTTCAGCTTCAGCCGGCGTCTGGTGGTGGCGCACCTGTTCGCGCAACGCGACGAGATCGCGCCCCGCCGCCAGCGCCGCGCCGTCCATGGCGACAATCTCGAATCGTGGCCGCAGATGGCCCGGCAACGAATCCAGTGGCCACGTCGTCAGCGGAATTTCGACGCCGTATTTGCGATGGACGAAGGCAGACATCGCTTCGACGAAGCGGCCTCCCGTCGGCGCGACGTTGGCCACGATTTCGTGCGCCGCGGCGTTCAAGGGCATCAGTGGCCGGCGCAGCGCCTTGGGCAATTCGCGCAGCAGGTACAGCACGCGTTCTTCCCGCAACGCCGGCACCAGCCAGTCGAGCTGGCTCGCATCCACCATCTCGGCCAGCGGCACGGACAGGCGCAGCGTGACTCCATCGCGTTCCTCACCCGGCGCGTAGGCGTAGCTGACCGGCACGGAACGATCGCCCACGGCGATGGCGTCAGGAAAGGCGCCCTGGCTGAACGCGGCGGCGTGGTCGCCCAGCAGATCCCGCTCGGTCGCGCAAAGGAAGGCTGGCCCGCCGGCGGTCTCCAGAACCCGGTTGAGATCGTGCCAGGAACTCACGTCGGTCAGCCGCGCGGCATAAAACTGGTGGAACGCCTCGTCGAGGTCCGGCACCACGCGCTGGCTCAGGCGCGTTTGCCACAACTCGATTTTTTCGCGCAACCGCCGGTTGTGTTCGAGGAAGGTGTAAGCGCTATCCGGTGGGGCGAGAGTCCTCTCGAGCCCTGCATTCACGGGAGCCTCTGGCGAAGGCAGGGCTCGGCGGAGTCTCGCCCCACCGGGTTTCGGGCCCGCCGAGCCCAAGCCTTGACGGGACATCTTCTCCGGCCCGCTTAAAGTGGAATCAGTTAGCCCAGCGTCGTCTTCGACCAAGGCGGCGCGGATGAACATCGCCGTGGCTTCGGCGGGATTCACCCGGCCGTAACCGACGGTGCGTTCGCGCAGCATCAAGCCGCGAAACAGCACCCGCTCCCGCGCCTGCACCCGGCCCGCCTCGCGATCCCATCGCGCCTGGTCGTGCGCGATGCGAATCAGGTGTGGCGCCAGTTCGATGACCCAGGCGGGATCGATCGCCGCCACCGTGCGCGCGTAGGCCCGCGTCGTTTCCACGATCTCGCCGGCCACCAGCCATTCGGGCTGGCCTGGCTTGGCGAGCGGTTTCTCGGGCGTTTTGCCCGGGTTGGACTTCGACTTGGCCACCGCCTTCGCAAACAGCGCCGAGCCGGGGAAAACCATCGCCTGCCGGCCGCCGCCGAGGCGGTAAAGGTTGCGGTCCTGCCGTTGAACCACGTGGCCCCACAAGCCGGTGAGGATCGAGCGGTGGATGGCGGGGTAACGCGGGTCGAAATCGGATTTCGGGTTTCGGATTTCGGGTTTCGGATGCTGGATTGCGGGTGCCGACCGCGGCGGTTGAACGGAGCGAACGTGGTCTCCCAACTCTGCGACCGCGTCTTCCAGCTCGGCGTGGACATCGCGCCACTCGCGCATGCGCACAAACGAGAGGAAGTGCGCCTTGCAGAATTTGCGGACTTGGTTCTGCGTTTTCAGCGCCTCCCATTGGTCATGGTAGGCGTTCCAGATGTTGAGCAGCGTGAGAAAATCCGACTGCGGATGCTGGAACCGCCGGTGCGCCGTCTCCGCGGCGTCGCGCTGTTCGAGCGGGCGCTCGCGCGGGTCCTGGATGCTCAGGCCGGCGGCGATGATCAGCACTTCGTTCAAGGCGCCTTCGCTCCGCGCCTGGAGCAGCATCCGGCCGATGGCCGGATCGACCGGCAGGCGCGCCAGGTCGCGGCCCAGCGGGGTCAAGGCGCGCTGTTCGTCCAGCACGCCGATTTCCTGGAGCAACTGATACGCGGCGTTCACCGCGGCGGCGGTCGGCGGTTCGAGAAACGGGAAAGTCTCCACCTCGCCGAGCTGCCAGGCCTTCATCCGCAGGATCGCCTCGGCCAGGTCGCAGCGCTGGATCTCCGGCTCGGTGAAAGGCCGCCGCGCCTGGAAGTCTTCCGCCGAGTAAAGCCGCACGCAGGTGCCGTCGGCCACGCGGCCGCACCGGCCTTTCCGCTGATTGGCGCTGCTTTGCGAAATCGGCTCGACTGGCAGGCGATGCGTGCGGGTGCCCGGGTTGTAGCGGCTCATCCGCGCCAGGCCAGTGTCCACCACGCAGCGAATGCGCGGCACGGTGAGCGAGGTCTCGGCGATGTTCGTCGCCACCACCACGCGGCGTCGCGGGCCGGGAGCGAAGACTCGCTGTTGATCCCCCGCAGTCAGGCGGCCGAACAGCGGGACGATGTCCAGCCGTTCGCCGTGGCGCGTGGCCAGCTGGTCGCAGGTTTCGCGGATGTCCCGCTCGCCCGGCATGAACACGAGAATGTCGCCGGCGTGAGATTCGCCGAGCAACCGGTCGGTCACCGCGACCGCTACGTCGATGTAGGTGACTTCGCCCTCGTCCTCGGCGTGTTCGTCCAGCGGCGAATAGCGGACTTCGACGGGATAGAGGCGGCCGGAGACCTCGACGACCGGCGCGCCGCCGAAGGCTCGGGCAAACGATTCGGTGTCAATCGTGGCCGAGGTGATGACCAGCTTGAGGTCGTCGCGCTTTTGCAGGAGCTGCTTCAGGTAGCCGAGGAGGAAATCGATGTTCAGCGAGCGCTCGTGGGCTTCGTCGATGATCAGCGCCTCGTACTCGGCCAGCAAAGGGTCGCCCTGCAGTTCGGCCAGCAGGATGCCGTCGGTCATCACCTTGAGGCTGCTCTCCGGCCGGGTGTCATCGGCGAAGCGCATTTTGCAGCCAACCTCGCGCCCCCAAGCGACCTGGAGTTCCTCCGCGATCCGCCGCGAAATCGAGAGCGCGGCGACACGCCGAGGTTGCGTGCAGCCAATGCGCGCCCGCTGACCGAGGCCGGCCTCGAGGCACATCTTCGGGAGCTGCGTGGTCTTGCCGGAACCGGTTTCGCCGGCGACCACCACGACCGCGTGGGCGCGGATCGCCGCAACGATCTCGTCCTTGCGGGCGGTGATGGGAAGCTCCGGCGGGTAACTGATCCGCTGCCGGATCGCGCCGCGTTGGTGACGGGTGGCGATCGAGGCCCGGGCTTCAGCGAGCCAGCGCTCGACCGGAAACCGCGCCGGCCCACCGCGCGCGGCACGTTCGCGGGCGTGCAGCAAACGGTGCCCCAGCCGGACTTGATCCGGCAGGAGACACTGGGGAATCAGCCGCCTGAGTTCCTGGATGGCCGCCACTTCCTGCACGCAAGCGCATTGTCAACAGCCGCGCGCGGTGGGGAAGGAAATCCACACGCGCCGCGTGTCGGCGTCGGCAAGGAGTTCGTCGCTGCGGAGTGCCGGCTACTGCTTGCTGGCAAGGCTCGCCGGCTTGACTTGCTTCAGCACAAACGGCTCGAACAAGCCATAACCCACGGTGGAGTACTGATTTCCCGGTGGCGGGCCGTCCTTCGGGCCGTTCTGAAACATACCAGGCCACGCGCTGCCCAAGCCCGGATTTCCATGGTGTGGCCCCAGCGTGTTCTTCAGCGTGCCGATGACCACCACCTCGACCGTGTTCTGGCCGGCTTTGAGTTGCGGGGTCACGTCGCACTCCCAAGGCGGAGCGGCGATGTAGCCCGCTTCCTGGCCATTCACGTTTACCCTGGCAACGCTGCCGTACCAACTCGGCAAAGAAACCCGGTACTCGCCTTTCGGATCGGGAACATCAAACTGCTGGCGGTAGGCCACGCCTTTGCTGAAGAACGGATGGCCTTGCTCGTTCCACTTGCCCAGCGCGAGCGGTTGGTCGGGCGTGATGACGAAGCCCCTGGCGGCGGGCTTAAGGGTGAAGTCGCCGAGTACGTAGGCGGATTCCAGTTCATGGAACATCGTGAAGGGTTGGGCCTTGATCGTGACGACGTTGTCACCGGTCTTTGCCGCCGCCGCGATGGGTATCCGGCCAAACGCCTTGTCCAGCCACCAGTCGCCGGCTGTCGCGGTGATCGGCAGGCCGTTACAGGTGATTGAGTAAAGATCCGGGCGCTCGATGACGACGGCGAGGTTCGTGGGCACCGCACCCTCGATGATGAACCGGTAGCTGGCCTCGAACCCGCTGTCGGCCGGGAAGGTTTTCGCGATCAGCTCGTCCTTGAACTGGACGGCGCTGTCCCAAGGATCGCGGGCCATTCCGTTCTTCTGCCAGGCGAATTGGTTGGCGGCGTAGAAGTACTGACCCTTCCGGGTTTCGCCACCGGCCGTGACGTCCACGTAGTCCAGCGTGAGGACGTTCGGTTCGAGTCGTCGCACGTCAGTTGGTGCAATTCCTGTCACAATTGCGACAGTTTTTGTCACATCGGGTGCGTTCGGAAGCGGGTTTTTCGAGAGGAACAGGAGCAGGCTGCCGGAGGGGGGAAGGCTGAAGCTGGCCTTGACGCCATTCGCTTTCGCTTCGAACGGATACGGCTCGGCTTTGCCGGTGTGGAGATTCCATTGCTCAACGCCCTTCAAGTCCGACTCGATGGTGCCGGCGGACGGCGCCTCGATGCTGGTGTTAACCAGGAAAAGAATCTGGCCGTCGCCCAGCATGCGGCGCTGGTGGAAGAGAATGCCCTTGTCATTCGACTCGCGGGCGATGTGGAAGGTGTCGCCGGCTGCCGCCTCTTTCAGCCGCCCCAAGAGTTCATCCGGACGGCAAAGGAGCAGTTGCGATTTCCAGGCCGCGTTCTGGTTTCCGCCCGCCACCAATTCGGCGTCCCTCCGCGTCGGGGCCTCGCAAGCAAACAGGTTCTGCTTCGATTCCTTCAGGAATTCCTGGAGCAAATCCCAGGTCTTGGAACGCAAGTTTTCGCTGCCGGGCGGCAGGATTACGCGTTGATAGAGACGCTGGCCGACGCGCAGTTGGGCGTTCTCCAGGCGGGCTTCGCGCGCCATCACATCCTCATCGCCCAAGTCGTACTCGATTTGCGCCGCTTCGAGTGCCACGAGCAGGTTGAAGAACGAGTCGCCGATCTCGCGCAGCTTGGCATCGTTTCCTTGGTACATCCAGGCCGTCGTTGTGGGCTCGATCACGAGCACCTTGTTGATTTGCTCGCCCTGCGACAGCGCCGCGGAGAGGCGGGTCATGTACTGGGCGTGGACGTGGTAGGCGTCCCACCACGGCTCGTGATAGCTAAAACTCTGGGGGTGATCGCGTTTCCGCGCGCCGCGAAGCGTGACGTAGCTCAGGTGCTCGTCCATCGTGTTCACACCGAGCACCTGGAGCCAGTCGGCAATTCGCTTCATGTCCTGGAAACGTAAATCCCAACCGCCCGCGCCGTACACTTCCACGAACGTCCGCTTCCGACCCAACTGGTTCGCGATGCTCGAAACCTCGCGGCAAAACCGCACGTTGCCAAATTGGGCGTGGGTGTTTTCCGCGTACTGGTTCATCAAGCAGTCGATGCCCGGCCGGTGCTGCCAGGCCGCCATCGCCATGTTGTCGGGCACACCAAGGCAGTTCGGCCACTCGTGGTCCCAGTAGTGGCCGGTGAACTCCAATCCATTCCGATCGCACCACTCGTAGTACGGTTTGCCCCAGCGCTCGATGAACAGGTCGTTCAGGGTGGCAAAGTAGTTGTACCGCACGCGCCGCCAGTCGCCGACCTCCTGGCTGAGGCTGGGCAGATGGTCGAGCAGGTCGTAGCCCCAGCGTTTCTCGAATTGCGCTGGCAAATCCGGACACCACGGAAAACCGCCCGCCGGCCGGATGTTCGGTTCGTCGGTGAACGAGCCGGGGACGCGCTTGCCGAACTGGTCGCCGAGCTCGCGCTTGTAAGCCTCGTGCGTGACTTCGAGGAACTTCTGCGTGACGCCCGCCGTGAGCAGGTTCACGTAACACCGGTTGCCATGCCACGGCGAGTTGCCGGCGCGGACGATCGAGGCCACCTGGTACCGGCCTTCCGGCAACGCTTCGCCGGCTTTAACCTTGGCGCTGACGTTTTCCGCCCGGTCGCCTTCCAGCCGGTAAACGGCCACCAACTCGTCGCTCCACTGCGGGGCGGCTTTCGTCTCCTTGAGCGACAAGCCCAGGCCGCGCGACTCGGGCATCAGTTCCGGCACCCAGCCGCCCGCGAAGCCGGACGGGTACGAGTTCTCGTCGTAGATCCAGACGTTCATGTCCAGCTTTGCGGCCTCGTCGAGCGCGACCTTCCACAGCCGGAACCAATCCGCGCTCAGGTACGGCGTCATCAGGCCGGGGCGGGGATGGACGAAGACCTGTTTGACGTGCTGCCCGGCGAGATCGCGCATCGTGTCGCGAATCTGCTGTTCGGTGAGCAGGTCGTTCCAGACCCAGAGCGGACCGGAGGAGTATTCACGTGGCGGATCGGCGAAGAGCTTTTTGACCGCTGCCGAATCGATGGCGTGCGCGGCGGGCGGGGGCAGCAGCAACCAGCCGGCCAAGAGCCATACCGACCACAGCGTGCGACGACATTGTGAGGCTTTCATCGCGCCAAGCTTCGCCGCTGGCGCCATCGCGGCCTTGATGCGAGTCAAGTCGCCGCGTGGTGAAGGCTCAACGTCCAGGCGGGCGCAGCGGGAAGTCGGCAAGCAACCCCGCCGTGGCCTCGGTCATCGCGCGGGCGTAATGTTCGCGGTCCAGCACCTCGAACTGCCAGACCCAGTGCGCCTTCGGATCGTCGCTGGCCCGCACCACCGCATCGTCGCCAACCTCGATCCCGATCCCGCGAAAGCCGAAGACGCCGTGGTTCGCTCCCAGCGTGCGCGGTTCGCCGGCGGCGGGCGGCTCGGACACGAAGTGCCCGTTGCGCTCGACCACCTTCCGGCCCGCCACGGCGCCGAAGATCGCGGCGCACCACAGATTGCGTTGCTGGGCGAAAAGCCGGGCTTTGCGCTCCGCGTCCACCGGCTGGGCGAGGAAGGCGATCGGATCGGCCGTTTCCTTTTCCAGCGCGTAAATGAAATACTGAATCAGCGGCGGCGATGCCTTTGCCAGCAAGTCCGCCTGGCTGGCCTGCCAGAACGAAGCGTGACCGCCGTTTTGCCAAAGTCCGCCGTCGAAGCACGGCACCCACGCGATCGGCAGGCCCGAGCGCATCACCGCCACGAACGCGGCCGGATCGAGCGCCACGTTGTACTCACGGAAATCAGCCTTCGAGGCTTCGCCGATGAACAGCACCAGTCGGCTGACTTTGCTCCGCATCAGGTTCGGCTCGCGGTTCCAGGCCGCGGCGATGTCGCGCAGGCTGCCGACCGCGATGATCGTCACCAACCGGCCCGCCTCGCGGAGCGTGCGCAGGATTGCCTCCACGCCGCCCTGGCACTCGGCCGGTTGCGCGAATGCACCATCCGCGGGCGAGCGCAGCTTCGCGCCCAGGCCGGCAAAGCAGGGCACCTCGCGGCCCGTAAGGTGGTTCAATTGCGAGACCGGGATGCGGCCGGGCCGTTTGGCCTGCTGGTCGCCCTGGTCGAGCACGATGCACTTCACGTCCAGCTCCGGCAGCGCGTACAGCGTCGCGAGATCGAAATGGTCATCCGGGTCGTCGTGCGGGTGGAACAGGTCCGTGCAGTAGATCACCGGCACGCGGGGCAGGGGAGTGGGTCCCGATTCGGCGACGAACCCGATCGAGCACAGGCCCAGGGCGCCGAGGCAAGCGGCGAACCAGCGACCGGCTGGGCGGTCTGGCAGGCAAGTCATCATGGCGTGTACTTTCGTGGCATCCGAACCGCGCACAAGTTAGGCATCGTCGCGCGAAAACATCAACTCGCCAACGCTGTTGAAGCCGAACATCGGCGCCCACGCCACCTCCCAACGATAGCCGTCGGGATCCGCAAAGCAGCCGCTGTAGCCGCCCCAGAACACTCGCTGAGCAGGCTTGACGATCCTTCCGCCCGCCTGCTCGGCCAAAGCCAGCACCGCCGACACTTCGCCCTGGGTGCGGACATGGTGTGATAAAGCGATGCCGCAGAAGTTCCCGCAACCGGGCTGGGGCGTCACTCCGACGTATTCTGCCAACCAGTCCAACGGATATAACGCCAGGCGCGTGCCACCCGTCGTGAAAAACGCAATCGGCGCGCCTTCCTCGACGCGGGTGGGAAAGCCCAACCCGTCGCGATAGAAGCGAATGGACCGGCAACTCCAACGGGTCACCCGCGCCGTCGCCCAGTACGACCGCCAGATCGCCGAACTGTTCCCCCGCCATCCCGACCACGCGATCTTCGCCAGCCTGCCAGGGGCCGGACCCGTGCTGGCGCCGCGCCTGCTTGCGGCCCTGGGCGCGCAACGGGAACGCTCCGCCAGCACCGCCGCCCTTCAGTGCTTCACGGGGATCGCACCCG
>JAKANS010000091.1 GCA_021823625.1 bacterium | reverse complement strand
GCCGCCCCCGGAGCCGCGGTGCCGGGCCGGCGCGGGCCTCCCGGAGGCGACCAAGGCCCGGCTGCGGGCGCAACCCGCGGCGCTGGATCCGTTCGCCTTGCAGAAAAGCCTTGAGGCCAAACGGAAGTCCTTTTTCACTGCCCCGGGTAACCTGGATCGGGAGTCAACGCAGACCTGACGGCCCCCCGCCTCCGGTAACGTCTTGCCTGAGTCAACTCGGGTGAGCCTGCTGGCCGGGCCGGGCATGATCCAGCGGCTGGACTTTGGCGGTTTCATCCTGCTGCGGCCGGAGGTGCTCAGTCGCTACGCCGCCGCCGTGGTGCGCAAGGTGCGGAAGCATCCGCAAGATCTTGTTCTCGACCCCACAGCCCTCACCCGCCCTTCGGGCACCCTCTCCCACTCCCGTGGGCGAGGGACTGGTTGCCTCCGCGAAGACGAATTGCTGGCCGGGGATTTGGATTACCAGGATTTCAAACGCCTGCCGCGCGAGGACGAGGCGGTGGTGTTGCGCACCCTGCTGGAGACCTTCATCAGCCGGGCGTGGTGTCTGCGTCAGATGCAAGTCGGCCCAGCCTGAAAGGCTGGCGTGGACAAGCCCAGGGCAAGCGAGCAATGGCGAGCGCCGCCCTGGGTCTGTCGGCGGAAAACCGATGCGCTCTGAAAGAGCGCTGGTGACGTATCGCTTCGACGGTCCGGCGGACGACATCTACGCGACGCTGGTGATGCGGCTGCATCACACGGTGGCGTTTCCGAGTACGGAACTCTGGAAGCCGGTGGCGGATCTCAACCAATCCCGAAGGGATTGAGTCCTTCAGCCCAAGGTTGCGACGCAGGAGCTACCTTGGGTGTTGGATCGGAATTACGGCCAACCCCAACGGGGTTGCGCCCTTGTCACGTCACGGCGATCTCGACACAACCCCATTGGGGTTGAGGTGCGTTCCATTTCGGTTTCCCAGGGTAGCTCGGTCCGAGCCGGACTGGCCAACCTCGCAACCCTGGGCTTTGAGACGGAATCCCGTTGGAATTCGGGTCAAGGAGCAGGTGCGCGAGATGCAGGTCGAAGGGCAGGTGGTGATTGACGACGAGAGCCGCGAATTGCTGGCGGTGCATCACACGGGATTCATCGTGGCCGAAGCCGGGCAAATCTATCGCGGCTACACGAACAGCGACCACGGGATTGATGGCGAGGTGGCCCAACTCCGAAGCTCGAAGCTCGAAGCTCGAAATCCGAAAGAAATCCGAAGTCCGAAGTTCGAAATCACGCGGTGTCGTGTGATGCTTTCGGCATTCGGTATTCGGGCTTCCTTCGGGTTTCGGGATTCGGTTTTCGGAGTTCAGCGCCAGCGGGCGTACGCTTACGCCGTGATGCTGGTCATCCGCACGTCAGATGGCGACATCCGCTGGATGGACGTGAGCGCCTACCTCAAGCGCGAAAGTGCCGGGGGGAAGACGGTGAAGCAAATCATCTTCGCGGGCGAGCGGTTTGATGCGGTGAGTGTGCAGAAGTGGCGGAAGAAGGTGTTGGGTGGGAAACCAACGGGGTGACTGTGCATTCTCGGCGGCGCGGTACTCCTGTTCAAGCCGGCATTGCCCCGGCTCGGCGATTCGCTCACTTTGGCGGCCATGCAAACGCAATCGCGCCGCACCGAACCGCCATCGCCCGAGCGCCCAAACCACCGCGCAGGCTCCCGTCCCTCGCCAGGCAGCCAGAGAGCGCGCCGCGCCGTGCCGGGACTGTTTCTGGCTTTGGTTTTGCAGGTCGGCGCGGCGACTTCTGAGGCGGTCGATTCGCCGACACCAGCGACTGCCACCGCGGCCCCCGCCATGCCAGCCAATGGCGACGCCGTGGTCACCGACCTCCTCGCGCCGATCTGTGGGCGACGCGACCTGCCGGCGATGGCCGGGGCCATTGTCACCAGCCACGGTCTGCAAATGCTCGGCGCGGTCGGCGTCCGCAAGCGCGGCACGGCCGTGGCGGTCACCCTCAACGACCTCTGGCATCTCGGCTCCGACACCAAGGCGATGACGGCAACGCTGGCGAGCAAACTGGTCGAACGCGGAAAACTGAAGTGGGACACGACGGTTTCCGAGGTGTTCCCGGACCTGGCGCCTGATTTCGATCCCGGCTTCAAAGAGGTCACGCTGCGGCACCTGCTTTCGCACCGGGCCGGCCTGGCCGCGAATTTGAATTGGGGCCGCATCGCCCGCCAAGGAACGCTTCAGGAACAGCGCCGGGAAGCGGTGAAAGAAGGGCTGTCGGCCAAACCGCAGCACGCACCCGGCAGCGCCTACCTGTACTCGAACCTCGGCTACGTGATCGCCGGCGCGATGATCGAGCGCGTGACCGGCCGGCCCTGGGAGGATTCGATGCGATCCGAAATCTTCGCGCCGCTGAAGATGGCCAGCGCGGGCTTCGGCGGGTTGGGCGCGCCCGGTCAGATCGACGAGCCGTGGGGCCACGTCACGGGCGGGAAACCGGTCAAGGATCACGGTCCCACGGTGGACAATCCGGCGGTGATCGGGCCGGCGGGAACGGTGCATTGCACGCTCCAGGACTGGGCGAAATTCATCGCCGACCAATTGCGCGGCCTGCGGGGCGAGCCGGGGTTGCTCCAGCCCGAAACGTATCGTGAGCTGGCCCGGCCACCGTTCGGCGGTGATTACGCGCTGGGCTGGCAGACGGTCGAGCGCTCGTGGGGCGGCGGCCAGGTGCTGAATCACTGCGGCTGCAACACGATGTACTACGCCAACGCCTGGCTCGCGCCGGAGCGCGATTTCGCGGTGCTGGTCTGTGCGAACCAGGGTCTGGACGCATTCGACGCAACCGACGAAGCGGTCTCGGCCTTGATCGGCTGGCACAACCACTCACCTGCCACGCCACCGGCCAACCCGGCGAAAGCCGCGCCTGCCCGCTGAATCGCGAGCCCCCCGGTCTCGCATCGCTTCCGCAGGCGCCGATCACCGTCCGGCGCAGCGCGCGAACGCCGCATAGACCGCCGGATCGTCTGCGGCGCCGCTGAACCGGAACGGAAACGCCTGGTTGACCTTCTCGGCCATGAAACCCCAGGACGCGCCGCTGGCGACGCAGGCTTCCAACGCCGCGACGCCGGTCGCACCCACCTTGTCGTCTTCATTGCAGACGATCGGCTTGCCGAACCGACGAAGCGCCGCGATGCGCGCCGGGATGTCGGCGACTTTCGTTCCGTTGAAGTGCACCAAAATGAAGTCGGCCGCCTCGGCCACCGGATCGTCCATGCGGCCGTGGCCGAGCCCGCTCGTGGCAACGAGCAGCTCCGGCGCGGTCTGTTTCGCCAATCGGATCAGCTCCACCTGCCCGGCCACGGTTTTGAGGATCGGGTGGTCGAAACCGCCATGCTGGAATTCATTGGCGATCTCGAGGACCACATTGTCGAAACCCGCTTCGCGAATCCACCGTGCGGCGTTCACCACCCCGGCCCGCACGGCGGCGTCATTGGTCAGCACCTGATCCTGGCGTTGGTAGAAACAACCGAGGATCACCGCCGCGCCCTGCCGATCGCAGGCCGCGATCACGCGCCGGACGCGGCGCAGGTAGCTTTCGCGCAGCGAGCCCTCCGGGGCGAACGCCGAATTCTCGGCGCCCTCGTAACCCGGCATACCGCCCTGCAGATTCAAAGTGAACGCCCGGACGCCGTGCGCGATGTAGTCGGGGAGGTGCTCGATGAAGGTCGCGGTGTTCGCGTCCGGGTCGAAACCAGTCCGCCGGCGATCCTCGAACACGGCGTTGACCATGCGCACGTTGAGCAACAACCCCTCGGCGGGCGCGCCCCGGTACGTGACTGCTCCGTTCAGTTGCCAGCGGCCACCGATGATGGCTACGCGGGTGTGTGAACCGCCCAGGAAATGGGTGAGGAAGGCCTCGACCTGCGCGCTCGATTCGGCCGTGGGGTCGTGCGTGGCGCGATGGGTCATGGCCACGCGGTTGGTGCGGCCGAGGAGATGGTTGACCGCGACGACGGCGTTCAGCGCGCGCCAGCGCTCCGGCGGATCCTCGGAGCCGCCCGAGACGAGCAATGGCCGCGGCGCGATCGACGCGATCAGTTCGGGCAGATCGTGGTCTGACTCGAAGAGCTGTCGATACGCGCCGGTGCGCGGGTTGTCCGCGGCGGGAATTCCCGGTTTGCGCTGCACAGAGGCGTCGCGCCCGAGATACCACGGCTCCCAGTAATTCACGTTCGGCCGCGTTTCGTCCCAGACGATGCCCGGATCGCTGACGACCACCGCGGCGAACCGCTCGCAAAGTGCCCCCGCGAACAACGCCCATTTGCCGCCGTAGCTGTGGCCCACGATGCCCAGGCGCGCGGGATCGACGGACGGCAGATTCGCCAGCGCGTTCGCGCAGTTCGCCGCGACATAGGCGAGAAAGGAGAGCGGTTGGCACACGGCCTCGCCGGTCGCCGGTTTCCACGCGTCGCCGCCCGGCGAACCGATGGCGAGGCTCACAAATCCCAGCTTGGTCAGCCGGTAAGCGAAATCACGTCCAAGCTTGCCGAGACCGATGCTGGTCTCCGGCTCGTAAAAGGGCACCAGCACCGCCGGGAACGGCCCCGATCCATCCGGCGTGAGCAACCAGCCTTCCTCGGTCTGACCCGGCGCGATCTCGAGTCGGATGCGCTGCTGAGTGAAGTCCTCGCGGCGCTCGCGGCGAAGGATCTCCAGGCGTGGCCGCGCGATCAGCGGCGGCCAAGCTCCCATGACTTGCTGCCAATGCTGGTGAATTTCGGCGCGGCGCTCGGTCCAGTCCGCCGGCGTCTTCACGGGCCGGCCGTCAGCAAATCGCAGCACCGAGCCGAACTTGCCGAGGTCGCCGGCGAACTCGTGCGGCGGCGCGAAGGCTTCGTTGAGGTTCGCCGGCAACGCGGGGCTGGCGGTTGCCGGTTCGCGCGGCAGCACCGTGACCACGATGCGCGTGTAGCGGGCGAGCGGCGGTTTGCCCGCGTTGCTCACGCGCAACAGCAGGTGCAAGCTTTGCGGCGCGGTGACCGCAGGCGCGATCAGGCGGGCGACTGCCGAGGCGGAATCCCGCACCTCGACCGCGCCGCGATACGTCCCCGCCTCGGGATAAACGAACCACGCAAACGACAACGCGCCGCCATCCGAGTTGCGGCTTTGCCGGGCGTCGCAAAGCAGAATTGAACCCGCCGGCACCGTCGCCGCGAGGATGCCTGTGCCGGCGGCGAGCACGTCAGCATCGGTGGCTGCATTCGCGCTCTCGCCGGCCTTGCCCGCGGCGGTTTCGATGGCCACGCGGACTTGCGGAGCCGGTGGATGGTTCGCCGCACTGGGCGCCTTGACGCACCAATCGAGGCGGGCGCGGAAGTCGTTCTGGAGGTCCGCCGCCCAACGTCGGAGCGTGTTGTCGCGGTTGGTCGAGCCTTCCCAGCCGTCGGTTTGGTTGGCCCAGAAATACGCGCGGGCTGGGTGGTTATCATTGTGGCCGTAACGCCCGGCCCAGCTTCCCCAATGCGGGTGCGCCGGGTCGTTCATCCCGGTCGGGATGAGGTACAGGAAGGTCATCGAGTCACCCTCCTTTTGCCAATGCGTCGTGTTGGTCGGGTACAGCGCGCCGAGCGGGCCGTGGCCGGTGAGGCAATCGCGCACGAGGTCGAAGCCCCCGGCCTTCGCGGTCAGTGCCGAAAACCGGTGATACCAGCGCCGGCCGTCGATTTCGGGCTGAAACGTGTTCACCCAAAACGGAAACGGCGGCTCGCGCGCTGCCGTGTGTTCGCCAAAGTTGTCGTACGAGGACAATCGCAGTCGCGATTTGAACTTTGCGTAGCCCGCGGGTCCGCGTT
Organism: bacterium; assembly: GCA_021823625.1. Taxonomy (GTDB): domain Bacteria; phylum Verrucomicrobiota; class Verrucomicrobiia; order Limisphaerales; family J093; genus DSVZ01. The sequence goes on along the minus strand of JAKANS010000091.1, from coordinate 18,835 downwards.
CGCGCCGCACGCGGTCGAGCGCGCGCCGGAGATTGTTCGTGCCGGCGCCGTTGTCGCTCCCCCAGTCGGCGTACCAGAGCGGGCGCGGGTCGGGCCGGTCCACGGCGGCAATCAGGAGGTTCACTGCGGCCGCGGTGTCGTTGTAGCCGGCGACCGTCCGCGACCAGAGCTGTTCCCGAGTCGGATAGCGCGGATCGTTTTGGACCAGGTTGGTCCAGCATTCGCCGTAGGCGGTGAGCAGGCGTCGCACGACTCCCAAGCCGGTGCGTTCGGGGTTCCGGTTCTCACCGGCGCGGGCTTGCGGTCGATTGGCAATGATGCCCTCGATGTCCCATTCGTTCGCGTAAAGAAGGAAGCGGACCAGCGATTGCTCGTCGTCCGGGTCACCGCCAGCGTCCGTTTCGATGATCAGGCGAAGGCAGTCGGCCGCAGTTGGAGGCATTTGGGCGTCGCTGCTTGAGACCGCGGCGCTGCCGGCTGGAGTTGGCGTTCTGCTCGATTTCGGTTTGGGCTGGACCGCACGCATCAGCCGCCGGTAGGCCTCGTTCTCCTTCGCCGGGTTGTCCGTCCGGCCGTCGTTCCACGATACGATCAAGTCGAGACCGGGCATCACCGCCACGCCGCGGATGCCGCCGTGGCCGAGCGCGGCGAAGAGGTCCGCCGGCGCATCCGGCCAGTGGTGCTGGCCACTGCGCTCGACGCCGTTCACCCACCAAAGCCAGGAGTAGCTGCCGAAGTGCTCGGTCTGGTTGTCCGGGATCTCGCGTGAGCCGAGCGTGCGTTGGCCGGGAATCATCTCGGCGGCGACTTTCCCGGCGCGCGGCAATGAGGCCGGCAACGGCGAGGTCACGGCCATGACCGCGAGGTCTTCGCGGAGAAGTTGCCGCTCGCCCCAGCGACCACGTTGTAGGAACAGTTGTCCGAAGCGGGCGAAGTCGCGCGGCGAAATCGCCAGCCGGCCCGCGCGATCGCCGGTGCCAAAGCCGATCAGGCTCGGGTGATCCTGGCATCCCAGCAGGTCGGTGAGCATGGGGTGCAGCACCTTGCCATCGATGTCCACCCACGACACGCCGTACACGCGTTTGAAAAGGAGGTCCGCGAAGAGCGCCATTTGCCAGTCGTTGTAGCAAAAGGCCGTTCCGGGTCGCTCGGCCAGGCCGTAGCACGAAATCTGGTTGGCCAGGTGCCGCCAGGTGATCGCGAGATCCTTGTTGGCGAGTGTGGGGTTCAGCTCCGCCAAGCGCGGCTCGTAGCGAACCACCTTTTCGTCGAGCGACGGAATCCGCCGGTCTTCGAGCGCCTTGAACAGGAAGAAGCTGAAGAACGGTTTCACCGCCGAGGCCACGTCCTCCGCGCGCGAAATGTCGCCCCACGAATAAACCAATTTGCCGTGACGCACCACGCAGCCGCGACCGCCCATGTAATCGCTGTAGTCGCGCAAGGCGGCGGCATCCAGACCGACTTCCGCCGGCGTCGCTTTCGGCCACGGGCCTGGGCCGGGACCGCGGATAGTCACAGCAGCCGGTTTCGCCAGTGAAGCGAGGAAGCTGCGCTCCTCGTCGTCGAGTTGATCGAACAGGCGACGCTGGCGAAGGTCGAACGACCGGCGCGGTTCGCCGCCGGGGGCGCCACGCGTGTCGCCGTTATGCCAGCACCAACCCGCGGCCCCACCCTGCCGTGCCCCGGCCAGATCGGCGGCGAAGTCAGTAGCGCCGGGCTGCCAACTGCCGTAGCCGCGCCGGAACGGTTCCTGGTAATGAATCGGCACCGTCCGGCCCAAGGCTTGCATCCACGCCAGCGCCTCCTTCGTCTTCGTTTCAGTTTGCGCCGCCGAGCCGCGCTCGCGCGGTCGGTGCGGCGCCAAAAAATCCAGGCGTGCCTCGATCAAATACTGGCGGACATCCTTCTCCGCGAGGTCGCCGCCGGCGTGCGACGCCGTCACCAACCGCGTGGGATCGAGCCGCTTCACCGTGTCCCGAAGCCGGCGCAATTCGTCCACACTGACGAAACGCGCGTCGCGGATGTTCCGTTCGTTCGCGAGATCGAGATACCAGTTGCGGTGTGACTTGAGCGCGCCAACCAGCGTTTCCACCGCGCGCTCGTGTGCCGGGAACGTGGCGAGGTGGGTCAGCCCGGCCGGACCGTCGCCGCGCGTGAGCGTGGCGTCCACCACCAGGCCGCGTCGATCGCATTCGCCGACGAGCCAGGTCAGCTTGCCGAGGAACGGCTCGCGGGCCTTGCCGTCGCTGTCCACGGCGGAGACATCGTTCGTGAACGCAGTCCAAGTCGCCCAAACCCGGATCCAGTTGAAGCCGTGGCGCTGGAGGTCGTCGAGGTCGCGGCGGATGAAATCCTGCGAGGCCCCCAAAGCGCCGTAATAACTGGCGCCCAACAAAAAAGTGGGCCGGCCGTCGAGGGTGAAGGCCGTTTTGTCGATTCCCAACTCCGTGGCACGCGCATTGCCAGCGATGACCAGTGCGGCCATCAACCACGCCATCGGCATCAGCGGGCCGAGCGGTCGGGCGAGTGTTAGTTTGAACAGGAGCCTGACCGAGCCAGACCGGGGTTTGTCGAGCGACAGGATTTTCATGCTGGATGCCAGGAGGAGAGTTCTTTGACGCGACTCAGCCGGCCCGGCCCGCCCAATCGAGTGTAAAACTGCTCCGCCCAATCGTAACTGGCGGGCACCTCACCCGCGAGCACCAGCCCCGCCGGCCACAAGAGACCGGCGACTTGCGGCAGGTCGGTGACCCGCAGGCAATTCAGCATCTCGATGGCCGGTCCTTTGCCGTCCGGCTGGCTGGGCGCGTTCTGAGTCGCCGGGGGAGATTCCAGCAGCAAACGCTCCACGTGCCCGTCGAGCAAAGCCGCGTAAAGCGCCACGGCCGCCATCTCGCCGCGGGCAGCCAGACTCACCGTGGCCGGCGCCATTCCGGGCAATTGCCGCACCGCTTCGAGCGCGCGCAGCGTGTCCCAGACCCGCATCGAAGCCACAGTCCGGCCTGTCCACGCGCTGGCGCGGCGCAAGTGCCATTGCAGTTCCTCACCCCACGCGGTGTCACCCGTGCCGCGCGTGGCAATCTCGATCTTCACCCACGGCGCGTGGAGGCGGCCGAGAAAGCTTCGCGTGGCGTACCGATCCTCCCCCGGCACGCACAAGCCGAGCACGGCCGGCGCGGTGGGCGAAACGGTTTGGGCGCGCGTGGCCTTGCCGTGCAACCGCCAGCCGGCTTCCGAGGTGAACGAAAAAACCACGCCGCGCGTCGCCCCGTCTTCGAACTCGTACTCGATCCGCGACGCCAGCGGTGGCGGGTTCTCCGGGAAGGCGGCGAAGGTGGTTCGCCTCAGTGCCGCCACGATCCGTTCCCGCTCGCGTTGGAGCGCCGCGGCGTCCGACATCGACGGCGGTTCTGCCACCGCCGGCCAGGAGTCGGGAATTTGCGCACAACGGTTCCCCGCCGGTGCACCATTGACATAGACGCGCAGCGTTTCCGCGGACTCCTGTTTCGCCGGCGAATTGTCAATGTCGCCCACCTGCTCGGGTGGCACGTCGCGGCCTTGGAGGTGCTTGATGAACCACGAGAAAATGCCGGTCCGCGACCGCTCGTGGTAGGAATGCCCACCGGGGGTCTCGATCAAACGCAGGTTTTCCGCCGCGCCCAGGCGCTCGTAGAGGCCCGCAAGCTGGCGGTGGACTTCGCGGATGGATGCGATCGTGAACAGCCCGTCGCGGTTGGCCGAGCCGATCAGCAACGGTCGCGGCGCGATCAGCGCGCCAATATCCGCCAGGTCCCAGCGCTCGGTGTTGACCCACCACATGCAGTCGCAATGATCGTCGATCGTGCGGTCGGCGAGGTGCGAGGCCAGCGTGGCCGTGCCGCACACCGGCGCCGCGGCCCCCACGCGCTCGTCCGCCGCCGGCAGCCACCAACTTGTGGCGCCGCCACCCGAGATGCCCGTCACGCCCAGATGCTGCGGGTCCACCTCCGGGCGCGCCTGGAGCAGGTCGAGCGCGCGGATGCCGTTAAGCGTCTCCACCGCCGCCGGCGAATAGCCGCGGCTGTACCACTGAAACCAGCCTTCGCGGTAACAACCGTGATGATGCCCGGTGACCTCGCCCAACTGCACCGTTTCGACGATCAGGCACACGAAGCCCAATTCGGCGAACCGCCGCGGATGCGCCTGGTAATGGACCTTTTGTTCCTGCGCGTGGCCGCACACGTACACCACGCCCGGTGCGGGTGCACTCAGGTTTTTGGGCAGGTAGAGGTTCGCGGTCACGTACAGCCCGGGCAGGCTCTCGTAAGAAAGTTTCTCGATGCGGTACGCCGGTCGCTCGACCGTACCGGTGACGTGAACCGGCGGCGGCTCGCGGCGATCGCGGGGCGGCAAATCTTCCAGACCCAGCATGGCCAGGTACTGCTGGCGCTTGCGCGGGATCGCTTGCTCCCAAGCGCGCCGGTCCGGGAAATCCCGCAACGCCCGCTCCGTGATCGCTGCTGCCTCGCGGCACAGGTAGTCGCGGATGGTCAGATTCTGAGGCGCGGGGTCTAGGGCGCGGGGCAGCGGGGCGGTGTCGGAGGCACCTTGCGTCGTGGCGGGAGCGGCGAGCGCAAAGCCTGCGCCGAGCAGCGCGGGCGAGGATTGGAGAAAGCGGCGGCGGTTCATGGCTTCGGGGTGGTTTCGAGGACTGGCGGGCGTGCCGGCAAGGAACGACAACGCCCCAAGTTTACGATCCGTGTGGGTGCGAGCATGGACCGACGTTACCGCCGCCGCTCCGACGTGTCATCCGGAGACTTGCCCGGAGCGGCAGGGTTCGGAGCGCCGGTGTCTAACCGGCGCGGCGGCAGCCTTGCCGTGCAGCCAGCGCCGGAATCCAATCCAAACCGCGGGCGACCAAGGCCGGTCAGGGAGCGGGCTCAAACCAATGCGGGCTCGATCGGCACCTGGTTCAGCGCCGGAGATCAGCGCCCCGCGCTGCTTGCGTCCAGCATGAAACCGAGGCGCTATCGCGGGGTTCGCTGCATCCGCTTTCTTAGGCGGCGTGTGTCTCGTCTCGTCGGGATAAAACGATGCAGACCAGTCCGGCAATACCGATAGCCGCGAGCGGCATAATCCGGGTTAGATGAAAAACTGTGGCCGGTCCAGTGACTATCGTCATAGTCGTACCCTGCGCACTCGTAACCACTCGCGGTGGAGTGGTAGAAGGGCGAGTGGTGACTAAGCCCAGGCCAAATACTTGAAGTCCCAAAACAGCAAGCGCCGTGCAAGCCACTAGAACAATGCCCGTCATCTTCAGTCTCGATATTTTCACAATGCGTCCCTTCTCAATTTATAGACACCGCCTCAGCCAATTCTGTAAGCAAAAAACGCTCGATGCCGTCTAACGAGCTCAGCGATCGCCGCCGGAGACGCGCTCCGGCTGCAATGCTCGCTCGCGAACCGTCCCAAACTGTCCGACTGCCCGGCGGGGCGGCGGTTCGCTGGAGCGCTCTGGTCAGGTGTCATGTGTTTCATCCTTCTGACTGCCAATTACCATCGGCGCTGTACCACTGTGAAATTGGGGTTCGCCAACAGCTTCTCCTGCAACTGATCCGTGAGGTGAACCGATACGATGAACGGCAACTCCGTGGGCTTCCCGTTCTGAAGCAGAATCTGACTGGCAGCATCTGTCCGATAGAACGTGCCGCGCACTTCGTTCGTGGGGCTGCCTTTTGCCGTGTAGATGACTTCGACTTTTACAACGAGATTGGACTGGACCTTCTGGACGAACTCAACCTCCGACAACTCTTGGGGGGTGGGCTGGTCGAACGGTGACGAGCCAACCGATGAGCGCGGCCAGGACTAGCAGTCCGAAGGAAATTACCAGCATGTTTCGTTTCATACGCTATGAGCGTGTCGAGTTGTGAAAGGCTGCTGATACATAACGAACTGAGCGACGCGGGCGGCCCAGCGCGTCCGCACCGGCAACTGACGTGGCCCGCCCGCGTTCGCTCCAGCGATTTTGTTCGGCCTACTTTCTGTCCGGCTTCTTAGCATACCACTGTATCAATCCGCAATTCTCACAGAGCAGTGCCGTGCCCGATTTGTTGAGCCAATCGAGATTCACAAGAGTCGCTCCGGTCGTGTTGAGGAGAGCCTCGTGCTCACGGAACATCTCTCCCTTGCAGTGCGTGCAGCGAATCTGCACTCCTCCCGCTTGATAACGAGCCGGTGCAAATGCGTCTGCAAACCCTTTGACCCCTGCTTTCAATGCGCGTCCGAGTGTTTTCATAGGAGTGCTGTTAGGCCGAACAGTTAAACCAGCGACTTGCGGTCGGGTACGATGGTCGCCTTTTTCATGGTGCTTCGGACCGTACGCCGGGCCAAGCGCTTGTCAATCCGTGGTTGGGAACGTTTCGGCCCGCCTATGGTCGCCTATCAAGGAGCAGGTACGGCTTCAGGCCAGCCAGTTGGCGGCACGACTGCGCCGTCAATGTGGCTTGCGCGCGTCTTGAATCGGCGTGGCGGCGTCGATGGCGTTGTTGTCGGTATGCACGGCGCCGACACTCTTCTCCAGCGCAATGCCCGTGGTTTGGCGGCGCTCGGTGCCGGCGCGGGTGTCGCGAATGGTGTTGCCTTTGAAGATCAGGTCCTGCGTCTCGCCCCGGACGCGAATGCCGGCAGCGGCGCGTTCGACGCCATTGTTTTCAATGAGGTTGTCCTCGACCCGATTCCGGTGGCCGGCCATGCCCTCGGTTTCGTTGCGGAAGAAGACGCCGTCCTCGTGGTTGCCCAGGACGTGATTGCCGCGAAGCAGGTTGTCCGTGTCCTTGTGGCCGATGCTGATGCCGTATCGGCCGTTCGCCTCGAGGGTGTTGTTCTCGAACACGCCGTTCTTGACCCGCCAGCACAGGAAGAGGCCGTCATCGCCGTTGCCGCGCGCCGTGCAGCCGCGCACCAGCGGACGCTGCGAACCGCTGCCGGGATGCAGGCCCAGCGAGGCGTTGTCCTCGCTCACGCAATCGAGCACCTGCGCGTCGTTGGATTGCTGGAAGCTGATGCCATCGCCGTTGTAGCGACGCACCAGGCACTGCGAAATCACCGCGCCGGGACAGCGATACAGGAAGACGCCGCCGCCGCGACAGCCGTTCAGCGGCACGTTCTCGTCCTTGTCGCCATCGATGGTCAGCGACTCGACGCGCACGCCCTCGGCATTGTAGCCGCTGATCACCGGGAAAACGGTCGCCGCCTGCGCGCCGTTGGCCACCATGCAATCGGCATTCAAGGGCAGGCTGATCGCGAAGGTGTTTCCGTTCCCGCCGATGATCCGGGCGACGGTGGTGTGGAACCCGCCGGCGTTCTGGTCCCAGACTGCGACGCCATCGCCGATTTGGAAACCGTCGGGGTTCTTGAGCGTGATTTGTTCTTCGCCGTAATCGCCATCGAGTTCCAGTGGCGAAACGGCGGCCTTGGCCTTGCGCAGAATCGTCTGCTCGCCCTGGCCGCGGACGGTGACGCCGGGCCGGAGGTGGAGCGAATCGCGCATCAAATACTCGCCGGCACCGATCTCGACCGTGCCGCCGCCCAGACTCGCGACGTAATCCACCGCGGCCTGGAGCGCGCGGTTGTCGGCGCCGACGATGTCGGCGTCGCGCAAGCCGACCGTAATCCGCGGGCGTTCGGTCATGGCGCCATGCATGGCGGTGGCAACCTGGCGGAACGGCGAGGATGCGTCCGCCGCCGCCGCGGTCTGGGCCCGGAGCACCGGCAGGAAAGTGGTGGCGATGGCGGCGAGGCAAAGCGCTTGGGGAGCAAAGGGAGTTTTCATGGAGTAAGTCGGCGGTGAGAGGTGGTTCATGTGGCCTGCGGGCAGACGGGTCAGTCGGCGCGGAGGGCGGGCTTCAAAGTCCAGGCCTGCAGCCGGGCGACTTCGAGGAGCTTGGGCGCACGGAAGCCTTCGCGGTGGATGACCCACCCGCCGAAAAGACCCGGCGTGTCTTTGGCCACGTGGCGGGCGGGCAACACTTCGCTGCCGGAGCCCAAGTCCACGCCTTCGGTTTGCGGCAACTGGCCGTGCTGGCGCTGGTAATCGTAAGCCGCCGCCAGCGCGACCAGGAAATCCGCGGGCGGCACGGAGTCCGCGCCGATGAAGACCCGCGCCGGCACGCGGTGCTGGCTTTGAACGAATCCGCGGACGTCGAGCACTGCGGTTTGGAATTGGGGCCAGCTCAGGTGCTTTCCCTGTTGGCTCACCGGCGGCGGATTGTCCGGGCCAAACAGGCCGGTCGCGGCCAGCGGCCATTTCACCTCCTGAGCGTCGATCGGTTGGCCAATCGCCAAGGTCAGCAACTCGAACTGGTCGGCGACGGAGAACGCCTTTCGCCCGATGACCTGGAAATCCACGCCGCTTCTGGCGTTCGCGAGGATGCGGCGTGCGAGTTCGCCCAACTCCGCCTCGGTGGCGCCCTCGCTCCGGACGCGGTCGGGATAAATGGCCGGCAGATCGCTCGCGGTCACGAACCGCACGCCGGGAACGGCGCGGATGTAGTCGATGTATTCCGCGAAGCGGCGGAAGGCAGCGTCCGTTTCCTCGGGCGTGCGTTGCGGTGGCGCCTTCCACTCCGCGCGCGGCGGGTTGGCGCCGCGACTGAAGTTCACGCCGTCCCAGAACTGACGGTGCACCCACTCGCACGGGTGGTAGAAGATGCTGATGAGTCCCCCGCCCTGCTCCTTCGCGAGCCGCCCGGCGATCGCGGCGAATTTCTGTTTGCCCGGCCCGACGGCCGCCGGGTCGTGCAATTCCATGCGCGTCCAGTTGGGACTCATGTGATAGACGGTCAACGCGCCGGCGTACCAGAACGGCTGGCCGTTCAAGCCCACGTGATCGCCTTCATCCACGTAGCAGGGCACGCCGGAGGGCGCGACGCCGATCTGCCTCAGTGCAGCCACGGCCTGCGGCGCCCAGGAAGAGCCCGGTTGCCCGTAACAAGCCAACGTGTCCACCCCGAAGATTCGGCGCACGTCCGCCGCGCCACCCCCTTCGCGCCGGACGAATTCAGCTACGCCGTCCTCGAACCCGCAGTCGGCGAGATACTCCGTCGGCGTGGGGTGAACGGAGTGGAAGTTGGCATGGTAAGCGATGGCGTGTTTGCGCAGCGCGGCAATGACGTCGCTTCGGCCGCGGCGCTCGAGCGTGCGCGCCTTTTCACCGACCACCTTGAAGGTGGCGCGGATGCCGCGCTCGGTGAGCAATTCCGCCAGGCGCTTGGCGGAGTCGTCGGACGCCGGCAGCAGGTAATCCTCGGTGTCGAACCAGAGGATCACGTCAATGCGCGGGGTGGCGGAAACCTCCGCAGCCCGCAGGCCGGTCGCGGCCGTCAACGCCAGGAGGGTGAGCCAGAGTCCGCGAGCGGCGCGGCGCAAACACGAGGATTTCATGGGGGCGTTATGCCGCGGCGCCGCGGCCAAGTCCAGCCCGGTCGCGAATCGGTTATGTCCTGAATTCAAATGGCCGGCTGCACCGCGGCGGAAGCGCATGGCGGTGCGACAGCGCCAGGGCATCCCGAAGTTGTTGGCGCACCGGTTTGCAGCCGGTTTTGCAAGTGCAGCACCTTTTCCGCGTTCCGCCACGCCCAAAGCCGGCTGCAAGCCGGCGCGCCGCGGATTCGGTCGCACCTCGCACCGTCAACTTGGAAATGCACCGCGGCAACACCGCCGCCACCGGCCGAATACACCACCCGCGAATTGACTTGCGGCAGTGACGGCGACCGCCAGCCTCGCGCGCGTGTCGTCAACCCGGCAGGGCGTCTGGTATGCCCTGGGCGCCTATGGCTTGTGGGGCGTCCTCCCGGTCTATTGGAAGGCACTGCAAACGGTGCCCGCGCCGGAAATCCTCACGCACCGGATCGCCTGGTCGTTCGTGTTCCTGGCGATCCTGACGGCCACGCGCGGCCAATGGGCGCCGCTCCGCGCGGCGTTGTCGCGCCGGAACCTCCTGATCTACTGCGTGGCCGCGGCGTTGTTGTCGGTCAACTGGCTGCTCTACATCTGGGCGGTGAACGCTGGGCGGATCGTGGAAACCAGCCTGGGTTACTTCATCAATCCGCTGCTGAGCGTGCTGCTGGGCGTGGCGTTTCTGCGCGAACGGTTGCGTCGGGCGCAGTGGCTGGCGGTGTCGCTGGCGGCGGGCGGCGTGGCTTATCTCACCTGGCAATACGGCTCGCTGCCCTGGGTGGCGCTGGCGCTGGCAACGAGTTTCGGCCTGTATGGCTTGATGAAAAAGACTGCGCCGCTGCCGGCGTTGCAGGGACTGACGCTGGAGACTGCGCTGCTCTGGCTGCCGGCGCTGGCGTTTCTCGCGTTCGGCGAAATTCGCGGAACCGCCGCGCTGGGTCACGCCGGCGGGCGCACCGACCTGCTGCTGGTCGGCACCGGCATCGTGACCGGGCTGCCGCTGCTGCTGTTCGCCGCGGCGGCGCGCAAGGTGAGCCTGGTCACGTTGGGGCTGCTGCAATACCTGGCGCCGAGCCTACAATTGGCGATCGGCGTCCTCGTGTACGGCGAGCCGTTTGGCCGGACGCGGTTGATCGGCTTCGGTGTGATTTGGGGTGCCCTGGCCCTGTATTCGCTCGAAGGCTTGTGGCGCGCGCGGCGACGGCAACCCGTCACCCTCCGACTCGGGTAATCGCGCAAGCGCACGCGAACCGAACGCCGCAGAAGCGAACGCGAGGCGCGTTTGCCAACGCCCGAGACGGGCGGATCCCCAGACTGCGAGTTTGGAGCGCGTTCGACTTGAATCCCGAAGCCCGAGTGGCCGAAAACCGAAAGAAGACCGGAATCCGAATGCCGAAGGGCATCCCGGCAGCCAACAGAAAGTCTGCCGATACCGACGCTATTGGAGCGCAACCTTTCGAGCTTCGGCCTTCAGGATTCCTTCGATATTCGGATTTCGAGCGTCGGCGTTCGGGCCGTGAATACTCTTCCACCTTTGCGTCTCCGCGTCTTGGCGGTGAACTCCCCTGCTGGTTCAGACACGGAAGAAACGCGCGGCCAGAAGGTTTGCCACACCCCCGAAGACCAGCAGCACCGCCAGCGGTTTAACCACCGCGCCGAAGCCGCTGCCAAAGCTGATGAGTTGGTGCAACGCGTCCAGCGCCCAACCGGTTGGCAGGCAGTGCGCGATCACCTTCAGCGCGTCCGGCGCGATCTCGAGCGGCCACCAGCAACCGCCCAGCGCCGCCATCGCCAGACTGGCCAGCACACACACGCCGACCACCCGGTCCTCGGCCTTGAGCACCGAGCCGGCCAGCACGCCCAGCGACCCCGCCACCCAGGCGAACACCAGCAAGGTAAGCGTCACCGCCGGCAGGTTCGCGCCGAGATTGACGCCAAATACGAACTTGCCCACGGCGAGGAAGAACGCGATCTGCACCGCGCCCAGCAACATCAACCCGTAGATCTTGCCCATGACCAGTTCGCCGCGCCGCACGGGGTGAACGGCCAGACGCCGCAGCACCCCGTTCCGGCGCTCCCCCGCGAGTGCCGCGCCGCCGAAAATGAGCAGATTCATCATCAGGTACATCACCAGGTTGCCGGGCAGCGAGAAGTTGAAGCCCGAGGGCACGGGCTTCCGGCCCGCAAAATGGGCGTTCAAGTTGACCGGGTTCGGCGCGTGCATGACCGCGCGAAACGCGGCTTCGTCCGTGAGGCCACTTTCGCCGTGCTGAGTCGCGACTTCGATCAGGTGCGAGTTGATCGCGATCAGCGCCCGCACGACGCGGAGTTCGATCATGGCCGCGTTGCCCGCGCCGGAGCCCTCGGTCTCGAAGAATTCGACCTTGGACTGCTGATGGTTCAGCACGCGCTGCGTAAAGTCGGCCGGGATGCGCAAGCCGCGCTCGGCCGCGGCCCGGTTGGTCGGGTCCACGATCGCCATGCCCTGGGCGCCGAGTTCGTCGAGGAAGATGCGGCCGAGAAAGTTGGTGTCGAGGTTCTCGACGAGGAGCGGCGGGCGCGGATTGGCCGGGTCGCCGGGACCGCGGCTGGCGAAGCCCATGAAGTAAACGAAGGCGAACGGCACGATGAACAGCCAGACGTAGGCGGTCTTGCTCTTGAAAAACACCCGCAGGTCGTTGTGGCCGATGTCGAGGATGCGTCTCATGCGCGCAAGCCTTGGGCGAGGCGGCGCCGGAACAGCGCCGCGGCCAGGCCCAGCAGGACCGCCGCCACGGCCACGAGTTTGAAGATCACCCAACCCCAAGTGGCCGTGCCGTTGCCAAACTCGAGATTGCGCAGCGTCTCGGTCATCCAAAAACTGGGCAGCAGCGGGCTGATGTGTTCGCGCAGAAACGTCGGCAGTTGCTCCGGCGCAAAGGCGCAACCGCCGGCCAGGCCGATGCCCATGGCCACGATGTTGGCCAGCGCGTTTGACCGGCGCTCGTCGGGCACGACAGCGGCGAACAAGGCCACCAGGCCCGCGGCAAAAACGGCGTACGCCAGCACCAGCGCGGCCAGCACCCACGGGTGTTGCCAATGAATGCGGAAGATCGCGCCGCCCCCACCCAGCATGATCGCCGCGCCCAGCAGCACCGCGATCACCACAAACAACGCCTTCGCGGCCAGGAACGGCCACAGGCGGTGGTGCAGCGTGTGGTAGCGCTCGAACGTGCGCTGGGCCAGCTCGCGTTGCAGGTCGGTCATGCCGTTGGTGGCGAGGAAGAGGAAGAACATCGTGGCCAGACCGACCAGCAGGTAGCCGAACAGGTTGAAGCCCGGGCCGGGCTTGGATTCGTTGGCGCGAACTTCTTTGGTGTACATCACCAGCGGCGGGTTCACATACTGGCGGAGCGCCTTGACCCTGTCGCCCGCGCGAACGATCAACTCGGCGACGCGCCGATAATCGCCCTCGCCCTTGAACACCGCCTGCCAGTCCGGGAACTCGGACTGGAAGTTCCGCGACACGGCGTTCAATCCCGTCACCAGCGCCCCGAGGAGTTCCTCGAGCACGGCGGGGTGGATCGACTGGGCGGGATTCTTCACCAACTCGAGTGTGACCGGCGCGTGACCGCCCAGGTAATCGCGTGTGAAATGCGGGGGGATGATGACCGCGGCGCTGAGCTGGTTGGCGTTGATCTGCGCCAGTGCCGTCGCGCGGTCGAGCACCACGGGGTCAAGGTACCTGGCGCCCTCGCCCTGATTCACTCCGCCGCGCAGGAACTGGGTCAGCGGCGAATCGTCTTCGTCCACGAGCGCGAACTTGATCCGCCCCAGCCCGCTGTCCTCGCCGCCGCGTCCGAACGCCAGGCCGATGAGTGCGGTGATGAGCAGCGGCATCGCCAGGTGAATCAGCCACGGCAGCGGATTGCGCCAGGCGCGGCGGAGGTCCTTGGCGATCAGCGTGCGCAACATGGCTATTCGCGCAAATCGCGCCCGGTGAGCTGAAGAAATACGTCATTCAGGCTGGGCCGTTTGAGCGTCACGTTTTCCGCGCGCACCGGCAGGGCGAGCAGTTCCTTGAGGCAATCGGAGGGGTCGCGCTGGCCCACCGCCGCGACGACAAGCTGTTTCTCCGCCTGTTGAATGACGCGGAAGCGCTCGCGGAAGCCCGGCCAGGCATCCGGCTGGGCGCCGCTCAAGTCGCCTTCCAGGACGAACAACCGGTCGCCGCCCAGACGCTCCTGGAGCTCACCCAGCGTGCCTTCCGCCAGCAACCGCCCGTGGTCGATGATGCCGATGCGCTGGCAGAGCGTCTCGGCTTCCTCCAGATAGTGGGTGGTGTAAAGGATGGCGGTCCCGTTGGCGCGCAGGCCGCGGATGAATTCGAGGATGTTCAGCCGCGCCTGGGGATCGATGCCCACCGTGGGTTCGTCGAGGAGCAGCAGTTTGGGGTGGTGAAGGAGCGCGCAGCCCAGGTTCACGCGGCGCTTCATGCCGCCCGAGTAAGTCTTCACTGCGTCGCGCGCACGATCGGTCAACGAGAGTGCCGCGAGCAACTCGCCGGCGCGCTGCCGAGCGTCGCGCGGCGTGAGGCCGGCCATACGGCCCCAGAACTCGAGGTTCTCGCGCGCGGTCAACTCCTCGTAAAGCGCGAGTTCCTGCGGCACCACGCCCATGATGCGTTTGGCCCGCTGCGGGTCGGACCAGAACGGAGTGCCGTCCACGGTGACCTCGCCCGCGTCGGGTTTCAGCAAGCCGGCGATCATCGAGATGGTGGTGGTCTTGCCGGCGCCGTTCGGGCCCAGCAAGCCGTAAAGCTCGCCGGCCTGGACCTCGAAGCTGACACCGTCCACGGCGCGCACTTCGCCGAAGCTCTTGCCCAGACGGTGGGCGTGCAAAAACGGCATGGCGCGACCTTACCGCTCCAGGCCTTGCGGCGACAAGCAACAAAGGACGGACGCGGGGCGGCGTTACGATGCTCGACTGACCGCAATGACTTCCTGCGACGGTCAGTTTCCTGCCGGAAGGTCGGCAGAAAACATTCCGCGATGCCCGCTGGCAGGCCCTACCGCGTGGGCGTGGTGATGTCGCGGATGATGGCGGTGAAGATATTCCTGCCGCGATGGCAGGAGGATCCCAGAGTCATCTCGATCAGTATGGCCTCGCCACTTTGGTGGCGGCCGGGGAGTTTCACCGCCACCGGCCGCTTGCGCGTGTCGAGGCGCTGCTTCAATTCGGTAAGCTGCGCCTGGTAACGGTCACCTGAGAGGAGGAGGTTCAGATTCCGGCACAACAGTGCCCCAGCCGAGGTCCCGAAAGTTTTCTCCGCCGCGGCGTTGAGGTAGAGGATTTCGCCCAGTTCATCGATGACAATGATGGCGTCCGAGGCCGACTCGGCCAGGAGGCGGTAACGTTCCTCGCTGTCCCGGAGTTGATTTCGCTCCCGGCGAACCCCGGCGACGAGCGAGCTGAGCATCAAGGCCAGCAGCACAAACACCCCCATACGCTCCATCCCTTCGAAATCCCGCCCGAAATGCAGCCCGCCCTTCGGGCCAACGAAGAGCAGGCGCAAGAGCACCGCCGAAAGCGCCGCGGAAACCGCAGCCGGAGCCAGACCGCCGTTAATGACGCTCAGCACCACCGCGACCAGGAAAATGAAGTAGGGCGCCTCGGTGAATGTCGGTCGGATAAAGACGAACCACGAGGCGGCGAGCGGCAGTATGACCGCCAAGCCGTAGCGGAGGAGACGGGCTTCGTGCATCCGCTTGCGGGGCTTCTGCCAAAGCTGCCAGTTCTCGCGGTTCATAGGCCGAGGCGGTGGCTCCTGATCCGGGCGGCCGAGTGGATGTGGAGGGCGGTGCGCCAGGAGCAAAGAGCCGGTTGGAGTCCGTTTCCACACCCTTCACTCTCCCCTCACTATAGTTCAGCAGGAGAGTGATTCAACGATCGAGTCCTCGCGTGGAGCAACCGCGTTGCCGGAGCCCTCATCGGTGACCCTTCAGCGGCAGGTTGCTACTTGAAAGGGGCGGGCCGATGAACGAGTTTGCGACTCCGACAAACAATCGCTGGAAACCGAATTTTGTATGAAAGTCGTTCGCAATCTATTGGCCGTCCTGCTGGCCGCGGGGGGAACCGCGCTTGCGAGCCGAGCCGCCGACCTGGGTGATCCCGCGGCCCCGCTCACCATCGCGGAATGGGTCAAAGGCAGTCCCGTAAACCTCGCCGAAGGCAAGGGCAAGACCTTCTACGTGGTCGAGTTTTGGGCCACCTGGTGCGGCCCGTGCCGGACCAGCATCCCGCACCTCACGGAAATGCAGAAAAAGTACAAGGACAAGGACGCGGTGTTCATCGGGGTCAGCGACGAGAAGCCCGCCGTGGTCAAACCTTTCGTCGAAAAGATGGGCGACAAGATGGATTACACCGTCGCCGTGGACAAAGACGGCAAGACCAGCGAGGGCTACATGGCCGCGTACAACCAGAACGGCATTCCGCACGCCTTCGTGGTGGACAAGCAAGGCCGCGTGGCCTGGCAGGGCCATCCGATGGGCGGCCTGGACGAGGCGCTGGGCCAGTTGATCGCCGGCAAGTTCGACCTCGAGACGGCGAAGAAGCGCGGGCGGGCGCAGGCGAAGCTGGACGAGTTCTACCAGCTTGCCGCGAGTGGCAAGGACGACGCCCGGGCCGACCAGCTTGCGAAGGAGCTCGAAGCCCTCGACCAGGAACTGGGCGGGATCAACCCCGCCCACCCGTTCAACGCCGCGGCAATGCGCCAGCAAGCGCGGTTCAGCCGCGCGATGCGCGACTACCAGATGGCGCTGTTCCAAGGCGGGGACGAAGCCAGACTCGCCGAGCTGGAGAAGGCCGTCCGTGACACCGCGCCCGCCGGTTTCGACGTGGCCTCGGTCCGCAAAGACCTGCTGGCCCAGAAGACCGCCAGCGACTACTTGCGCGAAGTCACCGGCGCCGCCAACGACGCGAAGCTCGCCGAGTTGGGCAAGAAACTCGCCGCCCTCGACACGACCAACGCCCAGATGCTCAACCAGGTCGCATGGACCTTGTTGACTGATGGCAGCGTCAAGAAACGGGATCTCCCGCTGGCCACGAAACTGGCGAAGGCCGCTTACGACGCCAGCGAAGGCAAGGATGCAGCCATCGTGGACACCTACGCACGGGCGCTGTTCGACTCGGGCAAGTTGGACGAAGCGATCCGTTATCAAAAAAAGGCGGTCGAGCTTTGCACCGACGACGCCATGCGCCAGGAGTATAGTCCGTGGGAAAGGAATGTGGCTACTCGTGGGAACTTCAAAGGAGTCTGGGGTGAAGTCAACGGCTATCGGACGTGGAGTCACATCGTTGAAACCCCTGGCACAAATCGCTGAAGTGAAGACCACAGCTCCTTGGATTTCATTGGCCGTCCTCACAGTTGGCATTGCGAGTGCCGTCTGGTTCTTGCCTGGACGAGGAGTGAAAACACGAACGGTGAGGACGATTCAGTTGATGCAGAATGTGCTTATCGACTTCGACCTTTTGCACGAAGCTGCTGTCAGCACGCTTGTGCAGTCTGTTCGGAATGTAACAAACGTTCTGGAGTTGAACCGACTTTGTGCTTCTTTTCTCAAAAGGAGCACAGATCCCTACATTACGAATTCTGCCAAGCTTTTATCGGTGGATGGCCTTTTTCGCGATGCATGGGGAACACCTTTCCGGTTCGCCGTGACGAATACTCCCATGTATGATTGTCTGAACCCACGACTGAAAGATGGTAAGGCAACTCCTATCGTTATCTGGTCCTCAGGGCATAATCGAACGAACGAGTTCGGTTTTGGTGACGATCTCTTTTTGCAGAGGTAAGAGTAGGATCCCGCGCAAGCGGTGCTACGGAATTTAGCGCCGCCCAGACCCCGGCGGAGGAAGGTCAGCCACCCGCGCCTGCCGCACAGCGCTGGCCACTCCGCTTTAGCTGTGGGGTGCGAGGCGGCCCGACAGAGTTGGAATGGCTAGCCTCGATTTCCACGGTCATGGAATGAGCTAACGCAACGGCGTCTTTTGAGGATCAGGCGAAGCCGATCGCAAGTTCCTTGTTGCCGAACCACGACCTGGGGACGGGTTGGTTGGCCAAGCCGGAAGCGACGCGGAAGGGGGGGGGCGCGTTTATCCAAGGTCACGTGGACACGGGGGGCGTCGATGGTAACGGTGGCGGAGACAGCGAGGAGCTTGCGAAAGAGTTTCTTGGCTTGAGCGCGCTCATATTCACGCCCGGCCTTGGCGGCCAGGAGGCGGTAGAGAGAACTGGCCCCGCGGGGCAAGCCGGCGGCGTGAACTTGGGTCGCCCAGGCCGCCATCAAGCGCAGGTCGGCTCGATGAGCGATCTTAGAACTGTAGGCGGCCAGGTAGGAGCGCTTGGGAATGACGTTCAAGCCGGCAAAGGCCGCCAGCCCTGGATCGAACACCGGATCCATGACGTGGCGCTTGCGCTCCTTGCCGATGCGCTTGAGGGCCAGGAGACTGCGGCGGGCGTGTTCGGCTGGAATCAGTTTGGAACCTGGGAGTTCGGCCTCCCGGGTGACGGCAGTCAGGTCAGGGGGGGGAGCCACGGCACGAAAAAGACGAGTCCCCCCAAGCGGGTACGGCCGGATCGGGGGGACAGATCCAGAGTCCGGACCCCGGCCACGTCGGCCGGCGCGGGCCTGAGGGTGACTGGACGTTCGTCATCCCGCCGCCGAGGCAGAGGCGGGCGAATCCCTCTTCGCGCAGCAGCACGGAGAGGGCGTTGATGCCGATGGCCTGCTTGGCGGCGGCCCACTCCCGTTGGCTATCGTAGACGGAAAGGTGGCGTTTGCGCAGCGTCACGGCGAGGTCGCGGCCCCGATCGCGGACAGGGGCGTGTTGCGGGCCATGCTTGGGGTGTTGGAAGAAGGCAGCGCGTTTGGATGGATCGTGACGGAACTGGTGGCAGAGCCCCCGAAAGGCGCCCGAGGAATAGGCGAAGCTGCGGGCGACCTCGACCGAGGAGCGCTCCTCGACGAAGAAGGCGCGGAGGGCCTCGTATTGGCGGTGGAGCGGGTTTTCTGGCGCAATGAAGAAACGAGCCGCGGGTGAATGTGTTAGCGCATTACGAGTATCTGTAGCCAGGTCGTCGCATTACTACACGAGACAGTCTGCGGCAACCATTGTGTGCCCCGTGAAACATGAATACCCGCTGTTGGGCTTGCCGCCAGCGTTGCAACTGGCCCTTTGGTTGGCGTATCGGTTTATGAGTGAAGAAGACTGTTTTCCCGGTAGCTAATGTACAAACGTCTCGTTCGGTATCGGATATGACTAACGCTTAAGGAGTGGGGAGCACGGAACCCTTGGGCGGCCACCTCCGGCAAATAGCTTCGCAGTTAGGTCAACCCACCTTCGTGGAAATCGAGGCTAG
>JAKANS010000262.1 GCA_021823625.1 bacterium | reverse complement strand
GCCGGCTTGGGGACAAGTTGTTGTCCCCGTTTCCCAACTGCAATGCCGTGGAAAATCGTCCGCCCATCCCGTAGTGCTCACTTGGAAAAACACCCCCAAAATCAGATTCCTACTGCATGGATTCGGCCGAGGCAGCACCGCCTTGGCCTTGGCCCGCCACTCCGCAGCGGCAGCCAGGTTGCGCGAGACTTCCTCGACTGGCTGGCGTTCCGTGCGCAAGTACGTTGTTCCTGGACGAGCGATGTTGGTCACATACTCGCGGTATCTCACTTCCACTGTTTCCGGTTGGTCGCCAGGCATTGTGGTGCTGAACTCTTGGCCGTTTGTGCCGCGGAAGGTGAGCACAACCGGCTTGATCTTCGCCAACTCGGCCGCCAAGTCCAACTGCGCGGGTACCCAGCCGTTGGTTGCGGCCAGCCAGCGCCAAAGTGACCTCTCGGCATCGTTGGTCCCGTCGCAGTTGAACGCCGCCAAGCCATCACCCGCGAGAGCGGCGGCGCGCAGATTCACTTCTGCGCAAGGGGCATTGGTGTAGAGCGGCGTCAGAAGCTTGATTCGATTGGTCCGGGCGTCCTCGTCATAGCGTCCCCGGGCTTCCGCCAAACCAGGGGGATTGAGGACTGAAGCTGCCGCCCGATCTTCGCCGTTTTGGGATTGCTTTGGAATGGGCGAGTTGTCTTGGGCAACAAGCAGCGCCCCGGCGGCCAGAACAAACGCCATCAGGATGCGAACGGTCACGACGACGACGGGCAGAAACACTTCGACCTGGCTTCATGCGGGTGATTGTGCGCACGTCCAAAGCCGTGTCAACGATGCGGGCGGGGACAGCACCTTCACATCAGGTGGATCAGCCCGGAGGGCCGGGCGGCATGTCCGGCGGGCGGCGGTCTCGTCGGCCTCAGTCCCTCGTTTGCAAGGTTCGGAAAACATGGGTCGAACGGGTGAGTCCTAGCCTCAGACACTCCCGTAGTAGGTTCGACACGCGCGTCGCCACGCCCATCTGCACCCGCCGCGCAATCCACGCCAGGGTCATCGTCGTTTCCTGCCACAATTGCCGGGCGATGCCCACCTTGCCGACAACCTCTTTGCACCGCATTTCCAACTCTGCTTCCGTCAGGCCTAATCTCGCCAGCTCCTCCCGCACCAGGGACTGTGCCTTGGCTTCCTCGCTCTCGTGCCGATGCGCCCCATAATGCTTCACCCACACCCGCTCCGAAGTCTGCACCAGCAATTACTGCTTCAATTCCCGCACACCAAACAACCACCCCCGTCAGATCGCCACCCATTCTTCAGCGGTCATTTCCGCAATGGCATCTCGCTGGGCGACTCGATCCTGGCCGGCCACGACGTGGCGGAGCGGATCGGCGGCTGGCTGGGGCGCAATCGGGCCAGGTAATTTGCCAAGGCGGCGACGTGCGAGGGACCGCAAATTTGCCTACCGAACGACGGGAGACTGCGACGGGTGGTTGCCCAGGCTCGCCTCGCAAATCTGGATGTGCCGGCGGATGCCGGCGCACCAGAACGCGTACTTGGGATGGGCGGAAAAGGTGGGGACTCCCGCAAAGTCGGGACCGACTTCGAGCCCGCTTGCGTAGATCGCCGTGAGGTGGACCCGAGCCGCCGCCATCTGCTCGTCGATGACATAGCCGAGGTACCGCCTGCCCTTGGCTGGCGCGTCGGTAGGAATCCGCGCGCGTAATTGGGCCTCGAGGACTCCCAAAGCTCGGAAGGCGTCGTCTTTGTTCATGGGTTGCGCGGGGCACCTTGCGCTGGCGGGCGGCGCAGGTCGAGACCGAAGTCGTGAGACGAAGCGCGAGGCGCGCGCATGGGGCGCGTGCCTCGCGCCGGTTATTCGTTCCGCAATGCCACCATCGGATGCACGCGGGCCGCGCGCCAGGCGGGGATCGTGCACGCCACCAGACTGACCGCAGCGAGCGCCAGCGTGACAACGCCGAAGGTCACCGGATCGAACGGGCTGACGCCGTAAAGGAAATTGGTCAGCGCATAGCCCAATCCCACCGCGCCCACCAGGCCGATGACCAGGCCGCCCAGCGCCAGCTTCATGCCTTGGGAGAGCACGAGCTGGGTCACCCTGCCTGCCGAGGCGCCCAATGCCATGCGGATGCCCAGTTCGTGCGTGCGCTGGCTGACCACGTAGGCCATGACGCCGTAAATGCCCATCGCCGCGAGCACCACCGCCACCACGCCGAGCGCGGTGAGCAGCGTGGAGACGATGTGTTGCGCCAGGAACGCGGCCTGGATGAAGTCGGTCATGGCAATCACCGCCCAGACCTCCACGCCAGGGTCCAGTGCGTGGATTTCATTTCGCAGTGCGCCGGCAAAGGTGAGGGGATTGCCTTCGGTGCGGAGCGCCACGCCCAGGTTCAAATCCCACGCGCCTTGTTGGTAGGCGAAATAAACGAACGGCTTCGCGGGCTCGCTCAGAAAGCGGTATTTGCCGTTCTTGGCGACGCCGACGACGGTCAACTGGCGCTCGCCGTTCCAGATGCTGAACTTGCGGCCCAGCGGATCCAGCCCCGGCCAGAAACGCTTCGCGAACGTCTCGTTGACGGTCGCGACGAGCGGCTTGGTGGAGTCGTCCTGGTCGGTGAAATCCCGGCCGGCCACGAGCGGAATGCCCAGCGCGGCGAAGTAACGGGGCGAAACGATCGCGTATTGCGCGCCCATGTCCTCGTTCGGTTTGCGATCGTATCCGGGCACCTCGATGCCGGTGCCCGAACCGCCCTCAAAGCCGAGCGGGAACCAACTGGCCATCGCCGCTTCCTTGACCCCTGGCAGTGCCGCCAGCCGTTCCCGCAATTGCCGGTAAAAAACCTTGGCCCGCGCCTCGTCGTAGCCGTGCATGCCCACGCGGAGTCCGCCGAGCAGGACATGTTGCGGATCGAAGCCGATGTCGATCTGCTCCGCCTTGCGCGAGCCTTTGATGCACAGGCCCGCGCCGACCAGCAGCACCAAGGCGAGCGACACCTCGGCCACCACCAGCGCGCTGCGCAGGCGGTGATGCGGCAGCGCCGCGCCGGACGTGCGCCCGCCTTCCTTGAGCGTGGAGTTCAAGTTCAGCCCCGAGGCCTGGAATGCCGGCACCAACCCGAACACCAGGGCGGTCACGAGCGTCAGCGCCAGGGTGAACAACAGAGTTCCTCCGTTCAGGGTGAAGCTGTATCCGATCGGGAGATAGGTGGGAGGGAGGAACGCTTTGAAGAGAGTGGCCCCCCAGTCGGCGACGAGAACTCCCAGGAGGCCGCCGACCACGGCGAGCACCAGGCTTTCAGTCAGCAATTGCCGGATCAGCCGCGCCCGGCCGGCGCCCAACGCGAGCCGGATCGCGACTTCCTTTTGCCGCACGGTCGCGCGGGCCAGGAGCAGGTTGGCCAGGTTTGCGGCGACGATGAGCAACACGCCCAGGCTGACGGCGAACAGGATGCTCAGCACGGGCCGCAGCATCGCCTGGCCCCCGTAAGGCGCCTTCCAGACCGGGAGCACGCGGAGACCCAGCTCGCGGTTGGTGCCGGGGTAGGCTTGCTCCAACTGCCGCGCCAGCGTGTCCACGGCGGCCTGAGCTTGCGCGCGGCTGACGCCGGGTTGGAGCCGTGCCTGCGTGTGCAGCCAGTGATCGCCGCGCGAGTCGAGCGATCCGAAGTTGGCCACCTCGCGGTGCATCACCAACGGTGCCCAATAATCGCAGCGCAGCGCGCTCATCGTGCCGCGAAACTCGGCGGGCACCACGCCGACGATGGTGAAGCTGTGCCGGTTCACGTCCACCGTCTGGCCGATGATGTTGCTGTCGCCGGCGAAGCGCCGCCGCCAATAGCCTTCGCTCAAGACCAGCACCGGTGCGCCGCTGGGGCGGAGGTCTTCCTCCGCCACAAACGTGCGGCCGAGCAGCGGTTTCACGCCCAGCACGTCAAAGAAGTTGGCGGTCACGATCTGGCCGTACATCCACTCGGGTTTCTTGTTCACGGTCAGACAGGCGGGCGTGACTTGGGAGCCGATCACGCCGGCAAAGACGTTCGTGAGCCTGGCGTAGTCGCGCAGGTCCGGCAGCGAGACGGTGTCCCACTGGTCACTGCCGTGGGTGGTACACAGCACCACCATCCGCTCGCCGTGGACGACGCCTGGCAATGGGCGGAGCAACACTTCCTGGATCCAGCAAAAGACCGTGGTGTTCGCGCCGATGCCCAGCGCGAGCGACAGTGCCGCCACGGCGGTGAAGGCCGGGCTTTTCCAGAGGAGGCGCAGGGCGAATTTGAGGTCGTTCATGTGAGAGTGGATAGTGGTTGGCGGGTAGTTGTGAGTTTCGAGCGCAGGGAGTGGAGCATTTTCTGCAACTCATGAATCCGTTCAATCAGCGGCTCAACTTGGTCCTCTGGGACAATTTTCAACTCGTAAACAATGATGAGTTGCGTCTCCAACTCCGCCAAGATCCGAGGCTAACAGAAAGAAATTGCGCGAACTCCGCGCTGCTTCTCGGCGCACCTGTCCCTCAGCGATATCGGATGGAACGGACACGGCTGCTCGCCTTAATTGCAACACCAGCCCGAACTTCTCCCCGGTTGGCAATTGCTGAGTCAACGCATAAACCAGCTTGGTGAGTTCAATGCCCTTTTGCCACACGAGCAGGTCTCGGAAGCTTTTTATTTTGTTGTCGTTTTCCATGCGAATCTCGGACGGCTGGCTATCCACTACCCACCAACCACTCTTCACTCATTCCTCAGCGCCACCATGGGATCGATCCGGGAGGCGCGCCGCGCGGGCAGGTAACAGGCCAGCAGCGTGACGACGAGCAGGGTCAGCGCGAGCAGGACAAACCAGCCGGCCTCCAAGGCGGGTATCCCGTTCACCGTGTGGCGGAACAGCACACTGACCGCCATGGCCACGGGCAAACCGACCAGGACGCCGATCAACGCCATTCGCAGCCCCTCGCCCAGCACCTGCCGCAACAAGTCCAACGGCTGCGCGCCCAACGCCACGCGGATGCCCAGCTCGCGCGTGCGCTGGCTGACGGAGTTGGCGACGACGCTGTAAAGCCCCGCCGCGGCCACCAACAACGACACCAGCCCCATGAACGTGAGCACCCCGGCGGTGATGCACAACCCCGCCATGGACTCGACCACGACCTGCCTCATCGGCTTGGGTTGCGGCAACGGCTGGGCGGCGTCGAGTGCCTGCACGCGCGACCGCACGGCCGCCGCGTGGCGGGCGGGATCGTCAGCGGTGCGGAGCGAGACGAACATCGTGCGTTGCGGCGCCTGGGCAAAAGGCACGTACACGGTGCCGGGCTCGTCCCCGCGCCAGTCATGGCGGACTTCCGTGACCACGCCCACGACGGTCAACGCGCGGGCGTCGGGAGCGTCTGGGTTCTGCCAGATCACGCGCCCGAGCGGCGACTCGCTGCCATTAAGCTG
>JAKANS010000090.1 GCA_021823625.1 bacterium | reverse complement strand
GCCGCGCCGCCGCTCATAGCGTCGTTGTTCCTGCACGGTGGGTTCTTTCTTCGTCTTTGTCTTGGCCATGCGCCAATATTTTAACTGCCGGTTACCTTAATGCACGTACTTTCGCAACAATTGATAATCGCCGTTGTTGACCGGCTTGCCGGAGCGGATGCCCGCGAAAAGGCGGTCGTGTTCGATCTGGTACGGATCGACCTGGTGCGGGTCGTTGCTCGTCTGTTGCCAGCGCCACTTGGTCTCGCCGGTGATGCGGCAGGCCTTCACGTTCGCCATGCCTTTGCTCCCGAAAACCAGGCTGGAGTCCTCGTCGTAGCAGCCGGTCGTGGTGCGGCAAAGCGCATAAACGCGCACACCGTTCGGGAACTCATAGACGACGGTGTGGTGGTCGAAGACGTCGCCGTAGATCGGCTCGGTCATCGAGGAGCGCCCGCCCAAGCCGTGGCACTTGACGGGCACGGCTTCCTTCAATGCCCAGCGGGCGCGGTCCATGTTGTGGACGAGCGACTGCGGCACGTCGTCGCCGGACAGCCAGCGGAAGTGGTACTGGGTGCTGCACTGCCATTCGAGCTCGGTGAGGCCGGGCTTGCGGTCGGTGACGCCGTAAGGCGCGCGCAGAAAATTTTCCTCGATGCTGACGATGGCGCCGATGGCGCCGTCATGGACGCGCTGGATGGTCTCGGCGTAGCCGGGGTGGTAGCGGCTGTGCAAGCCGGACACGATGCACAGTTGCTTCTCCTTCGCGAGTGCGCAGGCCCGGCGCATCATCTTCACGGTGTACGGGTCGATGCCGTGCGGTTTCTCGACGAAGACGTGCTTGCCGGCCTGGATGGCGGACAAAGCGTGGTACGGATGGAACTTGGCGCCGTTGGCGATGCAGACCACGTCCGAGAGCGCGATGACCTGCTTGAAGCTGTCAAAACCAGTGAGGCACTGGCTGTCGGGCACCTGGACAGCGTCGGGCCGGCCGGAGCGGGTCAGCTCGTTTTGGATGGCGGCGCGGGCGTTCTTCACGCGGTCGAGAAAGATGTCGCACATGGCGACGAGTTTCGTGCCGGGGTCGGCCTTGAGGGCTTGGGAGCCGGCGCCGGTGTTGCGTCCGCCGCAGCCGATCATGCCGACGCGGAGCATGTCGCTGCCGGCGGCATGGGCGAAGCGGCTGGCCGCCAGTCCGGCCACGCCGACCGTGGCCGCGGCAGTGGCGGAGGTTTTGAGGAAGTCACGACGGGTGACGTCATTGTATGTGTTCATAGAGGTTAGTTCCGTAATTGTTCCCGGGGCTAAAACTTCATCTATGGGAAGGCGTTTTGGTCGTCGCGGGCAAGCGAATCCTTCGGTGCCAGCGGTTCGAGATCGACTTGAAATCGCAACTTCAAAGCACGGTGGGCCTGGCAGGTGTACACCGAAACCACGCCGAGGCGGGAGACAACCAACTGGCCCAGCGAGTCGTAGGTGGCTGAATCAACCGCGTCGTCCAACAGATCGGGCAACTCGCGAACTCGGAAGCGGAACGTGTAGCCGTGCTCCAAGTAACCGGCAAACCACGCGTGCAAAGTGGGGTGCTTGCACGAAGGTTGTAGATTCCAACCGTTGTCGCCTTCGCAGCAGATCGTGAACATGGTGGCGTTGGCTACTCGCCGGTCGCGCCCCCAATTCTCGCCACAGCGGACCCAGCCGTCGCGTTCCCATCGCGGGTAGAGGACACTCAAGCATTCGCCGCCGAATCTGGCCTCAAGCGGCTGTATGCGGAACGGCACAGAACCCTTCTCAATCTTCCAGTCGTTCAGACACAGTTTCTTTGCGGTTGACCAATATCCCCCACCATTCCAAGTGCCAATGTTGGAACCTTCGGCTACACAGGTTAACCGCGGCGCGAGGCTGATTCCGTTCCACGAATCGCCATTTGCGCCCAGTGCCAAATAGACGAGCCACTTGCCGTCAAAAGAGACATCACAACGCATCGAGTAGAGTTTGCCAGTGAACCAAGAGCCCTGTTCATAGTGCCCGGTTTGGGTGTTCAGGCTTAGGACGTGGAATAATCGCGACGGCTTGCGGCGCATCACGATCACCACGGGAGCTTCTTTCGCCGGGAGCAAATGAATTCGAGCTGGTGCCGCAGGCAGCATGATTGACGCTAGCCGGTCAGACGCCGGCTCTACTGCGTTTCTTCGATTTCCAGTTCCTTCAAAGTGCGCCGCAGCCAGGCGAGGGATTTCTCGATCATCGGGCCGTCGGCGCCTTCGCATTCGATGCTCAGGACGCCGTCATAACCACGGTCGCGCAGCAGGGCCAGGCACTTCTTGATATTGGCGGCGTTGACGCCTTCGCCGAGCGCGCAATGGCTCACCGCAATGCCGGTAGCGCCGCCACGCAAAGCCGCGGCCAGCGACTCGGACACGTCCTTGACGTGGACATGGCTGACCTTTTTGAGGAAGCTCCGGAGGAACTTCACCGGATCATTGCCGGCGATGAACGTGTTGCCGGTGTCCATGTTCATCCGCAGCCACGGGCTTTTCACGAACGCCAACATCTCGACCATGCGGTCCGGATTGGTGGTGAAATAGCCGTGCGGCTCGATGTTCACGACGATCCGGTGCGCCTCGGCGACTTCGATGATCTGTGCGTAGCTGCGCTGCATCAGCGACATCGCCTCGGGATCGTTCAGGCCCTCCGGAGCGTGGAGGCCGTCGGTGGTGTCCACGCACGGGCAGCCGATTTGCGCGGCCCAGGCGATGGACTTGAGCACGTAAGGCACGCCGCGGAGCGGGCCGTCCTGTTGGGAAAGCGGATAGGCGGCATCGACCTGCGAAAAACGCACGCCGTACCGGTCCATTTTGCGGCGCAACAGGACCGGGTCTTCGTAAAGCGCGACGTGCGGTTGATAGCCAAGGCCGTGAATCCAACTCACGCCGTCGATGAGGCCGCACTCGATGTAGCGGACGCCGTTCTTCTGCGCCCATTGAAGGCATTTCTCGAAGGACCAGTACGCCGAGTTAAAGGCGTCGGTGTGAAATCCGATTTTCATGGCTCGGCCCACCCTGCCTTCGCCGCCCGGCTCGGCGGTGACTTAGGTCAAGACTCGCACCGGACGAACCATCAAGCGTGCGCCATCGCGTGTGATGCGGGCGACTGTCCGCGCCGAGCGCTCATTCCCAGCCGTCGCGGCTGTGGTAGGCCCACCAGTCGTATTCCTGGGCGCTGCCTTTGACGCGTTCGGCATGGCCGTCCGCGCAGACGATGTTGATCCCGCGCTGGTGGGGCATGTACTGGTAATCCCAATAAGGAATTTCCCAGACCAGCGTCGCTTTGGTGGGCTGGGGACAATCAATTGCCGGCCGGCCGCTCACCGGCCGCTTCACCTCGTAGGCGCTGCGGTCCGCGGTCAGGTAGATGTGGTTCCAAACGTACGTGACGCCGTCGTTCGCAAAGAAGAAATCGGTCGTGAAACTGGAACCCGGCTGGCCCGCCGGAATCTTGATCTTGTAGCCGACCGGGCAGGTGTAGGTGCCCGGCTGCAACCGGTAGCCGGCGCGCTGGGTCGTCTTGGGCTTGGAAGTGTTTGTGCCGATGTACGGCACAAGCAATTCCGGCATCCACAGGTCGTCGGCGCGCAGGTCGTGGTCGCCTTTCCAGGCTTTGCCCCAGTTGCGGCAAAGTGGGATTCGTTCCTGGTTGTCCGGTTCGTACATGGTGACCGCCAGGCCGATCTGTTTCTGGCTGTTCAGGCAATAGGTCTGGCTGGCCTTGGCCTTGGCTTTCGCCAGCGCGGGCAGGAGCATCCCGGCCAGGATGGCGATGATGGCGATGACGACCAGCAATTCGATCAAAGTGAAGCCGGTCGCAGCGGCGTGGGCTGGGCAAAGGCGGACGCGGATCGAGGACAGGTTCATAAGCGGAGAGTGGCTGTTGTCCGCAATTAACGGCCCGTGCCTGGGACTGTCAACCCCTCGCCGCCTCAGATCCAGCGCGAGTGCCGAATCGGCAGGGTGGGGGGCGCGAGATTCTCCGCGGGCACAGGTTTTCGGGTTGAACCGTTGTCGGACGCGAGTGAATCTTGACGCATGAACCGGTGTTCCCAATCCCTGCGTCTGTTGTTCGGCGTTTGGCTGTGCCAGGTCGCCGCGCCAAGCGTCCTGGCGGCGACTCCGTCGAGCGCGGACCTTTCCCAACTGGCCCGCGAATTTCACACCGACCTTTCGGAGAAGGTGCTGCCGTACTGGTACGACCGTTGCGTGGACTGGCCACGCGGCGGCTTCGTGCTCGCCGACGACGCTTCCCGGCCTGCGCCACCGGCGACGGAGAAAATGATCGTCACGCAAGCGCGCATGATCTGGGGCTTCGCGCACGCGTATCGCAAAGGCTATCGCGATCCGCAGCGCGATTATCTGCGGGCCGCGCGGCAGGGTTACCAGTTCCTGATCGAGAAATTCCGCGATCCGGTGAACGGCGGGTATTACTGGAAAACCGATCTCGCCGGCCAGCCCACCAACGACCGCAAATACCTTTACGGCGAAGCGTTCGTGATCTACGCGCTGGTTGAGTACCACCGCGCGAGCGAAGACCCGGTGCCGCTCCGCCACGCGATGGACCTTTACCACGCGCTGCAGGCACATTGCCACGACAAGAAGAACGACGGCTGGGGCGAGCATTACACCCGCGACTGGCAGTGGATCGCCGAGCAGGATCCGCGGATCGAGGTCGAGCGGGCGGGACTCAAGAGCGCGAACGCGCATCTGCATTGGATGGAGGCACTGACCGAACTCTACGACGCCAGCCGAGACAAAGAGGTCAAGAAATCCCTCACCGAAGCACTTAAGATCAACCAGAAGTGGTTTTACCCGAAGCAGATTGGGAAAGCCGCTTTCCACCGCCACCCGGACTGGAGCCCGGTCACCGATCCGGCCAGCGCCGGCCTTTCGTACGGCCACAACGTCGAGTTCGCGTGGTTGATGGTACGGGCCGAACAGGTGCTGGGGCGCCGGCCTTCCTGGTCGTACTTCGACGCGATCCTGGACCATGCGCTCAAGTACGGCACCGACCGCGAGCGCGGCGGCCTGTACAATCGCGGTCTCGACAACCAGCCGGCCACCGACACGGACAAAGTTTGGTGGAGCCAGGCCGAGTTCATGGCCGCGCTGACCATCGGGCTTCAGCACCGCGAGAACCCGGCCTACCGTGAAGCGCTGGTGAAACTTATCGCGTTCCTGCGCGCCCGCCAGATCGTGCCCGCCGACGGCATCTGGCTCGACACGGTCACCGCTGAGGGGCTGCCCAAGAGCTCCGGCAAGGCGCACAATTGGAAGGCGAATTACCACGACCTGCGCGGGATCGTAAAATTCGTCGAGGCGTTCGAGGATCCGGGCGAAGCGCCTTAGCCGCGCCGGCTCGTGAACACCTGGCAAGGGCAGGCTTTGCCGTTGACCATCCGTCCGTCCCGCCTAGCATCCGGCCGGTCCGGCAGTGATTTCATGAATGCGATTCTGGCTCTTGAAGACGGTTCCGTGTGGACCGGCTCGGCGTTTGGCGCGCGCGCGACGGCGTGCGGCGAGGTGTGTTTCAACACGTCGATGACCGGGTATCAGGAAATCCTCACCGACCCGTCCTACAAAGGCCAGATCGTCACGATGACCTACCCCCACATCGGCAACTACGGCGTGAACGCGGCAGATGTCGAATCGTGGCGGCCCCACGTCGCAGGGTTCGTCGTGCGTGAACTTTCGCCGGTGGTTAGCAACTGGCGGGCGGAGGCCACGCTGCCCGAATATCTGGAGCGCAACGGTATTCCAGGCATTTCCGGTTTGGACACGCGGGCGCTTACCAAGAAACTGCGCGTGCGCGGCGCCCTGAACGGGATCATCTCCACCGAGGGGTTGTCCGCGGAGGAAGCCGTCGCGCGCGCGCGCGCCTGGCATGGCTTGCTGGGCGTGGATTACGTGAAAGAGGTTACGCATCGCGAAGCGTTTCTCTGGGACGAGAAGGACGAGCAAAGCGGAGGATTCCGACTCACCTTCGGGCCCGCCGAAGTGGACGCCCGCAACGCCCGCGACCCGCTCCCGCCGGCGGACATTCCGATCGTCGCCTACGATTTCGGGATGAAATACAACATCCTGCGGCGGCTGAGACAGCACGGCTTTCGCACCCAGGTCGTACCGGCAGATACGTCGGCGGCCGAGGCGATGAAGTACCGGCCGGCCGGGATTTTTCTCTCCAACGGCCCCGGCGATCCGTCGGCGTTACCTTACGCGGTGCAGGCGGTGTCCGAATTTCTCCAAGCAGGCATCCCGGTTTTCGGCATTTGCTTGGGACACCAAATCCTCGGCCAGGCGTTGGGCGGAAAGACCTTCAAGCTCAAATTCGGCCATCGCGGGGCCAACCAGCCGGTGAAGGATTTTGAAACCGGTCGGGTGGAGATCACGTCGCAGAACCACGGTTTTGCGGTGGACGCCGACTCCTTGCCGTCCGACGTGACGGTCAACCGGATCAACCTGAACGACCAAACCGTCGAGGGCTTGCGGCACAAGACCCGGCCGGTGTTCTGCGTGCAATATCACCCCGAGGCCTCGCCCGGACCGCACGATTCCGCGCCGTTGTTCGCCGAGTTCCGTCAGTTGATCGCGGGGCGCGGCTGAGCCGGAATCTGCAGGCAAGCACCCATTGGGAACTGCCCGGGCAAATGACGATCTGCCGGCGCGCTTGATCGCGGGCGACAGACGGTGGTGGCGACGGTTCTTATCCCAGTCGCCAAACGATGCGGGCCTTGTTCAGGTCGTAAGGTGACATTTCCATCTTCACGCGGTCACCCGCGGTCAAGCGCACGAAGCGCTTGCGCATTTTGCCGGAGATGGTGGCCAGCACCTGATGTTTGTTGTCCAACGCGACGCGAAACATCGTGCCGGCCAGGACGGTCACGACGCGGCCTTCGACCTCAATGTGTTCTTCCATGTAGTATTCTTCGTTCCTGGACAAACCTCGGCCGTTTGGGCTCTTCCGGTGGGTGAAGGCCTAAGCTTAGGCAAAAAGACATGGGGCGACGCCCACCGGGACGTCGCCCCAGCCAATCAGATCGAACGGCGCTTAGTAGCGCTCGCGCCGGCCACCACCACCGCCACCGCCGAAATCGCGCCGGGGACCGCGGCTGTATCCGCCGCCGCCGCCGCTGGGACGCTCTTCTTTCGGACGGGCGATATTGACCGTGAGGGCGCGGCCGTCGAGCTGCGCGCCGTTCATGGCTTCAATGGCCTTTTGGGCCTCTTCCGGCGTGCTCATGGTGACGAAGCCAAAGCCGCGCGGGCGACCGCTGACGCGGTCCACCATCAGGTTGGCCTCGACCACGACGCCGTGCGCCGCGAACGCGTCCTGGAGATCGTTCTCCGTCGTGTTGAAGGAGAGATTTCCGACGAACAGTTTATTACTCATGTTTGGATGATTTGCCGTTGGAGACTGACTGTTGATTCCAAACTGTTCCCGACTGCCGGGTTTCAAATCATCACTGAACGGCGTTCAACTGAAGATTCACCATGTCTTGGAAGAGACTAGTTTTCCAACAAGCGAGGCGAAGTGTACTCACCGGCCGCGGAATGGCAACTGTTATTTATCGTTACGAAAAGGCCCGATTTGCGCCCAAAAAATTGCCAGCCGAGAGGAGATGACCGGTTTGCGGGAGCGTGCGTCAAGGTCAGAACATTGGCCAGGGTAGCCCCGAGGTGAAATGAGGCGGCGCGGACCTGCTAGGCTTCCGGCAATTCGGTTCCGCGGCTTGGGGAGGGTGTCGTTGGAAAGGACGCTGGTCTGCCTGGCCTACAACCTGAAACGGCTGCCCCGGCTGGACTTGGGCGAAAAGCTGGCGGCGGCGGGGTCAGTGGGGGCGGGCCACTTTTTTGGGACAAAGGACGTTGGGTCGGGTTCGGACATGTGGTCATTTCCGTCGCTCCCTGCACATTCCTTCCGCCCCCGGGCGCTTCCGCTTTCGCCTCACCCACTGAGGAACTTGGGCTAAGAGCGGGGGATGGTGCCTGTCGTTTCGCGACGCAGAAAACCGCCTCGTTCCCAGCCTCAGTCGTGCCCCCCCGCGTTCCACGACTTCTCGATTTCTTCCAGCGATTTGCCCTTGGTTTCCGGCACGACCCGCCAGACGACGAATACGAGGATCACGCAATAGGCCGCGTAAACGTAGAACGGGAACGCGTGGTTGAACTGGCGCACAAACCACGAACCTCTTGCGTCCATGATCGGGAACGTCTGCGTAACGGCGTAGTCCGCCAACCACAGGAAAAACGCCGCCAGCCCCAACGCCCGGCCGCGCACGGCGGTAGGATAGATTTCCGAAAGGATCACCCACGTCACCGGCCCGACGGAGAGCCCGAATGCCACCACGTACAGGATGATGAAGCCCAGCATCCAACCGCTGGCGGCCGCCGGGTCGGTCAGATGCTGTGCCATCAAGCCCATCGTGGCCAGGCTCAGGCCCATGCCGGTCGCGCCCAGCAGCATCAACGGCCGGCGCCCCCACAGATCCACCGTCGCGATGGCCACGACCGTGGACAGCGCGCTGGAGCCATTGATGATGATTTGTTGCAGCAGCCCGGCATCCACGCCCGTGGAGGCGCTCAGGCTCTTGAAGATCGTCGCGCCGAAGTACAGGAAGACGTTGATGCCGGTGACTTGTTGCAGGATCGCCAGCGCAATTCCGATGAACAACGCCGCGCGCAATCGCGGCGAGAAAAGTTCGCCCCACGTGCCTTGCTCGCTGGCCAGCGAGGCGCGAATGCCGGCCACCTCCTGATCGGCAAATGCCGGACCGGCCACCTTGCTCAGGATGCCCTGGGCCTCGGCTTCGCGGCGCCGTTCCACCAGCCAGCGCGGGCTTTCGGGAATCGTGAAGAGCAGCGCGCCGAACAGCACCGACGGCACAATGCCGGTGGCGAACATCCATCGCCAGCCGGTGTCGGTGAGCCAGGCCTGAATCTGCGGTTGCGCGGGATCGCCCTGCGAGTGCGCGATGAAATAGTTGATGAACGCGGTCGCCGCGATGCCGCCGACGATGGCGATCTGGTTCACCGACACCAGACGGCCGCGCAGGTGGGCCGGCGTGATCTCTGCGATGTACATGGGCGTCGAGATCGAGGCGATGCCGATGCCCACGCCGCCGAGGAACCGGAACGCGATGAACGTGCCGATGTGGGGCGGCACGGCAGTGCCGATGGCGGAGGCGAGAAACATGAGGGCGGCCAGGAACATCGCGAGTTTGCGACCGAAGCGGTCGGAGATCGGACCAACGGCGAGCACACCGGTCGCGCAGCCGATGAGCACGCAACCGGACGCCCAGCCTTTCATGAAGTCGCTGAGCGCGAACTTCGCTGTCAGTGGCTCGATCGCGCCAGAGATGACGCCAGTGTCGTAGCCAAACAAGAGCCCGCCCAACGTGGCCACGAGGCAGATGGGGAGGAGGTAGGCGAGGTTGGTTTTGGGGGTGAGAGGCACGGCCAATGAGTGGCGTTCAGCGGCGAGCGTCACCGAGCCCACTAAAACGCTGGGGTGACCATATCATGCGTCTAGTGCTTTTCGCAATGCCACGTAAATGCCGTCTACCTCTTCCTGCTTTTTGCGCTCGATCCGAAGCTCTTCACCTCCGGCGAATTCAACTGTAACCCAATATGTCGGACTCAGCCAACCCATCTTCAGAGGCTGCATAACACTGGTGATCTTGCTGACCGGGTAGGTCGTAGGTCCAACTTCCAACGTGGAATACGTGACTAGACAACGCCGGTCTTCGTAGAGCACTTGATTCCGGTTCGGTAAAGGCGAGGGCGGCGTCGAATCACCTAAAATGGTCTCAAAAACCTCAAGTATGACATCACTCGCAAGGGCCTTGGCATGTTGTGAGTCAAGACCCAATCGGCCTTCAATGCTGCTGGCGAACTGGCCTTTGGGTGTCAAACCCAACAACAGGAGTCCCGTTTCATCCACCAACGCATCGCTTTGGCTCTCGTTTAACCCGTGTTTACCGCCAATCTCTTCAAGCGTTGTGAGGAGTTGCTCTGACTCCAATGCGGCTTGAATGTTGGCAGGAGCCTTTACAAATGCCTGCGCAATGTCCTCCTTGCTGTAGTCCTCGTTTGTCATAGTGCGAGTGAAGTTGCGGCATGTTCTCGTGGTCTCGTTACCATCTGTCGGCCGAAATCCACTGACCGAAGGTCAATTGGAAGCGCGGCTGACAGGGAAAGGTGTAGCAAGGTGACGGTGGCGGGCAAGAGGGATTTGGCGGCGGTTGTGGGCGTGGGCGCATTTGGCCGTTGCCGCCCCGTCCCGGAGGGACTGAGTTCGAATAGCCGTGGGTTTCAGATCACGGTTGGTGTTGCCCAAGCCAGTTCGCCCCCTGCGGGGTCGAATGCTCCGCGCGTGCCAGTCCCGCTGGTTCCACCTGCGGCTATTCATTTTTGCCCTGTTCAGTGTCGCCCCGGCCTCCGCCCGATGGGTCTTGCAGTCTGTTTCCAGGCCGTCGGATCTCCAAAAGGCGCTCACCGGCTTCGAGGCGACGGCAAATCTCGGGCACGAGCGGATCAAGCCAGGCGAACAAGACGCGGTTTGTGCAATTGCCAACACGGAGCCAGACGACGGCGGGCGCGTCGGGCCGCCCGAGGCAGCGTTCGACGAAATCCTCGTCCTTCGTGATCAGCGTCCAGCCGCCGGCGATGGCGAAGTTCCAGATGCTTCCGTCGTCCGAATCGCGCAAGCCTGCTTCGCGCACGGCCGCCGCGGAGAGGCCCCGTTCGCCGAGCCAACCAGCCAGCGCGGGCGGGAGTTGGGCATCCACCAGGAAACGCATGGCTCAGGCGCCCACGAGGACCGGGTGGTCCACATACCGGGCGGCGTAAGCGATGCAAGCCTGGATGTCCTCCGGCTCCAAGTCCGGGAAGTCCGCGAGGATTTCGTCGGGTTTCGCTCCTTCCGCCAGCATGTCCAACACGTCCTTCACCCGGATGCGCATGCCCCGGATGCAAGGTTTGCCACCGCACTGCTCAGGGTTGAACGTGATTCGGTTCACAGCGGGAGGCTACTTCAGTGCCGGCGGGTTTGCATTTCCTTTTTCATTGTGCGCTCTCCCGGATGGCCTTGAACATCGCCTCGACGTTTTCGATGGGCGTGTTGCCCTGGACGTTGTGGATCGCGTCGAAGACGTAGCCGCCGCCGGCGTTGAAGATGTCGATCCGCTCGCGCACCTCGCGATAGACCTGCTCCGGCGTGCCGCGGGCGATGGTTTGCTGGGTGTCTACGCCGCCGCCCCAAAAGACCAGGTCCTGGCCAAACTCGCGTTTGAGCCGGCGCGGTTCCATGTCCACCGCCGAGCATTGGACCGGGTTGAGCACGTCGAACCCGGCGTCGATGAAGTCCGGGATGAACTGGTACACCGAACCGCACGAGTGGATGAACGTCTTCCACTTCGTCCGGCGATGAATGAAGTCATTGATCCGCCGGTGAAACGGCTTGAAGAGGTCGCGATAGGACTGAACCGCGATGAACGGCCCGCGCTGGGTGCCGAAGTCCGTGCCGGTGATCAGCGCCACCTGGATCAGGTCGCCGAAGAGGCCGACGAGCGTTTCGAGATTCTGCAACGCGTACTCGCATTGTTTCTCGAAGATCGCGCGCACGTAGTCCGGCCGCGTCTTGGTGGTCATGTACCACTCGGCCACGTCGCGGATGCCTTTGGGCTGCTTGAGCCACATGGCCGGGACGAGCGCAATGTCGCCAAAGCCGGTGCCCGGCACCACCAGGATGCTGCCGGCGTCGGGCCGCTCGGCGAGCCATTGGCGTTTGGCGCGATAGTGCGCGAGGTCGGCTTCGCTGAGCGGGCCGAACTCTTCGCAATTGTCCGCCGGATCGAGCTTTGCCTCGTCGATCGGCGGCTGGCGAATCACGGCGTCGAAGAAGTACGCGCCTTCCGGCATGTGCCCGCTCGGGCCGACGCGGGTGTCGCCTTCGGGGTGGATGTACCAGCCGCCATCGGGCGCGGGGGTGAGGTTGAACGCGCCCGGCACCAGGCATGGCGTGCCGTCGAAGGTGGTGAACGGTTTCCAGTCGCGCGATTCGGTGCCGAACAGCGAAAGCCGCGGTGCGACGCCCACGACGTCGATGCCCAGCGCGGCGCGGAGTTCGTCGTCCACCTCACCGAGCATTTGATACGGCTCGATCACCTTCACGCGGAAATCTGACCGGCCGAGCAGCCGCTGGCGGAGTTGGTGAACGACCGAGACGTGGATGCCAGTGACGAAGGTGGCGCCGAAGTCCACGCAGACACGGTCGGGCTGGCGATGGTTGAGGGTGGCTTGCAAGCGTTCGCGGGAGTTCATGGTGGTCTTTGCTGGCGCCGATGAAACTACCGTCGCTCCGCCGTGACAACAGCGATCTCCTCCCGGTCACGCCAGCACGACACCATTGAAGCGGCGGCGGCCAAAGCACTACACTGCGCGGCACATGAAGCTCCAGCCCTGCCTCGTCGTCTTGTGCGGATTCTTTTTCTTCTCTCTGGCAATCCGAGCGGCCGAGTCCGCGCCCGCCGCCGCGGCGAAGGTGGTCACGTACGCGGCGCCGGCTGGCGAGCCGCTTTCGCCTGATTACGAGGTCACGGCGAACGGCCAGCCAGTGGACGTTTACACCGCGCGCACGCTCGATCCGCCGTTCGCGGGGAAAGAGTGGGACTACGGCGGGCCTTACGCGTTCGCGAACTTCGACGTGGCTGGCAGGGTCGAGGTGCGGGTCACGTCGAAGCGGTCGCTGCGCAACACGGCGATTCGCCCGCAGTCCGCGGTCGCCGCGATACTGCACCCAGACGACCACACCTTGCTGCTCACGCTGGACGGGCCGCACACGTTCAGCCTCGAGCCGGACGGGAAGAACGGACCGTTGTTGCTCTTCGCGAATCCGCTGGAAAGCGACCCGCCCAAACCGGGCGCGCCCGGCGTCGTCTATTTCGGGCCGGGGGTGCACAAACCCGAACGGATTCTGCTCACGAACAACCAGACGCTTTACCTCGCCGGCGGGGCGGTGGTGAAAGGCGGCGTGATCGCCGAGGGCGAAAACATCCGCATCGTCGGACGGGGCATCCTCGACGACTCGGACTGGGAATGGCGGAAAGGTCCTACCCCGACCGTCGTCGCCATCCGCGGCACGAATGTCACCGTGGAGGGCATTACCGTCCGCGGCGCTTCGCATTGGACGGTCGTTCCGCAACACAGCCGCAACGTCACCGTCCGCGGCGTCAAAATCTGCGGCGGCCGCGTGCAAAACGACGACGGCATCAACCCCTGCAATTCGCAGGACGTGCTCATCACCGACTGCTTCATCCGCACCGACGACGATTGCGTGGCGCTCAAGGGCCTGGACTTCACCGGGGCGAACGACAACGTCGAGCGCGTCACCGTGGAAAACTGCGTGTTGTGGTGCGACCGCGCGCGCATTTTCCTGCTGGGCCACGAAAGCCGCGCGGCGTTCATGCGCCAGATCACGCTGCGCAATCTCGACATCATCCATTTCACGATGACGCCGTTCCTGTTCGAGCCAGGCGAGGACATGCGCCTGGAGGACATCACGGTGGAAAACGTGCGCTTGCATGGCGAAGGCCAGCGCGAGTTCATCCGGCTGAAGCCGGTCGTGAACCAATACATGCACAAGCAGGTGCCGGGCTTCGTGCGCAACATTCGGTTCCAGAACGTCACCGTCAATGGACAGCGGTTGGCGCAAGGCCAGGAGCGCGTGCAGATCGGGAAGAACGTTGAAGACGTTCGATTCCGCAACGAAGCGCCATAGCGGGAACGGCGGCCACCAGGCGGCATCGCCATCGGGACCACGGCGCGCCGCTTACTCGGGATGCACTGGCCGGCGTCCCGCGACGGAGTTCGGTCTTGGCCTGCGGCGGACCTTGCCTACACTGCCGTGCGAATGGTCCTGCTCCCGATCATCGACCGCGAGCTGCGCGTGGCCGCGCGGCGCGGCAAGAACTACTGGCTGCGGGTGGCGGCGGCGTTGGCGGCTGCGGTCGTCTGCGGCTGGATGGTCCTATGGTCCGGGCGCACCCTGCCACCCACGCTGCTGGGCAAGACCTTGTTCGCCTACCTCAGCGTCCTCGCGTTCGCGTTCTGTCTGCTGGTCGGGCCATTCATCACCGCCGACTGCATCAGCGAGGAAAAACGCGATGGCACACTGGGCCTCTTGTTTCTCACCGAGTTGAGCAGCTACCACGTCGTGTTCGGCAAGTGGATCGCCACCGCGCTCACCGGCTTGTACGGCCTGCTCGCCATTTTGCCGGCGCTGGGCCTGCCTTTGTTGTTGGGCGGCGTGACGCCGGGGGAGTACGGACGCGTGGCGCTGGCGGTGGTGAACGCCATCGTGTTCTCACTCACCGCCGGCATGTTCGTCTCCGCGCTGAGCCGCGAGCAAACCAAGGCCACGCTCGGCT
Organism: bacterium; assembly: GCA_021823625.1. Classification (GTDB taxonomy): domain Bacteria; phylum Verrucomicrobiota; class Verrucomicrobiia; order Limisphaerales; family J093; genus DSVZ01. The sequence goes on along the minus strand of JAKANS010000090.1, from coordinate 10,461 downwards.
CGATCATCTTGATCCTCGGCCTGACCGGGCTGGTGCCGGGGCTGTTCGTGTTTTTCGCGACCGGCGTGCTGGGCATCGCGGTGAATCAGCTTCCGCCGCTGGCGCTCGTCAGCCCGGCCTACACGGGCTACCTGGCGATGGACGCGTCGTACAAGACCGGCCCGCAGCTTTACTGGACTTCGCTCGCGCTGGTGCACGGACTGAGTTGGGCCTTCATAGTGGCGACGGCGGTGATGTTGCCGCGCGTCTGGCGGGAAGATCCGAGCGAGAAACCGGTCACGCGTAGCTGGTGGCTGCGGTTCGGTTACACGCGCGGGTGGAAGCGGGCCTTCCGGCGCCGGCTCGACAAAAACCCCGTTTTCGCCGCCTCGGCTCGTGCGCGCTGGCCACACTTCGTTTTCTGGACCCTCGTGACGCTGGTGGCGATCAACGTCTATTGGATCGCGGTCGGCTCACGCAAGAACCCGGCCGCATTCCAGTTTCATCAAAACTTTGCTTACGCGCTCATCTTCACCAACCGCGTCTGGATCACCGTCATGGCGTGCCACTTCTTCCTCGAAGCCCGGCGCACCGGCGCCCTCGAGCTGCTGCTCACCTCGCCATTGCCGGTGCGCACCCTGCTCCGCGGCCACCGGCGTTCGCTTTGGCAATACTTCTTCTGGCCGATCTTCGCGATCGGTCTCCTGCACGTCGCCTATGTGCTGGCCAACTGGCAGGCGACGCAGCCGCGGACCTTCGCGGCCGGATCGCTGTTGCCTTACTACGTCATCTCCGCCGCCAACAGCTATGTCAGTTTCCTGACCGACGTGTTCGCGCTGTGCGCCGTGGGTGCGTGGCTGAGCCTGTCGCTGCGCAAGGCCGGGCTGGCGCTGCTGCTGACTTTCGCCTTCGTGATCCTGATCCCGTGGACGCTCGGCTATTACCTGCAAGGTCTGAGCGGGCTGTTGCCGGCGCGGTTGATGATGTGGCTGCAAAATCTGCCGTGGGTGCAGCAGCTTTTGCCCGGCGGGCTTTACCTCCCCGGTCTGGGGCGGGTGGCGGCCGGGGTGTTGAAGAACTTGGTCTTCACGCTCTGGGCGTCGCGCCAATTGCGTCGCCATTTCCGGGCGGCCGCGGCGGAGACGCTGCGGGGCGCTGGCCGGTCCGGTCCTGGCCGTCGCAGCCGTTGGCGAAAGACCGCCCCGCGCCCGGCGGTGCCCGCGGTGGGCGAGGCCGCCGGGCCAGCCTAGCCGACCAACCACCGACGGCAAAACGGACCGGCGCGGCGTCTGTCCTAATTTCGATGCGAGTGCTGCCCATCGTCGAGCGTGAGTTGCGCGTGGCGGCGCGGCGACGCAGCGCCTTCTGGGCGCGCGTCGTGGCCGCGGCCGTGGCGGTGCTCATCGGCGCCGCGCAGCTCTGGTTCAACAGCGACTGGACCGCCGCCGCCGGCCTGGGACGCGGCATCTTCGAAACCTTGATCCTGCTCGCCTTCGCGTTCTGCCTCGTGGCGGGGCCGCTCTTCACCGCCGATGTGCTCAGTGAAGAGAAGCGCGAAGGCACGCTCGGCCTGCTGTTCCTGACCGACCTCCGCGCGTACGACATCGTCTTGGGCAAGCTCGCTGCGGCGTCGGTGACCGCAGTGTTCAGCCTGTTGGCGGTCTTGCCGGTGCTCGCCTTGAGCCTGTTGCTGGGCGGCGTGTCGCTGGCCGAGTTTGGCCGCATCGTACTGGTACTCGCGAACGCCCTGTGGTTCTCGCTGGCGGTCGGCATGGCCATGTCTGCGCTGTGCCAGGAAATACGCAGCGCCTTCGCGCTCACCGGCTTTGTGCTTTTCCTCGCCGTGGCAGTGCTGCCGTGGCTGCTCGAGGCCTGGACGAGCGGCCCGCAACTCGTTCGCGAAATCCTGACGACCCTCACGCCCGCGGGCGCCCTGATGGCCGCGCCGGGCGCGGAATTCGCGAAAGACCCGGCCGCGTTCTGGTTTACGCTCGCGGGCACGCACGCCGAAGCCTGGTTGTTCCTGGTCGCCGCGGCCCGCTTCACTGGCCGGGCGTGGCGCGAGCAGACCGCCTTCCGCTTGTCCGCGCGCTGGCAGCAACGCTGGCTGGTTCTGCTCCTCGGCGAGCGCGGCGAGCGGCTGTTGTTGCGCCGGCGACTGCTCGACCGCAACCCGGTGCTCTGGCTCGGCAGCCGGCACCAGCTCAAACGCACGTTGCTTTGGGGGCTGTTCGCGTTGCTGCTCGCGGCGTGGATGGTCGCGCGGCTCCTGGTCGGTTGGGACGGGTGGTCGGCCGGCATGACCGCTCTCGTGGCGTTCTTCCTGCAAGCCACGTTGAAATGGCTGACCGCTTCGGAAGCCGCGTTTCGCTTCAGCGAGGACCGACGGAGCGGCGCGTTGGAACTTTTGCTCACCACCGGCCTGGATGCACCACGGATCGTGGAAGGCTCGATGCTGGCGATGCGGCGGTTGTTCGGCGTGCCGGCGGCCGCCCTGCTCGTCGTCGAAACGGCCATGTTATTCTCGGGCGGCGGCGGGCCGGGGGGACAAATCAACGACTGGCTGCCCGCCGCGGCGGCGATGGCGATGTTCGTCTGGGACATGCCCACGCTGGCGTGGGCGGGGATGTGGTACAGCGTGGCCGGCCGGCGCCCGCAATACGCCTCGCTGCGCGCCATCTTCCGCGTGCTGTTCGTGCCGTGGCTCGTGTTCTCCGCCGTGCTGTTCGTGGTGGGGGTCTGGAACTGGCTGGTGGTGGCGCTGCTTTGGTTGATCGTCTGCGGGGCCAACAACTGGCAGGTGCGAAAGTCGGTCCGCCCGCGGTTATTGGGTGAATTCCGTGCCGCCGCCGCCGGCCAATGGCGGCCGGTCGCGACAACCGTTCCAGCCAGCCTGCCGGCTCTGCAACCGCAGCTTCAACAACGCTAGATCGAGACCCTTGGGCGGCGGCACGGCAATGGCGATCATTGGGCGGGTCAGCTAGCAGGCCGGCGAGCTTGACGTCTGCCTGACCCGGCTTAGCCTTGTGCATCGGCGATGAAATTCGAGTTCGACCCCGCCAAGAGCGCGGCCAACCAGGCGAAACACGGGATCGACTTCGATGCCGCCCAAGTTCTGTGGCAGGACGCGAATGCGCTGGTTCTGCCGGCGCGCGAGCGGGGCGAAGCGCGGCGCATGTTGATCGCCCGACACGAGGGCCAGTACTGGAGCGCCATCTTCACCGAGCGAGGGGACCGGGTGCGAATCATCAGCGTCCGGCGAGCGCGAGAAAACGAAAAGGCCGCCTATGACAGCCAAGGCTAAAACTACCGCCGAGAACCTTGAAGCGCGTTTCGACGCCGGCGAGGACGTGCTGGATTATTTCGATCTGACCAGGGCGCGGCGGCCGGGCCAGGAGAAGGTCCGGGTAAACCTCGACCTCGCCAAGCACATGGTAGAAGACTTGGAGCGTGTCGCCGGGCAGCGCGGCGTCTCCCGTCAGACCCTGATGAAAAAATGGCTGGCGGAGCGTCTGGCGCGGGAGAAAGCCACCGCCTGACCTGGGAAATGGGCGAACTCACCCTTGGCGTGAAATTCCCGCCTTCGGGCGGTGTGACGCGGTATCCGGATAAAGGCGCTACTCTCTGGACCGGCTCAGTCCAATCTCACCTCGATTCGAGTTCCGTGCCTATTCGCCGAAGAACGGAAACAGCTTTTTGAGCGCGGCCTTGTCGGGCTGGCTGCCGTACTCGCAGAGTTCGAACGCCTCGGCATACTGGACTTTTCCGCCCCGGTCCGCGCCGTAGGCTTCGATCAGTTGCGACCGAAACCGGTCGGCCAACCCGCGGCTCCGGCGTCCGAACGACTCCTTCACCGCCTGCGTGCGCTCGTCGGCCTTCGCTGGATCGGCGAGCTCGGGTCCGCCATTTGCGCCGCCTTCCTGGAATTGCGAAACCAACTGCGCCAGCGCGTCCAGCTTCTTGTCCATCACGCCGTCGATCGACACCACCATGTCGGGCTGGAACGGGTTCGGTTTTTTGAAATTGTCCGGGTAGTACATGAACACCGGGTTCTTGGTGAGGTGCGGCACGTCCGGGCAGAAGAACGGCACCGTGACCATGTACGCCGCGTCCTGGACCAGGACACCGACATAGCGATGGTCAGGGTGGTAATCGTTCGGCCGCGGCCCCATCACGATGTCCGCCTGCCACTCGCGGATGAGGCGGGTCAGCGTGCGACGATTCTCCAAGGTCGGCAGCAGTTCGCCATCGTGGATGTCCAGCACCTCCGTGGTCACGCCCAGGATTTTGTCCGCGGCTTCCACTTCCGCCAGCCGCCGGCGCGCCAGCGGACCACCGGCGTCGCGCCAATGGCCGATGTCGCCATTGGTCACCGACACGAGCTTCACCTTGTGGCCTTTGGCGGCCCACATCGCGGCGCACCCGCCGACCTGGATCTCGCAGTCGTCCGGGTGGGCGCCGAAGCAGATGATCCGCAGCGGTGCCGGAGCAGGGTCAGCAGCGAAAGCGCGCGGCAGACCGGTGAAGGCAAGGCAGGCCAGGCCGGCGACGATCAGGGCCACGGTGGCTTTACGGACGGGAATGGAGGTGTTCATGGCAGAAACGTGGGTTGTGTGTCGGCGCCGAAATTGCGCCGCACCGTGGCCGCGCGCAAGCGCCGAGTCGCCGCGAAGCCCGCTCACCGCGCCGCACTTGTCGCCGCTTGGTCAACCACGAGGTTTCCCAAATCGACGACGGCTGGACCAGAGCCGCCGGGCGGCGGAACCGTGAAGAGCGTCCTTAGCACTGGGAACTTACTCTTGAACGCCACCGTCAGCCGATACGCGCCGGGCGGCAGCGTTTCCTCGCCTTCAAAACTACCATCCGCCGCGATTTTCACGTCCGTGCTGTGGGCGGTTAGTGCGAGGCGCCGGCCGGAGTCGGAACCCCACAAGTCCAGCAGCCAGAGCTTGGCCGCATCGCCCGTGAGTCCGGCAGGCGGCTCGGGCGGTGGATCGCGCGACCCCACTTGGGCGAACGAAAGCAACTCGGCCCAATCGCTAATCGGCTGGCTCGTCGCCACCAGGCGGCCTGTCACGCGGCAGCCGGTCTCGGCGATCACCACCGACGCGACTTCACCCGGCGAGACATTCACGGGCGTCCCGTGGTGGATTAGGACGTCACTACCGGAGAACAGCCAGACGCAAACCGCTCCCGGCGGCACAAGGTCATACACGAATCTTCCGCGCGCGTCGGGCTTCGTCGGGCGGTGCCCAAGGTGCAGGAGCCACCTGTAGCGCCCCGCGGCAGCGTCTTCGAGAACCACATTTTCCACCGGCCGGCCCCTGGCGCTCGCGTCGATCACGCCTTCGACCCGACCCCAAGACTGCAGGTGCAGCGTCAGCGGTTGGCAGGGATCCTGGATCCGAACGCGGGCAAAACCCTCCAGACTCGCGGCCACGACGGTGTGCGCTTTGGGATCGGGCGCGAAGGAAAACCCACCATCGGGCGACTTGGTCTTCACGATCTGCGCTTCGCCGAGCAGGCGACGAAAATGGAGACGGTTGATCTCGACGATCGTGTCCAGTGTCTGCAGGAGCACTTCCGCGTTGGTGGCAGGTTGACCGTCCGGGCGAAGGACCACACCGTGGAGCGCTTTGCTGGAGTCGAGCGGCCGCAATGCCACATCGAGCACACCCTCGCTTGCTGGAGTCAACGGCTGCGAAACGAAGGATGCGTAGCCGTCGGCTTCGACCCGGACCCGCCACGGATCCTTGAGTTCGGCGAGCACAACCTTGAACGCACCGCCGTTGGCGCGCCGGGTATCCAGTCGTTCCCAGCAGTATTCGTCGGTGCCATAGCCGGGAAACGCTTTGGCGTCGAGGATCGACAGGCCGGTCTCCGCGTCGGTCACCGTGCCGGTGACGACCAACGCTCGGCGCATCGTGATCACGTGCTCTTCACCGTCCGCCTGCAGGCGAATGTCGCGCGTGTAACACCAGTCGGGCTTGAACGCGTACAATTCCACGCCCCCGTCTGGCGGTGCCGAGGTCCATTCGATCCGGCCGTCCGGCCCGCTTTCGGCAGTCCACTTGATTTTGTGGCGAAGGCCGCCCCACGCCTCGATTCCCACCGTGGCGCCGGGCACTGCGCGGCCTGCCTCGTCCACCACACGCAACCGCAGCACGGCTCCTGGCTTCATCCGGATTTCGACTGGTCCTGTGCCGGCTGCCAGCTCGACCTTGCGGTATTCGGGTGCAAACCCAGGCGCGGTGACGACAAAGTCGAAGCTCCCCGCTTCGAGCTTCGGAATCGCAAACCTGCCTTCAAAGCTGGTGGTGGCTTTCAGCGGATCAGTGGCGTGGGGTGCGTGGGCCACCTCGGCGCCCGCGATGGGTGTGCCGCCTTCGTCGAGCACGCGGCCCGCCAGAGTCAGCCCTCGGTTCATCGTGGTCACCAGCCGGCCCGCCCAAAGCAATTCCAAGGTCTCATCAACAGTGGCTTCGATCTCGCTCGCCGGGCGGCACGAAGCGATCGAGGTTTCCGGGAAATCGGGATGCCGGACCTTGAGTTGGAAGCCTCGATGGTCTTTGGCCGGAATCACGGCGCAGGTCCAGTGGCCTTGGGCGTCCGTCCGCGTCAAAGGCGCGTCGCCAAGGAAACCGAAGCGCTCCCGCGGTGTTTCGCGATTGGCCGAATCGCCAGTCTGGCCAAGCGAACCCCAAATTTCCGCGCCCGCGACTGCCTGACCTTCTTCGTCCCGCACCCAACCGCCCATCGACTCGGCCACCCGATCCACGTGCAGGGTGTAGTCCGCCGGCAGTGGGTCATCGCGGTCGGTGATCCAGGTCATGAATCGCGCCACCCAACCGCGGGACAACACGCCGACATCCAGCCGCCCGGTGCCGACCGGGTAGGGCACGTCGGCCGAGCCGGTGTCATCGGTCGCCAAGTCGAAGCGTTGTCGCCACTCGCGGTCGGTAACCACGTTCAGCGCGAGGCTGGCATGGACGACCGGTTCGCCGGTGTCTTTGGCGAAGATGTGCAAGCACAGAACCTGGCCGGCGGCAACCGTCACCCCCGGGACCGGCCCCGCATTTCGAGCAACTGCAGTCAGCGCTTCCGCCGCCGACGTCTTTGCGTGAGCCGCGGCCGACTCTGTGGTGCCTGGAGAAGCGACCGTTGATTGGGCCGGTTTGGAAGGCGCCAACGCCATCACCAGCCCCAGGCTGGCGACGCCCGTCACACCGATCGAAGCAGCCAGTTTCAGATTTGCCCAGCGCCAGGCGCGCACGGTTTCCGCGACCAGCGCGGACACGCCGGCACCGGCGGTTGCGCCGCCAGACAGTGAATGTGCTGCGATCCGCGACGCGAGTTCGGCGGGCGCCGCGTGGGCCAGTTGCTCGGTGAGGACGCCAACCAGCACGGTTGTCGATAGCGTGAAGCCGCGCCGGGCGAAGAAGCCGCGCAACCGGTCGAGCGCGCGGCTGACTCGCTTCTTGGCTGCTGCTTCGCTGACGCCGAGTTGTTGGCCGACTTCGCGCAGATTGCGATCTTGCGCGAAGCGGAGCAGAAGCGCGTCGCGATCCTTCGCGCCCAGTTCGGCGAGGGCTTCGTCCAGGACCGGCGCGAGGTGGGGAACCGCGGCGGCGGGGGAATGGAGTTGTTGCATTTGGAAGGTCTCCTGTTCGCGTCGCTGACGCCGTTGCTCGGCCCGCAAAGCGCGGGTGGCCACAAACCGGGTCGTGCGAAACAACCAGCCGGGCAACACCACGCCGCGCCTGAAGGTTCGCGCCTTTTTCGCGAGCAGGATGAAAACGGTCTGGCTCACGTCCTCGGCCAGTTCCGGGCTTTGGATCTGCCGACGGGCCGCGCCGTGCACCAGTGGCAAATGGCGGTCCACCAGCGCCCGGAAGGCCGGTTCCGAGCCGCGCTCCACGTAATCCCGAAGCAGTTGCCAGTCGTCCATGTCAGCGATGCGTTTACGGGTTCATCCCCGCCGGACTGGCTCGAGGGGACATCGCCTTTTCGTGCAGCGGTCCCGCGCGGTGCCAGCCGCCGTCGGCTTCCTGCCTGTGAGCTTTTCGGACTGGTCGTGACAGGCAAGAAGAACTTCCGAAGCCACAAGAGACCGCAGGGATGCGGCTTGCCATGAAAGGCATTCGATGGATAGTGCCGGTATGAGCGCGGTTGAAATCATCGAGCGCATCAAAGCACTGCCGCCGGCCGAGCGGGCGCTTGTGGCGCGCTTCATCGTGGAGCAGGACGATTCGTGGATTCCCGAAGAGTTTAAGGAAGCGATGCGGGACGCCCAGTCCGGTCGCTTCGTGGACACAGAAACAGCACTGTTCGAGACTCCACCGCCGCACTTGCGATGAAGTATCGCTACCGCGCGGTCGAGCGGTTCTGGACGAGCTTCCACCGTCTTTCTCCCGCCCAAAAGGAGTCCGTTCGCAAAGTCTGGGAGATTTTCAAGCAGGACCCGTTCGATCCCCGCTTGCGCACACATCGCATCCACCGTCTTTCGGCAGCGTACCGGTGCACGATCTATGCCGTCGAAATCGAAGGTGACTTGCGTTCGCTGTTCTACTTGGACGGTGAGACCGTGGTATCGCTCATCGTCGGCACCCACGACATTTACAGAGGCTGAAGCCCATGGGCGTTGGTGTGACTGAGCTTAGGCGGGTCAGGATATGCGGCCTTTGCGCCCCGCTTCGGTTACCTCGGCACGGGCATTTGGGCGCCGACTTCCTTGAGCCAGGCGTCGAGGCGCGCGCTGAGTTCACGGTGCTTGTCCGGCATTTGGGCGGCGAGGTCGGTGGTTTCGCCGAGGTCGTCGCGGAGGTTGTAGAGTTCTTCGCGACCGGTTTCGTAAAAGCGGATGAGCTTCCAGTCGCCGATGTGCGCCACGCTGTACGGCGAGACCTTCGTGCCGTTCCAATAATGCGGGTAGTGCCAGAACAGTGCGGCGTGCGGCCGTTGGTTTCTGCCGGCAAGCAAGGGAACGAAGCTCACCCCGTCGATCGCGGTGCGGCTGGCGGATTTGTCCGCGCCGGCCAATTCGAGCAGCGTGGGGAACCAATCGTGGCTGATGACCGGCACGTCGCACACACTGCCACCGCGGGTCAGCCAGGGGACCTTCACCAGCAACGGCACGCGCAGACCGCCTTCGTACGCGTAACCCTTGCCGAGCCGCAGCGGGGCGTTCGACGTGGCCGGCGGCTGGCCGAAATGCACCGCGCCACCGTTGTCGGACGTGAACACGACCACTGTCCGCTCGGCGAGCTGCAGCTCATCGAGTCGCTTCAGGATGCGGCCCACGCTGTCGTCCACGCTTTGCATCATCGCGGCATAGACGCGGTTGCTCTGGCCTTTGCCACCGGGGCGGTCGGCGAATTGGTCGATCAGGTCCGGCTTGCCCATGAGCGGCGCGTGGACGGCGTAGTGCGCCAGGTAAAGGAAGAACGGCTGCGCGCGGTTCGCGTCGATGAACTTCAGCGCCTCGTCGGTGAGCCGGTCGGTGAGATACTCGCCATCTCGGCCGCCTTGCTCCGCGAGGCCGGGCACACGGTGCGACGCGCCTTCCTGGCCGTACGGCCAGAAGTACGACGCCGGATGGCCGATGGCGCTGCCGGCAACGTTCAGGTCGAAGCCCTGGTGCTGCGGATAATACTGCGGCCCGCCGAGGTGCCATTTGCCGATGCTCGCGGTGGCGTAGCCGAGCTTCTTGAACGCCTCGCCGAGCGTGACTTCCTCAAGCGGCAGGCGCTGCTGCCAGTCCGGCACGCGGAAGCGGCTCTGTTTGGGCGTGCCTTCGCCGGGAATCCAATCGGTGAGGTGCAGGCGCGCCGGCGCCTTGCCGGTCATGATCGCGGCGCGCGTGGGCGAACATACGGCGCAGGAGGCGTAGGCCGAGGTGAACTTCAGGCTCTGCGACGCGAGCCGGTCCAGGTTGGGCGTGTGGTAAAACGGGCTCCCGAAACACACGCCGTCGGTCCAGCCGAGGTCGTCGATGAGGATGAAGACGAAGTTGGGCTTGGGCGGCGGCGTGGCGGCGACGCCACGGAAGGAAAGCACGCTACCCACGATCAGCGTCAACAGCAAGTTGGGCAATGGCGACATGGTTCGCAGTTTCAATAGCCGACGCACAAGGCAATCGCGGCGGCGATTCGGTCACTCTGTTCGACGTTGATCCGACCAAGCTTGCGCAACTGGCGGGACTCGGAAACCGACTTCACCTGAGAGGCATCAGCACCCGATGCCTTGGTCGTAAGTAGGTAGTCAGAACCCGGGTTCGCCCTCACCCTAACCCTCTTGTATCTGGTTTTCCATCTAGCTTGCCCGGGATCGGCGGGCGGGAACGATGGGACCGCCTTCCCGCCTGCAGGCGGGAAGGCGGTGGCCCGGACGAGCTCGTTACCCTCTGGCCCGGGGCTTTACCCCAGTGCGCGGGGAGCCCGAGCCGTTCGTGCCCGGGGCCTGACACTCGAACCGTTGATAGAG
>JAKANS010000261.1 GCA_021823625.1 bacterium | reverse complement strand
GGGGGCCGCGGCGGCGGACACGGCCGGGGTCGGCGCGGCCGGCTTGGGAATTTTGATCGTGGGGGCAGCCGTGGGTTTCGGCGGCAGGCTGATGCGCACCGTCTCCTTCTTGGGCTGAATTTTCGCGCTCTCCGCAGGCTTGGGAGGAATCGCCCCGGCGGGAGGGACTGGCGGGTTGTTCTCGGACATAAATTTGTAAGGCGAACCTAGTTTTGGGGTTTCCGGGTGTCAACCCATTATCTGGTCACTTCCCCTTCCCCCACACCGCCTTCGCCCCTGCAAGAAACTGAGATGCGCCCAGCGCGAATCGAAGGGCGGCCGGCGGTTGAAATCCCGCCGGCCGCCTGCTTTACTCACTGGCCAGCACATTGTTAATCGATTGCGAAAACATGAAAACCAGCCTGCTCATCCTTGGTGTCCTTGGCGCGAACTGCGCGTTCGCCGCCAGCGTTCAACTTCCGACCTTGCCACTCGGCCACGACCGCACGCGTCCGTTGCCGCCGGTGGTCAATCCCGGCCAGCCCAGCACCCCGGACCAGGCCGGCAAGGCGCCCGCGGACGCGGTCGTGTTGTTCGACGGCGGCGATGTCGCGAAATGGGTCGCCATGAACGGCGAGCCGACCAAATGGATCGTCAAGGATGGGGCGATGGAATGCGTTCCCGGCAGCGGCTACGTCCGCACGCTCCAATGCTTTGGCGATTGCCAGGCGCACGTGGAGTTTGCCACGCCGAAACCGCCCCACGGCTCCAGCCAGGGGCGCGGCAACAGCGGGGTCTTTTTCGGCCTGGGCCGCTACGAAATTCAGGTGCTCGACTCGTACGAGAACAAGACTTACGCCGACGGCTCCTGCGCCTCCGTTTACAACCAATACCCGCCGCTCGTGAACGCTTCCCGCCCGCCCGGCGCCTGGCAGACCTACGACATCCTCTGGACCTCGCCGCGCTTCGACGCCGCGGGCAAGCTGCTTTCGCCCGCGCGCCTGACGCTGTTCCACAACGGCGTGCTCGTGCACAACAACGTCGAGTTGATCGGCGACACCGGCTGGGTTACCCGCGGTCCGTACCACGCCCACCCCGAGAAACTGCCGCTCGCCCTTCAGGACCACGGCAACCCGGTCCGCTACCGCAACATCTGGGTGCGCGAACTGGGGCAGCCCGGCAAGCCCGAGTTTTACCTCGCCGACAAGGTGCTCGACGGTTTTGCCGGCCGCTACCAGGTGAACCAGGATTGGATCGTGGATGTTACCCGTCGCGACGGCAACTTGGTCTTCAAATGGGCCGGGGAAAATTTCGTTACTTTCGCGATGTCGCCGAACCGGTTCTTCGCCAAAACCACGGACGTGCAGGTTGAATTCAAGACCGAAGGCAACGACCAGGTGGCCTACTTCTCCGTGGGCGAAGACGGTGGCACGCGGGCGAAAAGACTGAAGTAAATTACCAACGAAGACGAGACGGTAGGCTGAGGGTTGGCGGGCGGTTGGCGTAGGCCTGCAAGACTGGTGGCGCCCGGCGGGCTGCGGTCTAGCGGCCGGCGCCACCGGCTATTTGGCCAGGCTGATCTCGCCCGCGGGAGCGGTGGTAGCCACTCGCAAAGCGGGAGAGGCAACCTTGCCATGTCGTCCGCCATCCACCCGCAGGCTCGTTGCCGCGTTTACCTTTAATCGGGCAAGTGAGAGGAAATCGTGAACGCTGATCGTTTCCAGAATTGGCAACTGGACTGTGAGCAAGAGTTAACGGGGGCACCGGTGCCAGGGCGAAAGTTTGACCTCCCCCTCAGTCGGGCGCAGCAGCGGTTGCCCAGCCGGAGCGCGCCGGCGCAGGGCGTAGCAGCGCCGTTGTCCGGTCTGCACGTCCCGGGGCAAACGCACCCAGCGGTGCGGCCAGTGACGAGCCCCGCGCACAGACTGGGGGCGCAAGCGGAGTCGGCCTGGCGCAGCGGTTCGGCGCAGAAGATGCCCGGCAGCGCGTGGCGTTTGAGCCCCCCGGCCCGCCGGGCGAGGATGCGTTGGCGGCCGCGGGGGGGCGGTGGGCGGGCCGGGGATTGCCGCGGGGCCGCTCTTGCCAATCGACGCGCTCGAGTCGTTGGCCTTCGGCCCGATGAACCCCTTTGAAGATCCCCCCGCGACACGGAAGCACTGGGCTGCCGAGCGAAGGGGGGGGCCCCGCGGCGGCCCGCGACGACGAGCGAACGATGTGGGAGAGCCCGCCGACGAGTTTCATGACGCGAGCCTGGAGCCAGGGCGGAGCGGGGTCAGGGCACACCATCCCGCCAAGCGGCAGCGAAATGTTCACGATTTCCTGTCACTTGCCCCCTCAAACGCTTGGGTGAAGTGCTTCCCGCGCCCTTCCCACGGCGGCGGGACCCGGTACACCGTCCCGTCCGCCTGCCGCTTCCCCCGCGGCAGGGCCGTGACAATCACACACTCCTTGTTGAACCCGTTCAAGTGTCGCCACCCCATCGGCTCCACATGGTCGTAACACGTCACCCGTTGACCGCACTGGGCACTCTCCGCCTCCCACAGTTTCGGTGTTTCGGTCACACAGATCACGAATGTGTTGTTCTCCGTCTCGTACTCGGTGCGGATCACGCGCCAACTCTCGCCCAGTCCCAGCAATTGATGAAAGGTCTCTTCCGGCATTGCCATAGTAGCCGGCCACTTCACCTGACCCCGTCAGCTCATTCCACCGAAATCGTCGAGGAACCGTTTTTCATGGATTTGCAGGCGTTCTGTTACGCCAGTGCTAAAAGCAGCAGGGGGGCGGCTCCCGAGTCTGAGCGCGCGCCCCGCTGCGGCCCAAGACCCCAGCGCTTCGTCCCCGCCAGTCGAAATTCACCGGAACATTCCCGAAGAACCTGCTTTCATAGGTGGTCACTGGTGACGCGCTTTCGCTACTCCGACCCTTTCTGTTATCTGTACGTATCCGGTTAAGCGGAGTCCCCCTTCTGAGCGGCAGGTTGGCATGGTAAACGCCGGGGCATGAAGCGATCCGAAGGTTCTTCGCGGCGCCGGCGCCGACCCACTCCACCCCATCAACGCGCTGAGCTGGCTGGCGGCGTTCGAGCGTAGCGGGATGTCCGCCACGGCCTTCGCGCACGCGCATGGCGTCCGCTACACGACCTTCTGCAACTGGCGGCGAGGGATCCAGAGGCAGCCCTCTCCCGGATGTGTTCAGATCGAACTGCCCGAGGCGACCGCGCCGGCAGAGTTGTTGATTGAACTCGGCGCGCACGCCCGACTGCGGATCACGTCGGCGCGCCAGCTCGAGCTGGCGGCCCAGTAGCTGCGCCCCCTCAACTCTCCCGCCGCATGTTGAGTTGCCACGCCCACCTCAAAGTCTTTCTGGCCACCGCGCCGTGCGACCTGCGCGCCCGCTTCAACGGCCTGTGGGCCGCCGCCCAGGAACGCTTGGGCGAAGATCCCAAGAGCGGGGCCCTCTTTGTGTTCGGCAATCGGCGACACAATCGGATCGAACTCCTCTACTGCGACGGCACCGGGGGGGCGTGTTGGCCAAGCGTCTGGAGAAGGGAACCTTTCACTGGCCCCAGAGTGCGGGCGAACCCAACGCCAAGCTCCGGTTGGCCCCGCAGGTGTTGCAGCTATTACTCGATGGGGTGGACTTAAAAGAGGGTGCGCGCCGCGCGTGGTATGAGAGTGCAACGTCGGAGCGTCAGCGCGCACGAAAAGTGCACCCGAAGATTGAACCCTGGGTTCGCCGCAGCGTCTAAGTATGAAACCGCATGAATCCTGCATCGCTTCAGAGCCAAGTGCGCGAGTTCCGCGAGCAGGTTGCGGTCTTACAGGAGGCGTTGGAACAGCGTCGTCGGGAGAACACGATCCTGCGCCAGAAGCTCGATGCGCTGGCCCGGCGTTTCTTCGGCAAGCAGAGCGAGCAACTTAACCCGGCTCAACTCGAACTGCTGCTGAGTGGTCTGACCGAGGGCAACTCGGAAACCATTGAAGAGGAGCCAGCGGCGCGGCCTGCGCTGCGACGTGCCCGGCCTCATCCTCGACGCCTTCGCACCCCAGATAACTTGGAAATCGTCTGCGAGGTGATCGAACCGGAGTTGGTCCAAGCCGAGCCCCAACGCGGGACGTGCATTGGGGAGGAAGTCAGTCGGCCGTTGGATTATCAACCGGGGAAGTTCTTCTGGCAGGAAACGGTTCGGCCCAAGTATGGGCGGCGACAAGACCGGTCTCAGCCTCCGGTGGTGGCGCCGGCGCGCGTGGTCGAGCACGGCCTGGCGGCGCCGGGTTTGCTGGCCCAGTTGCTGGTCGGCAAGTACTGCGACCATCTGCCCTTCTACCGGCAGGAACAGATCTTCTGGCAACGGCACGGGGTCTTCATCGCGCGACAGCAGATGCTACACTGGACGGCGCAGCGCGTGCGGTTGCTCTCCGGGATCGGCGACTGCCTCAAACGCGAGCTGCAAGGAAGCGCTTACGTCCAAGTAGACGAGACACCGGTCCGGTATTTGGATCCCAACCTGCAGGGGCGTTGTGGTCAAGGGTATCTGTGGACGGGACTGGTGCCGGGGCACTGCGTGGTCTACGAGTGGCATGCCCGTCGTGCGGCCCGCTGCCTGGACTCACTCTTGGGCGCGGGCTTTGCTGGCAAGCTCCAGTGTGATGGCTACAGCGCTTATCCCGCGTTTGCCAAAACCCGGAACCAGGTGGAGCTGCCCGGTTGTTGGGCGCATGCGCGGCGCGGCTTTTTCGAGGCGCAGGAGCAAGTGCCGCGGGTGGCAGGCTGGTTCTTGAACCAGATCGGTTGGCTCTACCGGTGGGAGGAAGAGTTACGGGAAAGTCGGGCGGGACCGGTCCTGCGGCAGGCTCGCCGCCGCTCGAACCACCGGCTGGCGATCGAGCGGCTCCGTCGTGCCCTGACCCCCCTCCCGCCGCGCTATCTGCCCCAAAGTCCGATGGGCCAGGCCATCAACTACGCACTGAACCAGTGGCCGATGTTGGAGCGGTTCCTGGAGCACGGCGAAACGGAGATCGACAACAACTTGGTCGAAAACGCCATTCGTCCCACCGCGCTCGGAAAAAAGAACTGGCTCTTCTTCGGATCCGAAGAGGCCGGCCAACGGAGCGCCGTGATGTACACGCTGATTGAGAACTGCCGGATGCACGCGGTGGAACCAAACGCTTGCCTCAAGGACGTCCTGGAGCAGTTGCCTCGCTGCACGAACAAGGACGTCGACCGACCGACGCCGCTCAAATGGAAGCCGGCGCGCCAGGCCTCTGCAAAACTGGCTGCCTGAAATCTGTTCGCCTCCCGGTCAACCCACCAGAGTATCAGCCCTCACCCGCCTCACAAGGAGGACTCCGCTTAACCGGATACCAAAGTCATGCCGGCGTACAAGGAGGTCCGCGGTCAATCCCGGGTGCAATTGGACGGGCTGACGCGCGAGAATGCCGGGGCCGCTCTGGACGGGTTTGTCGAACTGCGGCCGGTGTCCGTCAGCCCG
>JAKANS010000089.1 GCA_021823625.1 bacterium | reverse complement strand
GGCGCCGGTTGCCCTAAACCACGCGGCGGGCGGCAGGCTCGCCGCGCGCAGAATTCCCGGCCGTCATGGATTTCTTCGACCGACAGGACCGCGCCCGGCGTCACACGAAGCGCCTGGTGTTCTACTTCGCGCTCGCCTTGGTGTTCACCGTGGCGGCGGTTTACCTCGCGTTCGCGCTCGCTTTCCGCTTTCGGCCGGAACACGGGGATGCCCTGAGCCAGCTCTGGGATCCCACACTGTTCGCGGGCGTCGCCGCCGGCACCTCGTTCGTGATCTTTCTGGGCAGCCTGGTGAAAATCATGGAACTCAGCCGCGGGGGATCAGCGGTGGCGGCCATGCTCGGCGGCACGCCGGTCAACCCGAACACCACCGATCCCGACGAGCGCAAGCTGCTGAACGTGGTTGAGGAAATGGCGCTCGCTTCCGGCGTGCCGGTGCCGCAGGTTTTTTTGCTCCGCGACGAGGAGGGCATCAACGCCTTCGCCGCCGGCCTGAAAACGCAGGAGGCCGCGGTCGGCGTCACGCGCGGTTGCATTCAACGGTTGAACCGCGACGAACTCCAAGGAGTCATCGCCCACGAATTCAGCCATATTCTGAACGGCGACATGCGGCTGAACCTGCGGTTGATTGGCATCGTGAACGGCCTGCTCGTGCTGGCCATCATCGGCCGGCAATTGCTTTACGTCCGCTCCAGCGGGCGTTCCCGCGACGGCAAGGGCGGCAACCCGCTTCCGCTGATCGGCCTGGCGTTGGTCATCATCGGCGGCATCGGCATGTTTTTCGGGCGGCTCATCAAGAGCGCGGTGTCGCGGCAACGTGAGTTTCTGGCTGACGCAGCCGCGGTGCAGTTCACCCGGAATCCGGCGGGCCTGGCTGGCGCGCTGAAGAAGATCGGCGGCCTGGCGGCGGGTTCGCGGCTCGAGACGCCCAAAGCCGAGCAGGCCAGCCACCTATTTTTCAGCAATGGACTGGCCGAGTCGTGGTTTTCGCTGTTCTCGACGCACCCGCCGTTGGCGGAACGCATCCGCGCGCTGGACCCGCAGTTTGATGGCGAGTTTCCTCGCGACGACGGCCGGATGCGGCCTCCGTTGCTGGATCGCGGTTATGCCTACGACGAAGCGGAAGCCGCGGGCGTCGGGGCGTCCGACGTGGCCGGCCAGCAGGTTCCGCTGCCCGCGCTCCGGCCCGCGGCGGCCGTGGCCGCGACCGCCATGATGGCGCAAGCAGGCACGCCGACGCCGCACCATCTGCGCTACGCCGTGGCGCTGCGGGAACGCTTGCCGGCGGAACTGCGCGAGGCCGCCCATGAACCGCTCAGTGCCGCGGGGTTGGTATTGTCGCTGGTCCTCAGCCGGGACGCCGCGTTGCGCCAGCAGCAACTCGACTCGCTGGAGACACTGGTCCGCGAGCAGTTCCTCGCCGGGTTGCCGAAGATCACGGCGGCGGTGGCTGCGCTCGAAGCGCGTGACCGCCTCCCGCTGGCCATGCTTGCACTGCCCGCGCTGGGCCAGCTTTCGCCCGCGCAATTCCACGGCTTCTCCCAGTTGCTCCAGCAACTGGTGGAAAGCGATCAGGAAATCGACCTCTTCGAATACACGCTCCAACGTCTGGTACGGCGGCACCTGGCACCGCACTACGAAACCACGGCGCGTCCGGTCACGCAGTTCTACTCGCTGAAACCGTTGCTGCCCGACTGCGCGGTCGTGCTTTCCGCGCTCGCGCGCCAGGGCAACGAGAACGAGCCCGCCACCGTGGAGGCATTCGCCCAAGGCGCCACCTTGCTCGATCCCACGGGCGGGCGCCTCGCGTTGCTGGCGCCGGAGCGGTGCGACCTGGCGCCGATCGACGCTGCCCTCGAGCGGCTGGCGCTGGCCTCTCCGAGCATCAAGCGCCAAGTCCTGCAAGCCTGCGCGGCGACGGTGGCCGCGGACGGCCAGATCGCGGCCCGCGAGGCGGAACTGTTGCGCGCCATTGCGGACAGTCTGGATTGCCCCATCCCGCCGTTCATCGAAGGCGTTTGAGCCCCGAGAAGGCAGGGAGCGAAGCCACGACCGCCGGTCCGCGAAACGCGAACCTTTTGTTCCAGGCGCAACATAAGGCTCTGGCCCGTGGCCGGGGTTGGGATCTTGCGGAGTTTCGCAGCGTCAGGCGATCTGCAGGCGCGGGTCGCTCTGGAGCAACGTCGCGAGGTTCGGCCAGCTCACGCCGCTGGTGGCGTTGATGGCGTTGAGGTACACCATCACCTTGTCCTGCGGGTGCCTGGCCAGAAGGCCCTCGACGGCCGCCTTGAGCTTCTCGTCCTCGACCGTTTTCGGAAATTCCTCGACCACGCCTTTGTCGTGCTTGATCGCCAGGGCATCGAGGAAATCGCAGAGCATGGCGGTCTGGGCCTTGAGCAACCAGCCGCGGAGCAGACTGGCCGCAGCTTCCTCCATGCGCGGGCGTCCGAGCACGCCGATCATCTCGGCGTGACGCTGCGCGCGCGGCTTGCGTTCGAGGAACGCCGGCCGCACCCGGCTGGCTTCGGCCACGGCCGCGAGGACCACGCGGTAAAGCGGTTTGTCGGAATGGTAGGCGAACTCCAGGATCTCCTGCGAGAGCGCGGGCGGCATGAAGCCGACCAATTCGTAGCATTTCAGCATAAACGAGGCGGACGCCCTGACGCGGCCCTTTGGGCTGGCGAGAACGCGGGCATCGCGATACTGAGCCATCGCCCGGTTAGCAAGGCTTTTTTGCGTGCCGGCGAAGCATCTACATCTGCGCCGCGCGGCAGCCCGGCCCCAAACGCGCTTGCTGGACGATTCGCCGCTTCACTACATTGGCCGCGTGCCAACGTGGGTGTATCTCGCCGTCGCCCTTGCCGGTTATCTGTTGGGGAGCCTCCCCACCGGCTACCTGGTGGCGCGTGCGCGCGGCGTGGACATCCGCGCCGCGGGCAGCGGAAACATCGGGGCCACCAACGCATTTCGCGTCCTCGGCAAGGCGGCCGGGAGCTTCGTGCTGGCGGTGGACGCGCTCAAAGGCGCGTTGGCGTGCTGGGTTTTGCCATTGGCAGCGGCGGCGTTAAGCGATGGGGGCAACCTGCGAAGCGGCTCGCAGCCGTTGGCGGTCATCGCCGGGGTCGCGGCGATTCTTGGCCACAACTACACCTGCTGGCTGCGCTTCAAAGGCGGCAAAGGCATCGCGACCTCGGCCGGGGTCCTGCTGGTGCTGATGCCGGCGGCGCTGGGCCTGTGCCTGGCGGTTTGGTTGCTGGTCTTTGCGGCGAGCCGATACGTTTCGCTGGCTTCCATCGCGTCCGCCGTGGCGTTGCCCGCGGCGGTGTGGGCGACGCGCGGGAGCGGTCTCTTGATCGGCGTGGCGTGTGTCCTCAGCGCGATGGCGATCTACAAACACCGGACCAACATTCAGCGGCTGCTGGCCGGCACCGAGCATCGCTTAGGCCGCGCAAAGACGGCTGTTAAACCTAAGTCATGAAAATCGCCATTCTCGGCGCCGGTGCCTGGGGCACTGCGATCGCCCGGCTGCTGCGCACGGACGGACACGAACTCGTGCTCTGGGACCACGACCACGCCAACCTGCAACTCCTGGCCCAGACGGGTCGGAACGAGAAGTACCTGCCCGGCGTGGAAGTCGGGGCGGGCCTGCGCGCAGTAGATTCGCCCGGCGAAGCCTGGCCCGACGCCGAATGCGTGGTGGTGGCGGTGCCTTCGAAGGCGTTCCGCGAAGTGACGCAAGCCTTGACGAGCTTTCAAGGCGTGGTGGTCAGCGTAACCAAAGGCATCGAATTCGCGACTGGCCTCACCATGAGCAGCGTGCTGCGCCAGACCGCGCCAGCGGCGCGGATCGCGGCCTTGTCCGGCCCCACCCTGGCCCTGGAAGTCGCCCGCGGGGTGCCCACCGCCGCCGTGGCCGTCAGCGATTCGACCGGCACGGCAGAACTGGTGCAAAAGCTCTTTCATCGACCTGCCTTTCGCATTTACACCAGCACCGACACGAGCGGAGTCGAGTTGGGTGGCGCGCTCAAGAACGTCATCGCCATTGCGGCGGGGCTTTGTGACGGACTCGGTTACGGCGACAACTCGAAGGCGGCGCTGGTGACGCGCGGCATCGCGGAAATGCGGCGCCTGGGCGTGGCCTGCGGCGCGCGACCCGAAACCTTCAGTGGCCTGAGCGGCCTGGGCGACCTGGTGGTGACCTGCTTTTCGCCGCTGAGCCGCAACCGCACCTTGGGCGAACGCCTTGGCCGCGGCGAACCGCTGGCCGGCTTGCTGGCCCGGTCCGTGAGCGTGGCCGAGGGTTACCCGACCGCGAAAGCCGCGCGCCAATTGGCCAGCCAGCGGGGCGTGCCGGCGCCGATCATCGACGAGGTGTACGCCATGCTGTACGAGGCCAAACCGCTGGCCGATGCCGTGCGGGATCTCCTCGCCCGCGAATCCAAACCCGAGGATTGAACGGGCACCGCGCGGCCGACGCCGGCGAGCGGAGGGGACTTTCACGCGCGGGAACCAGCGGCTGCACGCGTTGTGCGCCAAAAGTAACTGTTACCCGGCGGCGGGGCGGGAGGTGACCCGTTGCGCCGAAATGGGTGTTACCCATTCTTTCCCCCCTTTGGAAACGAAGGAAGCCGGGGCCTGCGGGCCGGCCGGCCTCCCTCGCTCCCGTTTTTGGGGGTGCGGTGAGATAGCCCAAGGCGCGTCGGGTTTCAAGCCTCCAGACGACGACGGGCTTCGATTCGTTTCTTTTGGGTTTCGAGGTCGCGGCCGAGTTGGAAGGGGTTGAGGCGGGCGTGGTGCGTTTGGAGGCCGGTCTTTTGCTCCGGGCTGACTTCCTGGGCGGCCAGCGCCCGGGCATACGGGGTTTGGGGCTCGCCATACTTCCGCACGATCCGTTCGCCTTGGCGCACTTTGGCTTCCAGCTTAAGCGTGGGGAGGAAGTGATTGAGCAGATCGCCCAGCGCCCCCTGGCAGAGGGTGTTGATCAGGGGCGCGACGGCGGGGTTGTCGTAGCGTTCGTAGCCGAAGTGCTGGCGGACGCGCGTCCAGTTGCGCTGCTCGACGTGGGCGTTGTCGTTCTTCTGGTAAGCCCGGGCGCGGGTGAAGAGGACGGGCTTGGGGCGCTGGCCCAGGTAGGCCACCAGATGATGGTTGATGAACTCCGCCGCCGTTGTCGCTGTCCACGCCCAACAGCGGGAAAGGCAGGCTCGCCTCCAAGTCGCGAATCTGCGCCAGCGTGCTGTGCTGGCCGCGGTTTTCGAGGGCGCGCAGCGCGGCCCAGTCGGTGCCGATGTCCACGCCGTCGAGCATCCAGAGGTGGTGGTCATCGAGGCAACCGCCGCACAGGGCCACCGTGTCGAGTTCCATCCAACCGGCGCCCTGCTCGGTCCACTCGCCGCGGATCGGGATGCGCTGGCGCAAGAGACTCCCGGGGCGGGTGCCGGTGAGCCGGCGGCCGGCCACCCGCAGGGGGACGAGCAGCCGGTCCAAGGTGCGGGGACTGGCTCTCAAGAGCGTCTGGCGCCGATCGCCGTCCAAGCGGCGATGATCGGCTTCGTAAGCGGGCAGCCATTCGGGCAGGAGGGCGTGCAGGCGCAGACCACAGGGTTGGAAGGCGGCAAACCAGATCGGCTTCAAGACGGGCAACAGCGTCTCGGGGTGATAGGTCTTGGGCCGGCCCAAGAGCAGACCGGGGGCGCGCGGGGGCGGCGGTCCGGCGCGCAGAGCGCGGATGGCCGCCTTGCGGTGGTAGCCCAAAAGGGCGACCGCTTGGTCGAGGAGTTGACGTTTGTAGTCCGTGCCGGCTCGGGCGTAAGAACGCCGCAGCTTGGCCAGCACTTCGTGTTTGGTTTGTTGACTCATGTCGGTGTGCATCTCGGGTAACACCGACTTTTGGCGCAACGACCCGTTCATTCAAACCGGTCGACCCCGCCCCGGTAACAATCTTTTTGGCGCAAATCGCGCGGCGCGGAACCCGGTTTTTTCGCGTGCGTTTGGGCGGGTTCCCGATTAAGTTCACGGCATGTTGCTCTGGCTGATTGTCATCGCGATTTTTGCGATCCTCGCGGTAAGCGGTTACTACAAAGGAGCGATCCGCTCGCTCGTCGCCTTGCTGGGTTTGATCGTTGCGACCTACCTGGCCTTGCCTTTGGGGCCATACCTGAAGCCGCTGGTGCCTAAGGTCGGTCTGGAACACCCGATCTGGTCGATCGTCGTGCCGCCGGTAACGGTCTTTCTCCTCATCGCGTTGATTTTCATCGGCCTGTCGTTCGTGGTGCACCACAAAATTGCGATGCACTTCAAGTACGCGACCGACGATTTCACGCGCCTGCGCTGGGAGCGGCTGAACCAACGGCTGGGGCTTTGCGTGGGTCTGATCGGCGGCGCCATTTACTCGATCCTGGTCGGCTTGGTGATTTACATCTTCGGCTATCCGGCCGTGCAGGTGACCGGCGATGACAGCCCGACCATGCAGCGTATGCTCAGCACCGCGCGCCAGGATTTGAGCGCTTCGGGTCTGGACAAAACGCTTTCGGCGATCGATCCCATGCCGGAGAACTATTACCTGGCGTCGGACGTGCTGGGGATGATCTACCAGAATTACGCCACGCTGCAGCAGCGCCTGGCGGACTATCCAGCATTCCTCGCGTTGGGCCAGCGGCCGGAGTTCAAGGACATCGCGACGGACACCGCGCTCTTGAACCTGCTGCAAACCCGCGGGTCGATCGTGGAAGTGCTCAAGAACCCGAAGATCGTCGGCCTCATCAACAGCGCGGAGATCATGGGTGAACTCCAGCAGGTTTCGCTCAAAGATTTGTATCAGTACCTGAAGACCGGCAAGTCGGCCAAATACGACGAGGAAAAGATCCTGGGGTGGTGGCAACTGGATCCACACGCCACGTTCACACTCGCGCGGAAGAAGAACCCCGACATGCCCTCCAAACAGATGGCGATGTTGAAACAGATGCTCCTGGTCTGGCTGCCGCAACTCACCGTGATGGCGGCGCCGGACAACAGTCTTGCGATCCACTTCGAACTCAGCGACCAGGCCAAGCAGATCATCGAAGCGCAGAAGAAGGCTTTGGAAGCGGCGCAACAGGCGCAGCAAGACCAGCCCAACCAGCCTGCGCGCATGCCTCCCGGATACGCGGAGCGCTACTTCCGCGGTCAGACTCCACCGCCGCAAGCCGCTCCGCAAAACCAGCCCGCTCCCGCAGCAATGGCCTCGATTCCGGGCGCACCGGAACTGAACCTTGCCGCCAAGGGCACCTGGCAACGCGAAGGCTCGAGCAGCCGCTACAAGCTCAAGCTGCAGGATGACAAGGGCAAGGAATCGAACGGTTCCGCGGTCATCGAAGAAGACGATATGACCCTGGCCGCAGAGGGGCAGACATTTGTGTTCGTGCGGACGTACTGAACCGGCGGGATCGCTTCACCCAAAGACTTCTGTCCGGCGGCCGTTGACTTGGCTTCGCTGGAGGCGACGAAGTGCTCCCCGGTGCCAAGTGCTCCGTCAGGAGTCGAACCTGACTTCCCCCAAAACTCGATCGCACAGAAGTCTGACGACAGGCAGGGAGCGTCAACGCGCTCGCTTCGAATGCAGGACTAGCCGGGACTCCCACAGCGCTTTGGCTAAGGTAAGTTGGTCGAGGTGGACGGAGCCGAGGCGCTGCTCTGCAAGCCGGTTACAACCATCGCGGTCGGCCGCACGTAGGCCGCCGCCGGCCGCGTGACGCCACGCATTCCCGCGCCGGGTGTAAACAGCCAGGAAGGTGGCGGCGCGCCCACGACGGGACGCATGCTCGAATTCGCCACGCTGGACGCGAGTTCGGCGTCCCCGAGCCCGGTTACCGACGACATGGCGTGAAGGGGGGTCAGATGGTTGGGCGCGGAAGCTTGTTCGCCCCGCGCCAGGCTGGGATACATCGGCAGGCGAGCGGTCTGTCCGAAGCCGGCATGCCACACCACGACGCCCCCCACGGCGACGGCGCAGGCACCCGCCAAAGCCGGCCGCCATTGAGCGGGACGGAACAGGCGTTGCCACCACGGGATCACTGGCCTTGTCCGGCCCGCGCGGATACGTGCTCGCACCGCGTCCGGAAACGCGTCGAAGAAGCCAGGCGGAGGCACTTCATGGCGCTTCAGCGCCAATAGGCACCGGACGGATTCAAAATCGTCTTGTTCGGGGTGCATATCACTCGATCCAGTCCGCGAGGTAGGCCTGCAATTGCTGCCTGGCGTAGTAGAGTCGCGAGCGGACCGTACCCACGTTGCAGTTCATCAGTTCGCCGATCTGCTCGTGCCTCAAGCCTTGAATATCGTGCAACGTGACAACCATTCTGTGTTCATCCGACAACTGCTGCATGGCGGCGTTCAATCTCTCCTGCAACTCGCGCAACTTCACTTCGCGGTGCGGGGTGCGCTCCGAAATCAACGCCACAATATCCGGATCGTGCTCAGCGTTGAAGTCGAGATCGTTCAGGCTCATCTGCCCGCGGTGCCGGCGCTGCTTGAGGAAGTTGATCGTCTTGTTCACCGCGATGCGGTAAATCCAGGTGAAGAAGCTGGAATCGCCCTTGAAGGTCTTCAGCGCGCGGTGCGCCTTGACGAACGTTTCCTGGGCGAGATCAGCGGCGTCCTCGTGGTTGGACGTCATGTGATAAATGGTGGCGTAGATGCGTTCCTGATACCGTCGGATCAGGGCATCGTACGCCTCCAAATCGCCTGCCTGCGCGCGGCTCACCAACAGCCGGTCTTCCGGGGTGGGCGCGGCGTCGGCAGGGGGGGACTCGTTCAAAGTGGCGGCCATGGCCGGAGGTCAACCTCCTGCATTAACCCCCAAAGCGTCCGTTTGTTGCGCGAGGTATTCCGTGGCCGCCGCGAGGGCGCGCCGTCCGGCCGTGGGCGGCAGACCTTCCACCGCTTCGCGGGCCTGGCGGCAAAAACCGCGGATCACCCCCGCCGATTCGGCCAGCGCATCCGTGCCGATGAGCACCTCGCGCAACTCGGCCAGGTGCGCGGGTTGCCAGTGCAAAAGGATCGACTCGAGAGTTTTTCGTTCAGATTCGCTCGCGCGCTCCAGGGCCACGATCAAGGGCAGCGTGAGCTTACCGCCTACCAAGTCCGTGCCGAGGGATTTGCCGGCCTTGGATTCGTTGCCGAACAGGTCCACGCAATCGTCGTAGATCTGATACGCGGTTCCGAGCGCCATGCCGTAATCGCGCAAGGCCTGTTGTTCCTCCAAGCCGGCCCCGCTCAGCCGCGCGCCAAGTCCGCAGGAGAGGGCGAATAATTCTGCGGTTTTCATCCGCAAAACCCGGAAATACTCGTTCCGCCCCAAATCGAAACGGCTGGGCCGCTCGGTCTGGATGATTTCGCCGGTGCACACCGTCTTGGTGGCGGAGGCCACCGCGCGGCAAACGTCCGGGCCGGGAAAACTGGCCGCCAGTAACAGCGCGTGCGCGAAGAGGCAGTCGCCCAGGAGTACCGAGGTGGCCGTGCCGCATTGGACCGCCAAGGTCGGCCGGCGGCGGCGCATCTCGGCGGCATCCGTGACGTCGTCATGCACGAGCGTGGCCAGATGGACCATCTCGATGATGGTGGCCACGGTAACGTGGTGGTCGTTGATCGCACCGGTGGCTTCGGCACTCAAGCCGACCAGGGCCGGCCGCAATTGCTTGCCCTGGTTGCCGAGGGCGTACCGTGCATAGGGCACGATATCCGGTTCGAATTCCTCAATTTGAGCGGCCAGCCGGGCGACCACGTCTTGGAGAAACGGCTCCACCGGCGCCACGATTTGCCGCCAGGACGGCGGCAATTCGAGGGTCGCTACAGTTAGATCGGAGTCGCCGGTTGCTCTCGTGTGAGTCGCGAGCATTCCGCGCAATCTAAGTTTCGCAAAAACCCAAGTCAAACCGTTATGGCGGCGTCTTTGGCGGCTCCTAATGTCGGGGGGCAGCACCGCAGCAGCTTGCGGCGTAACGGGTATGGCCTTTCAGTGGCACCAGCGTCCGCCTGCCCTGCGGCCGGGATCAGGGCAGCGGCAGAAACTGGACGCAAACGGGGGACCCGACGGTGAGCACCGGGCCGGTCGCGTCCAGGCGACCGGTAAGTTCGTCGATCCGAAAGACAGTGATGTTGTCGGAATCCTGGTTTTCCACCCAGAGGTTATGGCCCAGCGGGTCGATGGCGATGTGCCGCGGCGTCTTGCCGCCGGTGCGGATATGCTGGACCGGCGAGAGTTCGCCGGTGTCGGAAGCGATCGCGAACGCCACCACGCTGTCGTGACCGCGATTGGAACCGTAAGCGTACCTCCCCGACGGGTGAACCGCGATTTCGGCAGCGGTGCTGCGTCCGGTGAAGCCGTCCGGGAGCGTCGATACCGTCTGACGGAGGCTGAAGGCGCCCGCTTTGGGTGCGTAGTCGAGCACAGAGACCGTGCTCAGAAGTTCGGTGATGACGTAAGCATGACGACCGTCGGGATGAAATGCGAGGTGGCGCGGGCCCGAGCCCGGCGGCAATGCGATGAACGCGGGATCGTTGGCCGTCAGCGTGCCACGGGTGGGATCGAAGCGGTAGCCTTTCACCTGATCGATCCCCAGATCGGCCACGAAGGCAAAGCGATTGTCCGGCGAAAGCGCCACGCAATGCGCGTGCGGTTCGCGCTGGCGATCCGGGTTGACGCTCGACCCGGAATGCTGCACCCGCGCAGTGGCCTCGCCCAGCGAACCGCCAGGCAGGATCGGCAGCACCGCCACGGATCCGCCCGTGTAGTTGGCCACCAAAACCTGTCGGCCACTCGCGTCCACGGTGAGGTGGCAAGGGCCGGGGCCGGCCGACGAGACTTGGTTGAGGAGACGCAGCCGGCCGGTTTCACGGTCCACGGCAAAGGCGCTGACCGCACCTGTCTTTGCCCCTTTGAATTCGCCGATTTCGTTGACGGCGTAGAGATGCGTCCCGGCAGGATTCAGCGCGAGAAAAGCCGGGTTGACCGTCTCGACGACACAACCCAATGGCGTGACCGTGCTCGAACGAGCGTCGCACCGGTAGGCGTAGATTCCCTGGCTCCGCGCGCCGGTGAAGGTTCCCACGTAAGCAAGGTATTGGCCGGACGCCTCCGCTACCGCCTTCCCGGAAAACGCGAGCGGCGCGAGAAGATCCGAAACGGCGAGGCTGACCACCGTCGGCCCCAAGGAAGTGCGTGGCATGGGGGGATGAAAACGAGAGCGCCCGCGCGGCGCAAGCGCGAACCCCGAAGGCTCCCAACCCACCTATCACGGGCGGAGAGCTCTGAGGCAGTCTCGTCAGGCCACCTCCCTCGCCCTGACCCTGCCCCTCCCTTAACAGGCACGTCGGCTCGCCCCAACTGCTCTCCACCCATGAATCGGCAAATTCGCCGGTGTGCCTGGAGATCGGGAACTGTTAAAACCCTGCTCCAAACCACCGGCTAGGGGCACATCACTACCCCAAATCCACGGCGAGTAGCGTAATGTTGACTAAAAAGTTTTCATATAGTCATTTTGTATTAAGCACAGAGTGGCAGAAGTGTTTGAACAGGTCCCGGACGGGCCGTTGTTCTTAGCGGAAGGCGCTGTGGTTGAATATTTTACCAGGAAAGGCTGTGTCGGTTTCAGCCCAGCGGATTTCCCGGCGGCGAAGGGCGCAGAAACTTCAGCGTCGCTTCGGTCCGGGAACGAACGTGCAGTTTCTCGTAAATGTGGCGGATGTGGGTCCGCACGGTCAGAACGCTGATCTGCAGTTGATCCGCAATCTCTTTGTATCGGTCGCCGGTGGCGAGGCGCCGCAGAATTTCCTGTTCACGCGCCGTCAGGCTCGCGCCGTCAGCGAGGTCGGCCGCGGGTCGGCGGAAGGATTCGACCACTTTCCGGGCGATGTTTCCCGACATGGGCGAACTGCCTTGCTGCAACTCGGCAATGGCCACCAGAATCTGCTCTGGCGGCGTGATCTTGACCAGGTAGCCGGTAGCCCCCGCGCGAAGCGATTCGAGGACTTGATCGGTGTCGTCGAACGCGCTCAGCATCATGAACTGGGTGGCCGGCATCCGCGGTTTCAGACGGGCCACGCAGGCGATGCCGGAGAGCCGCGGAAGCTGGACATCCACCAGCACCACTTCGGGCGTGTCCGTCGGCAAACCGCGCAGAGCGGCCTCGGCGTTGGCGTAGGCGCTGACGAACGCCAGTCCCGGCGCCTGGCGAATCAACCGCTCCAGATCCAGACGCCACGGCGTGTCGTCTTCCACCACCGAGATCCTGATAAGATGGTTATCCGCACTCATGATGGCCGCGGTCGTGTTCGCCCGAACTGTCACCGGCCGCAGAGGCGGGCGCTCCCGGCAGCCGCACAGAGACCTCAACCTTCGTGCCGCGTCCGGGTTGACTGACGAGCGTCAGCTTGCCTCCCAAGGCCGTGACGCGGCTGCGCATGTTGCCCGGGACGTTGTGGTGGGTGAAAACCTTGAAGCGCACGCCATCGAAGCGGACCAATCCCCCCACCGTGGCCAGCCACAGGAATCCGTCCCGTGTTTGGAGGACGGCTTGGACGCGATTGTCGGGGAGACCGTGCTCGGTGGTCCAGGCCGTCACGCGGTAAGTACCGGCCCGTTCAGGGCCGGGGATACCCGCCGCGGGTGGAATCACGGCCGAGCCGTCCGCCGCTTCAAGGGTGAAGCACACGAGCACCGCTGGCCAGATTGCGTTGAAGCCCGCCATCGTCTCCGCACGCCCATTCCCAGACCGCCACCAGCCTGCCGCCTCCGCTTTACCGTCCGCGCGCAACCGCGATTTGGGCGCGGCTCGGTTTGCGGCCGGGCACCCAGAAATCCTGCCACTGCAGGTGGCATTCTTTCACCATCGCCACCGAGTGCTCCAAGGCTTTCAGGTCCTCGCGACCGCCGTTGTTGGTTCCAAACGTGAACTTGAGCCCGGCCTGCTTCGCGCGCTTGATGAACGCCGCCGAAGGCAGGCGGAACCGGTCGTTGATCTCGATCGCGACGCCGGCTTTGACGGCCGCGTCGATGACCCGTTGCATCCGCTCCGGCGTCCACAGGCGGTCGTAGTCGGCCGCGATGACTTCGGGCAGGTACGTCGGGTTAACCAGGATATCGACAGGTTCCCGCTCCAGGATGCCCACCGTTTGGGCCACCAGCAAATCCATGAACGCCTGCGGGTCACCGACCTCGACCTCGTCTTTGATCCACAAGCGCATTCGCCTGCCCTGCCGGTCGAAAATCGTCATCGCGTCGGTGAACACGTAGTCGAATCGCGCCACAGCCGGCAGTGAAAAAAGTTCCACCCACTCGCGACCCTCCGCCTGCATGGCCGCGAACACCAGCGGCTGGCGCACGTCCTGCAACGCGCGGTCAATGCCGGCGTCGTTCGTGATGGCGAAACCGAGGCCGCAATTCACGGCCACGCCCGCGTTGATGCCGGTTCGGTAAAACCGTTGCAACCCGTCCGCCATCGTCAACCCGCCTTTGAGATGCGTGTGCAGATCCACCACCGGGTAGTTCTCGGCGTACAACTCCGCCAGGTCCGGCGAAATCCGGTACGGCGCCGGATCGTCGGCCGCGAGCGCCGGCAGGTCATCCGGCAACGGACGCACGCGCAGGTTGCGGAACGCCACCCGGCTGCCGGCATCGTGGCCTTGCAGGGCGAACGTGCCGTGCGACAACCGCCGGCCGGGCTGGGAAGGCAGCGCGCCGGTTTCGACGTAGTCCACCACCAGCAGATCGTTCACGCGCACGGTGACGCGCGGCCCCCGCACGGCGAAGCTCAACGGGAACCATGCGTCGTCCGGCACGATCTGTTGGTACAGGTTGCGGACGCCGTACAGGCTGCCGGTCTTCTTGTTCTCGACATAGCCGCCTTCGCCGGTCGCCGTGTTGTTGATCTGCACCTCGAAACCCTGCGCGGGCCAGCCGCTCTCCTGATATGCGGTGTGGAAGTAAATGCCCGAGTTGGCGCCGTGCGCGGCCCGTACTTCGGCTTGAAACTCGAAGTTGCGGAAGTCGGCTGCGTGCACCGGCCCTTCGTAGAAGAGATGCGCTCGCGGCCCGTCGGCCAGAAGCAACCCGTCCGCGACCCGGAACGAACCCGGATGTTCGCTCGCCCGCCAGCCTTTCAGGGATTCGCCGTCGAAGAGCGAGACCCAGTCGCCCGATTCGGTTTGGGCACCGCGCAGCCCAGGAAGCGTCGCCAGACCGGCCACGGCCAAACGGCTCAGCAGCGACAGGAACCGTTTGGAATTCGCGGTGTGCACAACCGCAACGCTGATGAGATGCCCCCCGGAAGTCAATGCCCCCTTCCCATCAATGAAAGCAACCGACGGCCGGGTCTGGGTGCGAGGAAGGTCTTCGATGGCTTGCAGGCAGCGATCATCCCTCACGGTTCCAGCCACGCCGCACTGGCGGGCAAGGCGGCGAGCGTGCCGAAGCCTCCGGTCAGATTGTACACCTCCGCGAAGTCGAGCGCGTGCATCTGGGCCGCGGCCTGACCACTGCGGCTGCCGGAGGCGCAATAAACCAAGTACGCTTTCTGCCGATCGAGCGCTGCTAACTGCGTCGCAAAGTCGGCGGCGTAGAAGTTGAGGTTCACCGCCCCCTTCACGTGCCGGCCCACATACTCGGCGGGCGTGCGCACGTCGAGCACCACGAAGTTCGGGTCGGCGACGTGGTGGGTGATCAAGTCCAACGCAGTGGCGGCATCGACGTGCGCGAGGATTGGTGGCGGCGGCGAGTACACCACCCGGTAGAACATCGGCACGGCGACGGTCACGCTCGCGCCGGTCGCGGGCACGTTGGTCAAGGCGACCCAGGACGCCGCCCACGGTCCGTTGACCGACGGTGCCCACTCGACCCGGTAGGCTCCCTTCGTGGCGGGCCCGGTCCAGGTCAGCGATCCGTTCGTTGTGAGCGACAGAATCTGCACCTCGTCCGCGTGCAGTGCGGGGCTGGCCAGGGTGAGTAAAGCGAAAGCGAGCCGGAAGGTCGGCCGGGATTTTTTCATGGCGGTATTCTGCGCAGGCGCTGAAGCGGCGCAATGCCGTTTGCCGCACTCGCCCAATCACCGCTTCGCACCCGGCCGCCGGGGTTCGGCGGTTTGCACCGCCCTCGATTCGGTGCATTTTCGGAAGCGCCGCGCGCAGTTGTCCTGAGGCGAACCGACCGGCGGCCCGCGGCAAAACCGATTCAAATCATGGCTAAAGCACTGGAACTCCAACTCAAGGTGGGCGATCCCGCGCCCGCGTTCTCCGCCCCGATCCAGACCGGCGAGACCGTCTCGCTCGCGGGCCTGCGCGGCAAACCGGTCGCCCTGTACTTTTACCCGAAGGACGACACGCCCGGATGCACTACCGAGGCCTGCTCGTTCCGCGACGGCTGGAGCGCGCTGAAGAAGGCCGGCGTCGTGGTGTTGGGGGTCAGTACCGATCCCGTGAAGTCGCACACCAAGTTCGCTGAAAAATTCAAGCTGCCGTTCCCGTTGCTCGCGGACGAAGAACGGAAGATCGTCACCGCCTACGGCGTTTGGGGCGAGAAGGTCTTCATGGGCCGCAAATACCAGGGCACGCATCGGGTGACGTTCCTCATCGGTGGCAATGGGCGGATCGCCACGATCTGGCCCAAGGTCAAGCCCGAAGGCCACGCCGAGGAAGTGCTGGCCGCCGCCAAGGAACTCGCCCGGAAAAGTGGGGACGCGGCTGCAGCTTGAACGCGCGCCGCAACTCGCCTCCCGCCGTGACAGTTGCGATCAACGCGCTGCGAATGCGTTTCAGTGTCCACTTGGCGGAAAAAACTCGGAATTCCGTGACGCGGCGATGACCAGCGCTCGGCGTGTGCCACAAGCCGCGCGCAGCAGGTTCATGGAGGAAGTATGGGGCGGCTGGTTTCGTAATGTTCGCCCGGGTCGGAGCTTCACTCTTGACGCGCGACCGTTGCGTTGCCGGCCGAGCGCGGCGTGAAGATGGCGCTGATGAGTCCGGTCTTGAGCCGCCTCGCTTCTGCCAAGGACGGGCCTTGTGGGGTGAAGGGGGAACTGTCGCCGTTCTCGCCGTTTCGGCGGTTGCCGCGAATGAACTTGCCGTTAACCTGGGCGCGGGCATAGTGATTGCCGCTGCTGTCATTTTGATGCGGAGTGGTTGCCGGCGTGGCGGAATTGGCAGACGCGCTAGACTCAAAATCTGGTACCCGTAAGGGTGTGTGGGTTCGACCCCCTCCGCCGGCACCATACCTCCGATTGTCCCGATCTTTCCCCGGCCGTTGAAACTCTCTCCTTGCAGTCCAAAGCCGGACTTGCCTGCACTTCTCCAGTTTTCAAACCCAACCTGGGGCTGTGCCAGCTCAACGGCAAATCCCGCTGAGCGCGTGTCTGGAAAACCGTTTTCCGGTAGGTCAGGCACCCGTCGGTTCCGTCCGGCGGGTCGCCGGACGGAGCCGGAGCAACCGTGCGAGCCAACGGAGACGGCTGAGCCTGAATGGAACTCTGGAAGGGCTGTAAGCCGAATTCTGTCTGCTCCGCCTCGCGGCGGAGGAGAGGTTCATTTATCTGAGCGGCCTTACCCGGGATCTGTTCCGCTTTCACGGAACGCGGCGCGGGCCGCGCTCTCGACCCCCTATTTGGCCTTGCACCCGATGGGGTTTTCCGTGCCTCGCACGCTTGCGCGGCGAGCGGTGGGCTCTTACCCCACCTTTTCACCCTTACCGGTGGTGACATGATCGGCCTCTGGTTGCCCATTGGCCTGCCGCGTCACCGCGGCGGTTTGTTTTCTGTGGCACTGTCCGTCGGCAGGCCTCGCGGCCACGCCGCCCGCGTGTATTCCGGACCTCTCGGGCCGGATTACGCGGCATTGCGCCCTGCGGTGTTCGGACTTTCCTCCCCCGGCGAACCGGGAGCGAACCTCCGCCCTTCCAGAGTCCACACGCACGGTAAGCGGTCAGCCTTGTTCGGGCAAGGAAAGGTCGAGGGGGGTAGCGTCTTGCTCTGGTGGCGGCGGCGCTGCCGCACCGCCCTGCGCCGCCGCAGCGGCACAGCCACTCCATTTGAATTCAGGACACCACCCGGGCGCGGAGCCGTGAACAAGGCAATCGGCGCACGGTTTGGGAGGCGGTCAGACCCTTGAGCGGTCTTGATGGCAGGTTTCCCGTAGAGTTGCCAGGTGCCAGCCATTGCGCCGGGGCGGGTTATTCCGCGCGCATCATGTCCATGTCTCGTGTGTAGAACAGGATACGGCCACAGTTTGGGCAGTGGGTGAGCTCCTGGTTCGCGCGACAGGCGATTACTATTTGGGCCGGCAAGCCGACGTGGCAGCCGCCGCAAGCGCCGTGTTCGACACTCACGACCACCCGCTCACCCTTGTTGCGGCGCAACCGCTCGTAGCGCGCAAGCGCCGAGGCGTCCACTGCCGCAGCCAAGGCCGCGCGTCCCGCGCTGAGTTCGTCGTACCGGTGCTGGAGGTTTTGCTCGCGGGCCGTCAGTTCGGCGAGCATTCGGTCGGACTCACGCTGGATTTCCTCGAGTTGCCGCCGGGCGGCGGCAACGGTCTGGTGCAGGTTTTCGGCCTCCTCCATCAACTCGAGTTGCCGGTCTTCGAGGTTTACGATTTCGGCTTTGCAATTCTCGATTTCGTGGGTGAGCGCCTTGTATTCCTCGTTCCGCTTGGTTTGGAACTGTTGCAGCGAGTACTTCTCGATGAGGAGTTTACGGGAATCCACCTCGATTTCGAGCCGCTTGCGTTCGGCCTCGATTTGTTGAGTGCGGTGTTTCGCCGAGTCGAGCGAGGTGTGGGCGTCGGTGGCCCGGGCCTGCGCGCCCGCCCGCTGGGGGGGGATGCTGCCCAGTTCGGTCTCCAACTGGGCGATTTCACGATCACGATCCTGGAGTATCAGAAGTTTTTCGATGGCGGCGAGCATCGCTTGCAATCCGTTCGTTGCCCGTCACGTTATCGACCGCCCGCCGGGGCGTCAATGGAAGCGGCGGCGGGAATCGCGGTTCTCGACCGGCGGCCGGCGCGACGTTCGTTTGAACGTTCTGAGCCGGCGTCAATCAAAGACCGAAGCGGATGTTGTGAATACATGAACACGAGCAAGACGAAAGCGCTGTTCGGCGCGTTGTTGGTGACCTTGGCGATTGCCCCGGCGGTGGGTGCGGCCGACAACTTGGAGCCGATCGACCTCGCCCGGCAGCTAAACCAGGCCTTCATCGGCGTGGCGGACAAGGTGTCGCCCTCAGTGGTGGTCATCTCGCTGGCCCACAAGGTCGATTTCGAGCAGAGCCCGGACAACCCGCTGTGGGACTGGCTGCCGCCTGAGTTCCGCAAACAAATGCAGGAGCGGTTCCGCCAGCGCGGCCAACCGAAGAACCACCCGCCGGTGTTCGACGCGCAAGGCTCGGGCATCGTCTTGCGCGAAGACGGCTACATCCTCACCAACGGCCACGTGGTCGAAGGCGCGGAGAAGATCAAGGTCCGCCTGAAGGACGGCAAAGAATACGACGGCGAAGTGCGCGGCACGGACCCGCAGTCGGACATCGCCGTGGTCAAGATCGACGCCACCGGGTTGCCCGCGGCGAAGTTCGCCAATTCCGACAAGGTCCGCGTGGGCGAGTTCGCCATCGCCATCGGCGCGCCGTTCGACCTGGATTACAG
The DNA here is from genome assembly GCA_021823625.1 of bacterium. GTDB lineage: Bacteria > Verrucomicrobiota > Verrucomicrobiia > Limisphaerales > J093 > DSVZ01. The sequence goes on along the minus strand of JAKANS010000089.1, from coordinate 6,347 downwards.
CGTCACCTTCGGCCACGTGAGCGCCAAGGGCCGGTCGCGCATCATACCCGACCCGTCGATGGACCAGGATTTCATTCAGACCGACGCGAACATCAATCCGGGCAACAGCGGCGGGCCGTTGGTGAACATCGACGGCCAGGTCATCGGGATGAACACGCTCATTCGCGGCCTCCACACCGGCATCGGTTTCGCCATTCCCAGCAACCTGGCGATGCAGGTGGCCGACAAGCTCGTCGCCGAAGGCAAGTTCACCCGCGCCTGGCTGGGGGTCGAAATTCGCGCCTTGAGCGAAGACACCGAGTACCGCGAGTTGGTCAAAGGCGTCCGCGACGGTGTGGTGGTGCGGGGCATTGTCCAAGACGGTCCGGCGTCGAAATCGGACCTCAAGCTGGGCGACGTGATCACCGCCGTGGATGAAAAACCGGTGGCCACCGCGCAGCAACTCCGCGATGAAATCCGCGCAAAACGCATCGACAGCGACGTCGCGTTGAGCGTTGTCCGCGGCGGCAATAAAATCGAGGTCAACGTGAAACCGGAGGAATGGCCGCAGGACGACACGCCCGTCGCCAACCGCCGGTCACCCGCGGCTGCGGCCGAGTCCACGGACCTGGGCATCACCGTCAAACCCTTGACCAAGGACCTGGCCAAGGAACTTGGGGAGGAATACACCGAAGGCCTCGTGGTGACCGAGGTGGATCCGGACAGCGCCGCCGCCCGCAAAGGCATCGCCAAAGGCGACATCCTCACCGAGATCAACCAATCGCCGGTGGTTACGCTGAAGCAATTTAACAGGGCGGCGCAGGACGCGGACTTGAAGAAAGGCGTGGTGCTGAACCTCGTCCGCGACGGCGTGAGCCGCTTCGTGATTCTCAAGGATTCCGGCGAATAGCCTCCTCGCCGGGCCTCGAGGTGCGCCAGTCGCAAGGCTGGCGCATTTTTTTGTGTCGCGAGGCGATCTAACACGCGGGCGATGACCGGGCAGCCAGGGGCGCTCTAAACAAAGAGGCAAGTTGTTGATGCGGCTGAAATCCGAAGGCCGGACCGCCTGGCGAACGGCCGTTGCGTCTCGGGGTTCGGATTTCGGATTTCTTTCGGGTTTCGGCCTTCGGGCTTCGGGCTTTGTCCCCAGAAACTTGAGGAGAAAGTCAGAGCAGCGCTGTCGGGCGGCTGTCTTCAATTTCGCCCGGCAGCCGACACAGCCGGCTTCGGCTCCGGTGTGAGGTGCGGAGCGATGTCGTGCGTCCAGAGCTTGTACCCCTCGGCGTTCATGTGGAGCCGGTCCGGCATAAAAATGTCCGGCCGCGGCCGCCCGTCGGATCCGAGCATCGCGGCCGCGGTGTTGATGTAAGTCAGCTTCGGGTCGGCTTCGCACAGCGCTTTGATCAAGGCGTTGGCGGCGCGGACTTGCTCGATTTCTTTCCAGCGCGCCGGATTGCCGGCCATCGAGATGAACGCGATCGGCACCTCGGGCAGACGGGAGTGGACTTTGGCCGCGAAGGCCAGGAAATCGGACGCAACCTGCTCGGGAGATTTGCCGGCGTGGATGTCGTTGGCGCCGGCAGACATTACGATCTGGCGTGGGGCGCAGGGGAAAACGATCCGGTCCGCGAAGTGCGTGGAATCCACGATTTGCGAGCCGCCGAAGCCACGGTTGATTACACGGTGTTGCGGGAAATCCTGGGCCAGCGTCTTCCAGAGCCGGATGCTCGAACTGCCGATGAAGAGAATGGCCCCCTTGGCCGGTGGTTGTTTGGCGTCGGCCGACTCGAAGGCGGCGATCTCTTTTTTCCAGCGGGCAAATGGATCGTCGGCCGTGGCGGCGCGGAGGTGGAACGCGGGTGCCGCCCAGGCGGCCAGTAGCGCGAGGCAAAGGAGGTTTCGCTTCAGCATGTCGCAAGCGAATTTGCCGCCATACGGCCAGCAAGGCAACGTCGCTCCCGGAAACGCACTGGGCCGCGCGCACCGTCGATGCGCACGCGTCAAGGCGGTCAGCCAGGCGGGCTGCCTTGTCCTGAAATCCGAAGTCGGCAGAGCCGGTAAACCGCAATTACTGGGACTGCTGGGAGTGGGGACCGGAGACGGCGGTATCGATCCTTCCCGTCGCCGCCAACGCAAGTCCGCGCTGACTTCCCAAAGGTGGCGCCGACTCACGTCGGCACCACCTTTGCTTCTCGAAAAAGCGCATCATGCGTCCAGATGGGGCGACGCTACCGCGGAGCCCTGACTTCCACACCGAAATCATCGCGGTGGATTGGGGAGGCCCGCGGCGAACGGCCCCTGCCTGCGGTCAGCATGGTTCCAGCATACTTCCAGCAAGGATGATCGAAGGCAGGCCGGGTGGGGCAACAGCGTCGAGCCCTGACTTCCCAGCCACGGCGGCACAGGGGCTCGGAGATTGAATGAGGAACGCAGGAAAGCCGGAAACCTCCGACCCCAGTTCCTGAGTTCCTCATTGGATCGCTGCGTCTCCGCGACTCCGGGGCCGTTGGCGGCGGGGCAAGACGCCGTCGAGCCGCACAAAGCCCACAACGGTAGGGCGAGCGTCCCCGCGAGCCGAACCCAAGCCGCGATGACCGCACCCCGCACCCGACCCGGCAGGGTGCCGCTGCCCCGGCACCGCGATTGCCCAGCCGAGCGGCAACCCCGCCGGGGTTGCCCCCGCTCAACCGGCCATCGACTGAGGGGGGACATCGCTCGATTGCAGCGACCGCCACTCACGAAAAAAATTCTCAAAAAAATGGTTGACGCGTGACGAGGTTTCCAAGAAAGTCCACCCAGTCCACCCAGTCCACCGTTGGACAGACGGGAAGTGGAAGATGGCACGTTTCGACAATCAGACGGGGATCGGGGAAAGCTGCGCGGCGGCTAACGACCCAGCCGCCAAGTCGCGGCCCGATGCCCTCAATGTTCGTCGGGCAAGGCACGCGCGAGACCTCAGTCACTTTCAGTTCAACGGGAAGATCAACACCTTCCCGTTGGAATCAGCGGCGGCAATTCAGGAGGACGTGCTCTGCGGCAAGGAGTTGATGGATCCCAAGAACCCAAGCTCTCCGCCATGTCTCAAAACCTTGGAGATTGCCGGCGCTTCCCGAAACGACGACTGGAGGGTGGACAATTGGCACATCGCGTTGGCGACGACGACCTGTCGGCCAGCGGCAGCAAGCCCCCTGCCGGACAACATGCCAGCTACCCACGCATTTCCTGAGTATTGCTCGCGATGCCTGCATCCGCGATGCTCGCCAATGTTATCATGAGAGACATCATCGTCATCGACAAGGTGACGCGGGACGGCCGCGTTGCCAGCGAAACCCGAAGGAGCGAGGGGCATTTCACGCAGCACCTGCACTCCCGCCGCCCACCGGCGATCCTAAAGGCGGCGCTGTGGCATCTTTTCTTGGTACCCTTGAGTCTCCTCTTGGCTTTTGCAGGCACCCCCGAGGAAAAAGCGGTTGCGATCCGTGCACTACTGCAGACCCCCCCGCCGTTGGGGCATTACGTGTATCGGCGAGACCTGCATGGCGACATGGCAATCGGTAATCCGCCGCCGATGTTTATAAGGGGGCGGTGGAAGAGCGAATCAGTTGCCTGGGCCCAAAACCTGGGCTCCGATCGCCCCTCGCCCGCGGACAGCCGCAACCTCTTCAGAGGTCAACTAGGCACGCTGTATTGGGACGCGGCCCGGGGTATCCTTACAGTCTATAGCAGCGACCTCAATCGCGGCAAAACAGACAACCCACTGTGCTACATGGGGTTCACAGCGCAATTGGACGCCCGCCTGATCCTGCGGCTGGGCCTTCCCGAAATCGACTTCAACCGAGCGAAGTGGACAGGCGAAGCGTTTTCCGCGCGACTCGTGCGCAACGAACGTACCCCCATGGAAACAAGCGTTGAGGTCGTGGGGCAGCTTACCGAAGGTGCGCCGGGACACTTCGAAATCCTGCTGACGAACCTGCAAACCGGAACACTCGAAAGCAAAGTTATACTTGCCTACAGCGGGCCGGCCATCCCGGAACCGTTCCCGACGACTATAGAACAATACAAACGAATGGGAGCGGACATCCAACATGTAGCGACCATCCGCATTTTCGACGTGGTTCCCGGCGAAACAGAAATGGACGACACGATGTTCGACCCGATGAAGATGCCCGAGGTCGCTCGATCAACTTACTCGTACTTTTCGAATAGCGTCCAGTACGCCTCGATTCCGGGAAGAACGAACCAGTTTAGGCGCGTGTTGACTCCAGACGAAGCCATGCGTGCTGCTCGGAGAAGCTACACAAAACCCATCCTCCTATCTGCCTTGGCTTTGGGTATGGCTATAGCGCTCACTTGGGTGGCGCTCAAGACCAGAAGGGAAAACATCAACGCAAATCGAAACACCGCATCACCGCAATGAAAAAGTTACTACCTAAACTGCTGGCTAGCCTCGTGGCGCTGGCCAGCTCTTGTGCCGCCTTGGCATACTGGTACAACATTACCTATGCTGGACCATGTGTCATGTTGGGCTGGCATACGTGCCCGCAGGGTCATCCTTACTGTTTGGTGAATACGACAGGCGGCATGTACCTAACGTGTGTCGGCGGAACCGAGTACAACTATAGTGAACCATTTACCACAGTGTGCACTTGGTGGGATTACCATACATTTAATGGCTACACGGCCGAAATGTCGCAGGCGCAACCGGCCAACAATTGCCTTAGACAGTGCGGGTCGTAGATCTTTCGTACTGCCACCCGCCGCGCGCGGGGAAGCGCACTCTACGGCTTCCATTTCGAGATGGGTGTTTTCTAGCAAGTACGCCAGACGTGACCTCTAGGGGTGCCATACCGGGTAGCGGACAGTTCGCAGGTCATACATGGCACTATTAGGCGATCTCGCAAGCCAAGGCCCAATGGCGCAAAGGTGGTGTTGGCGATACGTGGGCGCTCGTCCAGGGTCAGGTGCCCGGTGGCTGGCTCGCTACGAGGGTCTCGCCTCCGCTACGCGAAAGAGCCGGCCTGCATCCCTCAGAGGAGTAGAGGGAGTCGTCTTGGATTTGTCTTTTGGGCATGTCTTGAAATACTAAATTCGGAATAGCTTATGTGCCCGTTGCGTCGATCCGATCGGGGATGCACTTCGTATGTGTGGAGTAGGTCGGTAAAGGGGTTTCTTTACGCTGTGGCTGCAATGTGGTTGCTGGCTGGTGTCAGCAAAGCAATAGCATTGGCAGTGCGTGAACCGTTTTTGCTGGACCGCGATCCTGTCTTACGAATTCAAAACGCGTGGCTTTTCGCGTTCGTCTGTCAAGCCGAGGCTTTGGGTGGCGCTTATTTGCTATTTGGCTCCGACTTGAAACGAAGACTTCGTGTGTGCACAGCCGCTAGCGTCGGTCTGCTGGCTTATCGGATTAGCCTCGGTTTCATTGATCCACGCATTCCGTGCCGTTGCTTTGGCAATAGCTTGTCATGGTTTGGAATGGCTCCCGCAGCGAGTGATCTGCTGGCCGCGGTGGCGGTTATCATTTGTTGTGTGGGATCCACACTCTGCTGGCTATGGCGTGCAAGCAAATAGGCCGTGCAAAACGAAAAGTCTGAAATGCACGAGCCGGTGTGGCCTGGTCGGCGAGTCGCCAGCAGCAGGCGAGTCTGGACTCGTCTTCTGGCCCGCGGTTTCCGGTCTCCAAGACAGCGCTTTATGGCACTGGTGGTTGCGGCCGGGCTAGCCGCCGCGGGAGCCCTCTGCATTTGGCACGTGGTCCGTCACCACCCTCCACCTTTTCCTAAGCCAAAACTGATTGAGCGGCAAGGACGCGAGTCGGTACGACTTTACCCCTCACTCCGGCCTAGGTCTGCAGGGGCGACTCCATCGTTCGATGTGCCAGCTCATCTCGACTCCGATGTGTCCGATGACACTCTCGTTGCGCTCGTGACAAATCGAGGAGAGACAAAAGCTTATCCACTACGCTGGTTGGACGCGCTGGAGATAGCGAGAGACACGATAGGCGGACAGCACTTTCTGATAACGTACTGCGGGATGACCTACTCCCCAGCGGTTTACACGTCCACCGAAGCGCTGGATTGCTGGAAGTTTTACGACTCGGGCTACCTCAACGAGGCAAACCTCGTGCTTCGAGATTCCACAACCGGATCCTTGTGGCGCCAATTGACAGGTGAATGCATCACCGGGGCCTCGGCGGGCCATGTCCTAGCCGAGCAGGAGTACACGCTGGCTCACTTAGGAGCTGCGACTGCAGCCATCCGCAACCTAACAGCCCGTCAAAAAAGTCGCCCGGGGGAGTGAACATTTAAAAGGGGAGAGCGTCCAACGAGGAACTTCATTATGGCGCTGGGTCGACGCACCCCCAAACA
>JAKANS010000260.1 GCA_021823625.1 bacterium | reverse complement strand
GCCGGGCCGGGGCCCGAACCCAAGCCCAACTCCTCCTCGCCCTTGGCCGAGCTCGGCAAGCGGTCACTGCCCGGGACGCGATGAATTGGTTTGCCCATTGTGGCTACAGCTTTTGTTGAAATGCTCTGGGCTGCAACGTGACGTGCGGTTGATGCTTGAGACGATTCGAAGGCTTGATGCGTTGGGTGTCGAGACGGCTTCGCCCCTGGGTTTGCATCTGCGGCGCGAGCGCGAGCATCCGGTGCCCACCATGCGTGAGTTGCTAGCTCCGGCAGCCGGTCTTTATCCCATTGCAGAGTTACGGCGGCAGGCCGCAGCGTTGCTCGACACGGAAGCCCCGATACCAGGCGTCACCGCCGGCCCAGTCCGCCCCGAGTTGAAGGGCATCGCGGATCTCCATTTCACGGGCGAGATGGATTTTCGCGTCACCGCCGGTTGGGGCCACGCGGGGAAGGAAGGCGTGACGATGCCCGGCAAGGGCAAGTTGCTCACCCGCGGCTATCGGCCGGAGGAAGAACCGGCGAAACCCCTGTACGACCTGCTGGGCAAATCCACCCACGACGTTTACCTCAACGACTCGGCCTATTGGCGCAACGTGCCGGAGAAAGTCTGGGACTTCACCCTTGGCGGCTTCAAGTCCTGAAAAAGTGGTTGAGCTACCGCGAGCACGAGTTGCTGGGCCGTCCGCTCACGACCGACGAAGCCCGCGAAGTCACCCACACCGCGCGCCGTCTCGCCGCGCTGCTTCTTCTTCAGCCTGTACTCGATGCCAATTACCAAGCCGTGAATGCGTCCTCTCACCCGTGGTAGCCATGAACGGCCGCCGGAATGTTCGCGGACCCGCCGCCGATCCTGCCGTCTGGCCGCTCGAGCCGCAGGTCACCTTCCTCAATCACGGCTCGTTCGGCAGTTGCCCGCACGCGGTGCTCGCGTTCCAAAGCGAGTTGCGCGACCGCCTGGAGCGCCAGCCGATCCGCTTTTTTGTGCGGAATCTCGAAGGATTGCTCGACGAGGCGCGGGCGGCGCTCGCCGCCTTTGTCGGGGCCAAGGCGGAAGACCTCGCTTTCGTGCCAAACGCCACGAGCGGAGTGAACACGGTCTTGCGCTCGCTGCGGTTCAAGGCGGGCGACGAATTGCTGGCCACGAACCAGGAGTACAACGCCTGCCGGAACGCGCTGCAATTCGTGGCGGAACGGAGCCGGGCGAAAGTCGTCGTGGCCGAAGTGCCGTTCCCGCTCGCGAGCGCGGAGGCGGTGGTTCAAGTTTTGTTGAGCCGCGTGACCCCGAGAACGCGCCTCGCGTTGTTGGACCACGTCACCAGCCAGACGGGCCTGGTCCTGCCGATCGAACGACTCGTCCGCGAACTCGCCGCGCGCGGTGTCGAAACGCTCGTGGACGGCGCGCACGCCCCCGGCATGGTGCCGCTGCGCTTGGACGCGCTCGGCGCCGCGTATTACACCGGCAATTGCCACAAGTGGCTTTGCGCACCGAAAGGCGCGGCGTTCCTCCACGTGCGTCGCGATCTTCAACGGGCGATCCGCCCGCTCACGATCAGTCACGGCGCGAATTCGCCGCGGACCGACCGCTCGCGATTCCAAATCGAGTTTGGCTGGACCGGCACGGACGACCCTTCGCCGTTTCGCGCCGTGCCCAAGGCGATCGAATTCGTCGGCGGGCTGCGGCCGGGCGGCTGGCCGGAGGTGATGCGGCGCAACCGCGAGCTTGCCCGCGAGGCCCACCGCATTTTGTGCCGGGCCTTGGCGATCGCTGCGCCCAGCCCGGACACTCTGATCGGTTCGCTGGCCGCCTTGCCAATTCCCGACGCCGCCAGCGCTTTACCCTCGAAGTCGCCGCTGTACCTCGACCCGCTGCAGGACGAATTGCTGGACCGGCACGGCATCGAAGTGCCGGTCATTCCCTGGCCCGCAACTCCCAAGCGGTTGCTGCGCGTCTCGGCCCAACTCTACAATTACTTGCCCCAATACGAGCAGTTGGCCGCGGCGTTGAAGACGGCGCTCCACTGAGGCCCGTTCGGCTCACCGGGCGGCGCACGCAAAAATCCCGGTCCGGTCCAGCGCGGCGCGCGATTGCGCGGGGTCGGTGTGAATCACGCCCTGCCAGCCGCGCTGCCAGCCGGCTTCCACGTTTTCGGGCCGATCGTCCAGGTAGAACAAGTCGGGGCCGTGCAAGCCGCTCAATCGCTCGGCAACTTCGTACATGCCCGGAGCGGGTTTCATCGTGCGCTGCTCATAGGAGAGCACGTAGCCGTCGAAGTTCGCGAAGAACGCAAACCGGGCGCGGATGAACCGCACCGCCAGCTCGTTGGTGTTCGAGAAAATGTAGGTGGGCACCGCGCGGGCGCGCAGTTCGGCGTGCAGCGCGATCATGGGTTCGATCGGCGTGAAGATGTCGCCGAAGCCTGCACTGAAATCCTCGAAGCCGTCCTGGTACCCCGTGGCGGCGCTGAGGCGCTGAAAGAATTCCGCCGTGCTGACCAGCCCGGTTTCGTACGCGATCAACACGCTGTCCTGCATGAGCACCTGGCGCAATTCGTCCAAGGATACCCGGCACCGGGGCAGGAGTCGCTGAATGGCGCGGGTGTAATCGAAGTCGAGCAGCACTTTGCCAAGATCGAAGATGACGGCTTGGGGTGTGGGCATGGGAATAAGGCGGGGCTGGGGGAATCGGGTTGCGAGTCTCGGGTTTCGGATTTCGGTCGTCGGGTTTCGGGTCTCGCGGCAGCTTCAGCGCAAGGCCTGCCGGCCTTCGAGAGCGCGGCTCAAGGTCAGTTCGTCGGCGAATTCGAGCCCGCTCCCGGCCGGGAGGCCGTGGGCGATGCGCGTGACTTTCACCCCGCGCGGAGCGAGACGCTGGGCGAGATAGTGGCTGGTGGCGTCGCCTTCCACGTCGGTGGGCAGGGCCAGAATAATTTCCTGGATCGGCTCCCGGCCGAGGCGCGCTTCGAGTTCGCTGATCCGCAGATCCTCCGGCTCGACGCCGTTCAACGGCGACAATTTGCCGCCGAGCACATGGTAACGGCCGCGATAGCTGCCCGCCTTTTCCACCAGCAAAATGTCCACCGGCCGCTCGACCACGCACACCAGCGCCGCGTTGCGACGGGCGTCCGCGCAAAGCGGGCAAGGCTGGGTCTCGGTGAGCGCGCCGCAAGTCGAGCACAGGCTCACGCGCTCGCGGGCGCTCACCAACGCCTGCGCGAGCTGGCGGACCTCGTCGGCATTCGTCTGGACGAGGTGCAGCGCCAACCGCTCGGCCGTGCGCGGGCCGACGCCCGGCAACTGGCCGAGCGCGGCGATCAGTTCGGCGATGGCGGGCGGCAAGGCAGTCATGTCAGGTCCGGGCGTTCCCGGCTTGCCTCGCCGCGCCGGTTTGGGGACAAGCCGGGTTCATGCGTGCACACCGGTTGCTATACCAGCCGCCCGCCCGGGCCGCCACGTCAAACCACCACCGGGACTGAGGCAGAACACCGCGCAGTCGTCTGCGGCGTCGCCTTGAACCGACGCGCGCGGAGGCAGTGGCTCGTCAGCCTTGGCACCGGCGGTTGGACGGCTGGCTTCACGCGTACACCCAGGCGCGGTCCAGGCGAAGTCCCAGAGCCGGCCCGCGCCCGCGCCGCCGCCGCACAAAGAAAGCAGGCACCCCGACATCCGTGCGGCACCGACTGCTTTCGGCGGGCCGCAGAAAGCGGCACACGGGCGGCACGGGGACAGGACATGGGTAACACGGGGGAGACAAGACATGGGTGACATGTGGGGTGTATCTCTGCGGCGTTTCTGCGGTCATGCCGTGGAAAACAGTTTCGTTGCTCAAGGTGCGCCAGCGCTTGGTCGAAGCGGTTGCCCTGTGTCCGCACGATCCAGCGCTGGCTCAAACGCTCGGGCTGGGTGCGCCCACGGTCGCGCCGCGCGCGGCGGGGTCCGACGGTGCCGCATCCAGGCCTGATGCCGCCGCCGCGACCCAATCAGGTCTGGACGGTGGATTTCAAAGGCTGGTTTCGCACGGCCGACGGCGGGCGCCAAGACCCGCTGACCGGGCGCGATCTGTTCAGCCGTTACGGACTGTGTCTGCGTCTGTTGCCCAACCAGGGCGGTCGGCCCGTGCGCCGCGCGATGCGGCGGCTCTTTGGCCAGCGGGGGTTGCCCGACGCGATTCGCGTGGACAATGGTTCGCCGTTTGGCGGCAACGGCGCGCTGGGGCTGTCGCGCCTCTCGGTCTGGTGGCTGCGGCTGGGCATCCGGGTCGAGTTCACCCGGCGGGCCCGTCCGGGCGACAACGCGGGGTACGAACAATTTCACGGCTGTTACCAACGCGAGGTGGTGGCGGCGGGAGCCGTGCATCGGGCGGCGATGCAGCAGCGCTCGACGCGCTGGCTGGCCCATTACAACGAGCAGCGCCCGCACGAAGCGCGGGGCCCAAAGACGCCCGCGCAAGTCTATCGGAAGAGCCGCCGCGCCTATCTCGCAGCGTTGGCGCCTCTGAAATACCCCCCGTCGCTGGGAGGTGCGGCGGGTACGCAACCGCGGGCATATCAAATGGCGCGGCCGGCTGCGCTTTGTCGGCCGGGCCTTTGTCGGGCAATCGGTCGGATTGAAGGGGGTGGGAGCGCATCAGTGGGAGGTGTTTCTGGGACGACAACTCATCGGCCATTTGCACGCGCACGATGCGGGTGGCCTGCGCCCCGCACGCTGGCTGCGTCTCAGTCCGCTCCACATGTCACCCATGTCTTGTCCCCTTCGTGTCACCCACGTCCTGTCCCCGTGCCGGACGCTCGCGCGGGTAGTGTGCGGAAGTTTCTGCAAATAGAGGTGGGTCATGGTAGCCACTGGGGTGTGTAGAGAACCCAGTTAAACGAAAGGCCGAACCATGACCCGAAAGGCGAAGCAGAACGACGGCAAGCCCGGAACCCTGGACGTGGCCGAGATGAAGTCCATTTTGACGACGCAACCCGATTTCCTGCGGCCGGTGGTTCAGGAGGCGGGGCAGACGATCCTGGAGTTGGAGATGGCGGAGTGCTTGCCGGCCGGCAAGCACGAGCGCAGCGAGCAACGGCTGGGGTATCGGAGCGGGTATTACCGGCGGCGGTTGATTACGCGGGTGGGGACGGTGGGGTTGCGGGTGCCGCAGGACCGGGCGGGGCATTTCAGCACGCAGGTCTTTGAGCAGTATCGGCGGAGCGAGAAGGCGTTGGTGGCGGCGCTGGCGCAGATGTCTGTGCAAGGCGTTTCGACGCGCAAGGTGGCGGCGATCACGGAGGAGTTGTGTGGACATGAATTCAGCGCGTCGAGTATCAGCGCGATTACGGCCCGGCTGGATGCGCAGCTCGAAGAGTTCAGCCGGCGGCCGCTGAGCGAGGCCTTTCCGTATGTGATCCTGGATGCGCGGTCGGAGCGGGTGCGCGAAGGGGGAGTGATTGTGAGCCGGGCGATCCTGATTGCGTTGGGGATTGACGGGGAAGGGCGGCGTCAGGTGCTGGCGGTGGCGCATGTGAACCGGGAAAGCCAGAGCGGT
>JAKANS010000088.1 GCA_021823625.1 bacterium | reverse complement strand
TCGTAAGAGGTACGAAGATATCGGTAGCCTTCCCGGACTCCAAATGCATGATACAACAAGCTCTGACTCATAAGTGTCAGCATTATAGTAATTTCTGACTTTAGGAGGCAACTCCGGCGATGAACCTGAAGTTCTCGGTCGTGACGGCCGGCCCGAGCGTCGTGCCGAACGGCGGGTGATGCACCGTTGCCGCCAGGCCGAGGATGATGAGCGAGGTCAGAATCACATAAGGCACAAACAACGACATGCCCAAGTCGAAACGCGCGAGGCCCTTGTGGTGCGGCCCCCAGCCTTTGGCGAGGATCGAGTACGGATAGAGGAAAGTCATGTTGATGCCCACGGCCGCGCCGATGGCGCCGAGGATCGTGGTGGCGGCGCCCGGTTGGTCCGGCACCGTGAAGGTGAAAAGGCCTTTTAGCATGGCACCGAAATCGAGTCGCCCCTTGGTGGCTTGGACGACCACGACGATCAGGAAGGCCAGCATGACCAGCCGGATCATCCAGCGCAGGAACGTTTCGTAAAACCGGATGCCCGCCGGTTTGGAGCCGTAACTCCAGGTCAGGGCGATGTTGACGCCAAGGATCAGGAACCCGCCTGCGAATCGCACCAGCGTTTCGAGCGTGCGCGACGCCGCTTCGCCGGTGGCGGGATCGACCGGGTTCTGCACGCCAGCCACGTTTGCCAGGTCCCACGCCGCGCCACCCAGCAAGGCGTATTGGCCAAAGTGCCAGATGATGGTCGAAACCAGGGTGGCCACCGCCCACAAAAGCGCTACCGACGGATGCAGTTCGCGCGCCATGATCGCGTAAGCCCGCTCGCCTTTGGTCAGGGTGATGTTGGCCAGCGCCGCCATCATGAAAACGCCCAGCAACATCGCGACCGGCTGGACCCAGAGCAGTTGGTAGCCGTAAAACGCGCCCGCGCGACCACGGACGCGGCGGCACTGCCGGCGCCGAGGGTCATGGCGCTTTGCATCCAGGCCGGGCCGGTGAGTTTGAAGTAGCCGCGCAGACGCGTCGCCAGCGGCTGTTGCTCCAAGGCGAGCAGCGTCTCGGTGTCCCGCTTCAATTGCGCGGGATCCCAGCGGCTGGTCATCGGCAGGCCGGTGCTCGCCGGCGGTTGGGAATCGGGCATGGGGCGATGATGCGAATGCCGGCCCGCGCGGGCAAAGCGAAATGCGCGGACGCTCAACAAAGTCGCCTGGTCGTCAGCCGCAACCGGACAACGCGAGGAACCAGGCGAAGCCCGGCCGCTGCAATTCAAGCTGGCCATCGCCGTGCCGCGGAGAGTCAATGACGCCATGTCACATCCCAAGTTCACCTCGCGGCGGTTGCCGGGCTTGATGCTGGCGGGTCTGTTGTTGTGGCTGGTGGCGCCGGGACTTCTCACCGGGTTGGCCGTGCCCGGCGGAGACCTGGTACTCCATGGCCGCAGCCGGGTCGAATCCGCCGGGCAGACCGGCCAATGGTCGGTCGTTGAAAAGGACCTGCGCTGGGCCCCGAAGCAGACCGCGATCGTCGTCTGCGACATGTGGGACCGCCATTGGTGCAAAGGTGCGACCGAACGCGTGGCCGAAATGGCGCCGCGGATGAACGAGGTGCTCAAGGCCGCGCGCACGCGCGGCGTGCTGATCGTCCACGCGCCGAGCGAGACGATGAAAAACTACGCGGATTACCCGCAACGAAAGCGCGCCGAGCAAGCCCCGCAGGCCACCGCGCCGACCAGCGTCAACCAGTGGAAGTCGCTCAACCAGGCGAAGGAGCCGCCGCTGCCGATCGACGATTCGGACGGCGGTTGCGACGACCAACCCCAATGCGCCCAAGGCATGCCGTGGCGGAGCGAGATTGCCACGCTCGAGATCGCGCCAGCCGATGTCATCAGCGACAACGGCGCGGAGGTGTACAACGTGCTCCAGCAAGCCGGCATCGAGAACGTCATCGTCATGGGGGTGCACGCGAACATGTGCGTGCTGGGCCGGCCGTTTTCCATCCGCGCGATGGTGGGCCTCGGCAAGCACGTCGTGCTGATGCGCGACCTCACGGACACGATGTACAACTCGCGCCGCCGGCCGTACGTGAGCCATTTCGCCGGGACCGACCTGGTGGTCGAGCACATCGAGAAATACTGGTGCCCGTCGATTACCAGCGCGGATTTGGTGGGCGGCGAGCCGTTCCACTTCCAGGCCGACCGCCGGCCCAGCGTGGTGATGATGATCGGCGAGGACGAGTACCACACTTGGGAAACCCTGCCGGCCTTCGCCAAAAAGGAATTGGGCTGGCGCGGCCTGAACGTGACGGTCGTCCAGGAGGACAAGACCGCGAAGAACGATTTCCCCGGCCTGGTTGAAGCGCTGCGAGGCGCCGACGTGCTGGTGCTGAGCGTGCGCCGCCGCTCGCCGCCGCGCAAGGAACTGGACGCGGTGCGGGCCTACCTGGCGGCGGGCAGGCCGCTGGTCGGCATCCGCACGGCCTGTCATGCCTTTGCGCTGGGCGCGGGCGACCGCCGAAACCGGCCGGCCACGCTGGCGGAATGGCCGGAGTTCGATCCGGAAGTGCTTGGCGGCAATTATCACGGCCATTACGGCGCCGGGCCAGTGGCCAAAATCGTCGCCGCGCCGGGTTCAGCCGAGGATTCGATTTTGACGGGTGTGAAGCTGGAACAGTTCGTCGGTCACGGCAGCCTGTACCGTTGCGGGCCGCTGAAGGCCGATGCCAAGCCGCTGTTGTTCGGAGCGATCGCCGGCGAGCCGGCCGAACCGGTGGCCTGGACCCGCGCGTTTGGCCCGAAACAGGCGCGCATTTTCTACACCTCGCTCGGACACCCGGACGATTTCGCCGATCCTCAATTTCGCCGGCTGCTGCTGAATGCGATTCTCTGGGCGGCCGGCCAACCGCTGCCGCCGGCGGAGTAAGCACGGGACTTGCCCTGACCCAGAAACCTGCTCCCGGTTACGGCGCCGGCCTGGACGTGCCACCAGATGATGCTTGCCGGCTGGGGCGAGGCACATTGGAATCCGGGCGTGCGACGTGCTGAGCCTTCCGCCACCCCCGACTCTGGTGCCGCGTCGGAGCGGGCTTTTCCCAAGCATTATTGCGGCGTTTTCGGCATCTACGGCCATCCCAATGCCGCGGAGCTGACTTATTGCGGCCTTTACGCCCTCCAACATCGCGGCCAGGAAAGCGCGGGCATTGTCACCTCGAACGGCCGGCAGATGTGTGCCCACCGTGGCATGGGACTGGTGTCCCAAGTATTCAGCGGCCAGATGCTGCACGAAATGACCGGCCACGTGGCGGTCGGGCACACGCGGTATTCCACCACCGGCCAGTCGCATCTGCGCAACGCCCAACCGTTGACGGTGGATTGCGCCCGCGGCCAGATCGCCATCGCCCACAACGGCAACCTCACCAACGCGGCGCAACTGCGCGAGGAACTCGAGGGGATGGGGTCGATTTTTCAGACCACGGTGGACAGCGAAATCATCCTCCACCTCATGGCCCGCACCGGCCCGGGTGGCAGCGAAAGTGTGCTTCAGCAAACGCTGCGCCGCGTGGAAGGCGCGTACTCGCTGGTGATTCTGACCGAACACGAGTTGATCGGCGTGCGCGATCCGTTCGGCTTTCGCCCGCTGTCGCTGGGGCGATTGGGCGACGCCTGGGTGCTGGCCAGCGAGACGTGCGCGTTCGATCTGATCCGCGCTGAGCACGTGCGCGACCTGGAGCCCGGCGAGGCCGTCATCATCAACGAACAGGGCCTGAAGAGCGTGCGCGTCTTTCCGGAATCCACCCGCCGCGCCTTCTGCATCTTCGAGTACGTCTATTTTGCCCGGCCGGACAGCACGATCGCCGACCGGAACGTGTATCGGGTGCGGGTGGAGATGGGCCGGCAACTGGCGCGCGAGCACCCGCAAGCCGCGGATTTGGTGATCCCGGTGCCGGACAGCGGCAATTGCGCGGCGCTGGGTTACTCGCTTGAGTCGGGCATCCCGTTCGAGATGGCCTTCGTCCGCAACCATTACGTCGGGCGCAGTTTCCTCCAGCCGACGCAGCTTATTCGCGACTTCGACGTGCGCGTGAAGCTGAACCTCATCCAAGAGTTGGTGAAAGGCCGCCGGGTGATCATCGTGGACGATTCGATCGTGCGCGGCACCACCAGCCGGCAGCGCGTGACGAACCTCAAGCTGGCCGGGGCCAAAGAGGTGCACGTCCGGATCAGTTGTCCGCCGCACATGAACCCGTGCGTGTACGGCATCGACTTTCCGGATCGGAGCAAGCTCATGGCCGCCACCCACAGCGTGGACGAGATCTGCAAGTATTTGCAGGCCGACTCGCTGGCGTACCTGTCCAAGGACGGCATGGTGAGGGCGACCGGGCTGCCGGCGAGTTCGTTTTGCATGGCCTGCTACGATGGCAATTACCCCGTGCCTTACGATTCTCACCTCGAAAAGCTTATCCTCGAGCGGCGCCAGCAGCGGGTGCAAAGCCTCTCGGAAATCATGGCTCAGGAAGACCGGCAGCAACGCCTGCTTTGAGGTGCCGGCCGCCAGTGCTGTACCCGCGCCTGGACATGGATGCGCTGCGCCAACAACTGGACCGGTTTCTGGGCCAGCGACCCCGCCTCAGCCAGGGAGTCTATGTGGCCCGCACTGCGGTGGTGGTGGGCGATGTCGAAATTGGCGAACGGTCAAGCGTTTGGTACCACGCGGTTTTGCGCGGCGACATCAATCGCATCGTGGTGGGCCACCACACGAACGTCCAGGACAACGCGGTGCTTCACGTGGCGGACGCGTTCCCGTGCCGGGTGGGCAATTGGGTCACGATCGGGCATTCCGCCATTGTCCATGCCTGCACTGTTGGCGATGAAGTGCTGGTCGGCATGGGCGCGACGATCCTTGACGGCGCCGTGATCGGGCCGCAGTGCATCGTGGGCGCAAACGCCTTGGTGACGCAGCGCCAGGAAGTGCCGGCCGGCTCGCTGGTGCTCGGCTCGCCGGCGGAGGCGGTGCGACCACTCACACCCGAGGAACGCGCGCGTATCCGGCATTGGGCCGACAAGTACGTCACCAACGGCACTTACTGCCTGGAGCGCGGCATCAACGTCGCGAACTCGTCTTCCGCCTGATCCGCTTCCGTTCCGGGCCGGCTCACTTTTCGCCACTCCGTTTCGCCAACTCCGAAATGTCAGCCTGCAACGCTACGTTTAGGCCGGCCTGGGATGGCCCAGATGCGTCAAAACGTCCGATGCCGAGTGCCAAGAAGCGACTCAATGGCACACTTGGTACTGGCCACCGGCCGCGGGTAATTCGCATGGATAAGCGTCAACATGTTGTTTACCAGATTGTTAATTGCGACGTCGCTGGCCCGGCACCGTTACTGCTCAGGGTTGGATCGACTTTATTGGTATGGCAAAAGTACTTGGCATCGATTTGGGAACTACGAACTCCTGCATGGCCGTCATGGAAGGCGGGGAGCCGTTGGTCTTGGAAAACTCTGAAGGCAAGCGCACCACGCCTTCGGTGGTCGCCTTCACCAAGAGCGGTGAACGCCTCGTCGGCGAAGCCGCCAAACGACAGGCGGTCACCAACGCCCGCAATACCGTCTATTCCATCAAGCGCTTCATGGGCCGCAAGTTCTCGGAGGTCCAGGAAGAGATCAAGCGCGTGCCCTACAAGGTCGTCGAGGCCGCCAATGGCGACGTTCAGGTGGAAGTGGAGGAAGGCGGCCAGGTGAAGCGCTACAACCCGCCGGAAGTTTCGGCGATGATCATCGGCAAGCTCAAGGCCGACGCCGAGGTGCGGTTGGGCGAGAAGCTCACCCAGGCGGTGATCACCGTGCCGGCTTATTTCAACGACTCCCAACGCCAGGCTACCAAGGACGCGGGCCGCATCGCCGGCCTCGAAGTGCTGCGCATCATCAACGAGCCCACCGCCGCTTCGCTGGCCTACGGCCTCGACAAAAAGAAGGACGAGAAAATCGCGGTCTATGACCTGGGCGGCGGCACGTTCGACATTTCGGTGCTCGAAATTGGCGATGGCGTGTTCGAGGTCAAGGCCACCAACGGCGACACCCACCTGGGCGGCGACGACTGGGACAACCGGATCATGGACGGGCTCCTGGACGAGTTTAAGCGCGATCAAGGCATCGATCTGCGCAAGCAGCCGGACGCGCTCCAGCGCATCAAGGAAGAGGCCGAGAAGGCCAAGATCGCCCTGTCCAGTTCGCAGGTCTATGAAATCAATCTGCCGTTCATCACGGCGGATGCCTCCGGCCCGAAGCACATCAGCACCAAGCTCACGCGGGCCAAGATGGAACAACTCTGCGACGACCTGTTCGAGCGGACCATCGGCCCGGTGCGCAATTGCCTGCGCGATGCCGACGTCGCCGCGGAAAAGATCGATGAACTCGTGCTGGTCGGCGGCATGACCCGCATGCCGCGGGTGGTGGAAACCGCGCACTCGCTGGTCAACAAACCGCCGCACCAAGGCGTGAACCCGGACGAGGTGGTCGCCGTCGGCGCCGGCATTCAGGGCGGCGTCCTCAAGGGCGAGGTGAAGGACGTGTTGCTGCTGGACGTGACGCCGCTGTCGCTGGGCATCGAGACGCTCGGCGGCGTGTTCACCCGCCTCATCGAACGCAACACCACGATTCCGACGCGCAAGTCCGAGATTTTCTCGACGGCTTCGGACAACCAGCCGGGTGTCGAAATCCACGTCCTTCAGGGCGAGCGCCAGTTCGCGCGCGACAACAAGACCATCGGCAAGTTCCATCTGACCGACATTCCGCCGGCCCCGCGCGGTGTGCCGCAGATCGAAGTGACCTTCGACATCGACGCCAACGGCATTTTGCACGTCAGCGCCAAGGACCTCGGCACTGGCAAGGAACAGAAAATTACGATCACCGCGAGCAGTGGCCTGTCCAAAGACGAGATCGAGCGGATGCGCAAGGATGCCGAGGCCCACGCCGAGGAAGACAAGCGCCAGCGCGAAGAAATCGAAACCCGCAACGAGGCCGACAGCGCGGTCTATCGCTCGGAGAAGATGCTGAAGGACAACGCCGACAAGCTGGCCACAGGCGACAAGGAAAAGATCGAGCAGGCCGTCGCCGCGGTGAAAGAGGCCCTCAAAGGCACCGACGCGGACACAATCAAGTCCGCCAGCGAAAAGCTCAACGAGGCCTGGCAGGCCGTCTCGGCCGAGCTCTACAAAGCCGCGGCCGAGAAGGCCCGGGCGGGGCAGACCCCAGGGGGCGCCGCCGGCAGCGCGCCGAAAGACGCCGCGGATGCCAGCAAGCAAGAGGAGGGGCCGATCATCGACGCCGAAGTCGTGGACGAGAAGAAGCGCTAGCAATCTCGCTGCTCAGGCGCGAAGGCCACCCGCGGGTGTCCTCCGCGCCTGGTCGGCAGGTGATCGAGTTTGCCCGCCGCGGGTGCTGCGGGATTTGATTCGAACATCAAACAAAGCAACAACACAGAAAACAGAGACTATGGCATTGAACGTAAAACCGCTCGGCGACCGCGTTCTTGTGGAACCGGTCGAAGAGAAGGAAGTCAAGAAGGGCGGGATCATCATCCCCGATTCCGCCAAGGAAAAGCCCACCGAAGGCGTCGTCCGCGCGCTCGGCACAGGCAAGACCGACGACGACGGCAAGAAAGTGCCGTTCGAGGTCAAGGTGGGCGACCGCGTGCTCATCAGCAAGTACGGGGGCACCGAAATCAAGATCGAAGGCAAGGAGTACAAGCTGTTGAACTCGGATGACCTTCTGGCCGTGATCGACTAAGGCTTAACCCTCAACCGAAACTCTCCACAGAATCTTTATGGCAGCAAAACAACTCGTATTCGATGAGGCCGCCCGGCAGGCCATCCTCCGCGGCGTGACCAAACTGTCGAAGGCCGTCACCGCCACGCTCGGTCCCAAAGGCCGCAACGTCGTGCTCGACAAGAAATTCGGCTCCCCTACCGTCACCAAGGACGGCGTGACCGTGGCGAAGGAAATCGAGCTGGAAGACCCGTACGAAAACATGGGTGCCCAGATGGTCCGCGAAGTCGCCAGCAAGACGAGCGACGCCGCGGGCGACGGCACCACCACCGCCACCGTGCTGGCCGAGGCCATCTACAGCGGCGGCCTGAAGTTCGTCACCTCCGGCGCGAACCCCATCGGCATCCAGCGTGGCATCAGCAAGGCCGTCGAGGCCGCCGTGGCGCAGCTCGACAAGATCTCCAAGAAGGTCAAGGACAAGGAAGAGATCAAGCAGGTCGCGACCGTCTCCGCCAACTGGGACACCACCATCGGCGAGATCATCGCCGACGCCATGGACAAGGTCGGCAAGGACGGCACCATCACGGTCGAGGAAGCCAAATCCATCGAGACCACGCTCGAAGTCGTCGAGGGCATGCAGTTCGACAAGGGGTATCAGTCGCCGTATTTCGTCACCAACGCGGAGACGATGGAGTGCAAGCTCGAGGACGTCTATGTCCTCATCTTCGAAAAAAAGATCAGCAGCCTGAAGGACCTCCTGCCGTTGCTCGAGAAGGTGGCCCGCGTGGGCAAGCCGTTGCTCATCATTGCCGAGGAAGTCGAGGGCGAAGCCCTGGCCACTTTGGTGGTCAACAACCTCCGCAAGACCATCACCTGCTGCGCCGTGAAGGCCCCGGGCTTCGGCGACCGCCGCAAGGCCATGTGTGAAGACATCGCCATCCTCACCGGCGCCAAGTTCATCAGCGAGGACCTCGGCATCAAGCTTGAGACGATCGACGTTGCCGACCTCGGCAAGGCCAAGAGCGTGGTCGTGGACAAGGAGAACTGCACCCTCGTCGAAGGCGGTGGCAAGGCCTCGGAAATCCAGGGCCGGATCAACCAGATCCGCCGTCAGATCGAAGAGACCACCAGCGATTACGACCGCGAGAAGCTCCAGGAGCGCCTCGCGAAGCTGGCCGGTGGCGTGGCCGTCATCAACGTCGGCGCCGCAACCGAAACCGAGATGAAGGAGAAGAAGGCCCGCGTCGAGGACGCCCTGCACGCGACCCGCGCGGCCGTCGAAGAAGGCATCGTGCCGGGCGGCGGCGTGGCCCTCATCCGCTGCCTCAACGCCATCTCCGCAGTCGTGCCGGGCAACGACGACGAGAAGATCGGCGTCGATATCGTCAAGCGCGCCATCGAGCAACCCGTGCGCGCGCTGGCCAACAACGCCGGCATCGAAGGCTCTGTCATCGTCGAGACTGTCAAGAAGAGCAAGGCCAACGACGGCTACAACGTCGCCACCGGCGTGTTCGAAGACCTCGTCAAGGCCGGCGTCGTGGACCCGAAGAAGGTCACCCGCACCGCGCTCCAGAACGCCGCGTCCATCGCGGGTTTGCTCCTGACCACGGAATGCCTCATCACCGAAATTCCGAAGAAGGAAAGCCCGGCTCCGATGGGCGGTGGTGGTGGCGGCGGCGGCATGGGCGGCATGGATTACTAAGCTTTTCCGGCAACGACCGGGATTGACCACCACGAGGCTGGCGCAAGCCAGCCTCGTTCGCTTTTGGGATCCCCGGCGAAAGCGGGGAAACCTTAATTGAGGGAGCCGGCAATCCGGCTACAGCTTCACGTCTTCCGGCCGCACTTCCAGACACTCGTCGTGATCTTCCCAGACCACGGCCGGGTAGCTTTCGAGCAGTTTGGGCAGGATCTGGTGTCCGGCGAACGCGAGGAGCGTTTCCGCCTTCGCCGCGGCGTCTTCGAACGCCTGGTCGTAATCGCCGGAGCGCTTCTGTTGTTTCTCGTCCCAGTGAGCGACGGCGTGCACCGGCGCATATTCCTCGGCCCAACTGCGGATCAGCGGGTGCAGATCCTCGGGAATGTCCTCGAAGGCGACGGCCGTGGCATTGCAGTGCAGGCAGACCAGGCCGCTTTCGAGAACGTCGCGGGTGAGCAGCGGCACCAACGGCGCGCGGCAGCACTCCGCCTCGACGTAGGCTGCCGGACTGGTCGCCAGGCGCTGCAGCCAGACTTGTCGGTCGTGCGCCACCTGCCCGCCCAGGCGGTAAGCGGCCACCAACGGATGCGACAACCGCCAGCCGCGGCCCTGCAATTGGCCCAGGGTCTGGGCCAGCCAACGCGCCAGGGTCAGGTCGTCGAAGTTGCGGAACACCGCGCTGTACTCTTGCCAGAGTGCGTCCAGCGGGTTTTCGGGGTCATGCGCCACGGCGTTGCAGGGTAAGCCGCGGCCCTTGCGTGGAAAGCGGAAACTTCCACGCAAGGGCCGATGCGGGCGATAAGAGACTTGCACCATCGCGCCCAGCCGTTAGTTTCGCCGGGCGCCGCGATCCAGTGTCTGGAACGTTCCAGCCGGCCGAAAACCTCGATGCGGCAAGCGAGGAGGTTGGCTTGCGAGCTGCCCCGGTAAACACGACAATCGACGCACATGAGTAACCTCGGAAGCTGTAATACCACGAATCAAGCTGTCATCCAGTGGGTCAAGGAAATGGCGGATCTCTGCCAGCCGGACCGCGTTTATTGGTGCGATGGATCCGAAGCGGAAAAACAGGCCCTCACCGCACAGGCCGTGGCTGACGGCGTGCTCTTGAAGCTGAACCCGGAAAAGCTCCCCGGCTGCTTTTACCACCGCTCGAACCCGAACGACGTCGCCCGCGTCGAGCAGTGCACGTACATCTGCACCGATGTCGAGACCGACGCCGGGCCCACCAACAACTGGGCGCCTCCCAAGGAAATGAAGGAGCGGCTTTACGGCCTGGCCCGGGGCGGCATGAAGGGCCGCACGCTGTACGTCATCCCGTACCTCATGGGGCCGGCGGGTTCGGCGATGTCCAAGGTCGGCGTCGAGTTGAGCGACTCGATCTACGTGGCGTTGAACATGCGCATCATGACGCGCATGGGGCGGATTGCCTACCAGCAGCTTGGCACGAGTGATGACTTCAACCGCGGGCTGCACTGCATGTTGGACGTCAACCCCGAGCGGCGCTACATCTGCCACTTCCCGCGCGAGAACCTGATCATCTCGGTGGGTTCGGCTTACGGCGGCAATGTGCTCCTCGGCAAAAAGTGTCTGGCCTTGCGGATCGGTTCCTACCTGGGTCGCCAGGAAGGCTGGATGGCCGAGCACATGCTCGTCCTCGGTGTGGAGTCGCCCCGCGGTGAGAAGACCTACGTGGCCGCCGCGTTCCCCAGCGCCTGCGGCAAGACCAATTTCGCGATGCTCATCCCGCCGGAACGGTTCGCGGGCTGGAAGGTTTGGACTCTCGGCGACGACATCGCCTGGATGAAGCCCGGTCCCGACGGCCGCCTTTACGCAATCAACCCCGAAGCGGGCTACTTCGGCGTGGCGCCCGGCACGAACTACAAGTCGAACCCGAACGCGATGCAAACCATCGCCCGGGACACGATCTACACGAACGTCGCCCTGACGCCGGACCTGGATGTGTGGTGGGAAGGCAAGGACGGCGAACCGCCGGCGCAGGCCACCGACTGGCAGGGGCGGCCGTGGACCCCGGCGTCGAAGGAAAAAGCGGCGCATCCCAACAGCCGCTTCACCGCGCCGATGGCCAACAACCCCGCGCTGGCCCCCGAGGTCAACGACCCGAACGGCGTGCCGATCAGCGCGATCGTCTTCGGCGGCCGGCGGGCGACCACGATGCCGCTCGTCTTCCAGGCGTTCAACTGGACCCATGGCGTGTTCATTGGCGCCACCCTCGGTTCGGAAATGACCGCCGCCGCGGTGGGCGGGATGGGCCAGGTGCGGCGCGACCCCATGGCCATGCTGCCGTTCTGCGGCTACAACATGGGCGGTTACTTCCGGCACTGGCTGCGGATGCGCAAGCGCCTGAAGTTCCCGCCGCGCATCTTCCACGTGAACTGGTTCCGCAAGGACGCCGAAGGCAACTTCCTGTGGCCCGGCTTCGGCGAAAACATGCGGGTGCTCAAGTGGATCGTGGACCGCTGCCACGGTCGGGCCGATGCCAACGAAACCCCGCTCGGCTGGGTGCCCGGCGCGAAGGATATCGACCTCGAAGGCCTGGACGGCTTCACCGCCGAACACCTCGAAGAGGCGCTCAACATCGACCTCGAGGAATGGCGGCGGGAGTTGCTCATGCAGGAAGAGCTTTTCCTGAAGCTCTATTCGCACCTGCCCAAGGAACTGATCTTCCAGCGCGAATTGCTGGTCTCGCGACTCTGAACCGCAAGCGCGGTTTCGCTTTCAGCCACGACCACCGGGACGCCGGGGTCGTGGCTGGTTCGTTTCCGGCCTCTCCCGGCAATGTCCGTTGGCAGGGCGCAACCGCACCTGGTCAGCGCCTTGCTTGAGCGTGTGCCGACCCGGCATCGCCAAGCCGGGTCATTCCGGCAGTTCCACGGGCATGCGCAGCGTCTTGACGAGGAAC
This sequence comes from bacterium, assembly GCA_021823625.1. Lineage (GTDB taxonomy): Bacteria > Verrucomicrobiota > Verrucomicrobiia > Limisphaerales > J093 > DSVZ01. Next base: position 12,838 of record JAKANS010000088.1, on the reverse strand, counting down.
CCCAGTTTGTCGGCCGCTTCTTCGATGAGTTTGGTCGTCGGCTTGCCCGCGCCGTGGCCCGCCTTGGTCTCGATCCGGATCAACACCGGATTCGACCCGCGCTGACACGCCTGCAAGCGCGCCGCAAACTTGAAGCTGTGCGCCGGCACCACGCGATCGTCGTGGTCCGCCGTGGTGATCAACGTGGCCGGGTAGCGCGTGCCCGGCTTGAGGTTTTGCAGCGGCGAATAGGCCAGGAGGGACCTGAAATCCTCGGCGTTGTCCGGCGAGCCGTAATCGCTGGTCCAGGCCCAGCCGATGGTGAACTTGTGGAAGCGCAGCATGTCCATCACGCCCACCGCGGGCAGGCACGCCCCAAACAGGTCGGGCCGCTGGGTCATGCACGCGCCGACCAGCAATCCGCCATTGCTGCCGCCGGATATGGCCAGCCTGGCGCGCGAGGTGTAGCCGTTCGCGACTAGCCATTCGGCCGCGGCAATGAAGTCGTCGAAGACGTTTTGCTTCCGCGCCTTCGTGCCGGCCTGGTGCCAGTCTTCGCCGTACTCGCCGCCGCCGCGCAGGTTGGGCATCGCGTACACGCCGCCCATCTCCATCCAGACCAGGTTCGCGACCGAGAAGCTCGGCGTAAGGCTGATGTTGAACCCGCCGTAACCGTAAAGGAGCGTCGGCGTGCGGCCATTCGGTTTCAGCCCCTTCTTGTGCGAAATGAACATCGGGATGCGCGTGCCGTCCTTGCTCGCATAAAACACCTGCCGGGTCTCGTAATCGTCCGGGTTGAACGCCACCTTCGGCTGGCGAAAGACCGTGCTGGTCGCGGTCGTGGCGTCGTAGCGGAAGATGACCGCCGGCGTGCTGAAACTCGTGTACGCGTAAAACGTCTCGGTGTCGGTGCGTTTCCCGTGAAAGCCGCCCGCCGAGCCGAGGCCCGGCAAAGGAATCTCGCGCACGAAGCGCCCGGCCAGATCGAACACCTTCACCTGCGTGTGCGCGTCCTGGAGGTAGTTCACGAAGAACTGCTGGTTCACCGCGCTGACGCCTTGAATCGTTTCCGCCGCCTGCGGGATCAGTTCCTTCCAGTTCCGGCGCTCCGGTGCCCGCGTGTCGATGGCGATCACCCGGCCGCGTGGCGCGTCCAAGTCGGTCTGGAACCAGAACACCGGACCGTCGTTGTCGATGAAGTTGTACGAGGCGTCGAAGTCGTTCAGCAACTCCACCACCCTCGCGTCCGGCGCCTGCAGGTCCTTGTAGAACACCCGGTTCTTCGGGTCCGTGCCCTGGCTCACCGAGACGATCAGGTAACGGCCATCGTCGGTCACGCCGCCGCCGAAGCCCCATTCCTTCCGGTCGGGACGTTCATAGACGAGCACGTCGTCCGCCTGCGCGGTGCCGAGTTTGTGGAAATACAGCTTCTGGAAATAGTTCACCTTCGTGAGCCGTTGCGCCTCCGTGGGTTCGTCGTAACGGCTGTAAAAAAAGCCCTGGCCGTCCTTCGTCCACGACGCGCCCGAAAACTTGACCCACTTGATGACGTCGGGCAGGTCCTGCGCGGTAGTCACGTCCCGCACGCGCCATTCCTGCCAGTCCGATCCCGCGACCGCCACGCCGTAGGCCAACCGCTGGCCGTCGTCGCTGATGGCGGTGCCGCTCAACGCCACCGTGCCGTCTTTGGACAGCGCATTCGGGTCCAGCAAGACCCGCGGGGCCGCGTCGAGCGATTCGGCGACGTACAGCACCGACTGGTTCTGCAAGCCGTCGTTTTTCGAGAAAAAGTACCGCCCGCCCTGCTTCACCGGCACGCCGTAGCGCTCGTAGTTCCAGAGCTGGGTGAGCCGGCGCTTGATCGCCTCGCGTTCCGGAATCCCGGCCAGGTAGGCAAAGGTCACCTGGTTCTCCGCCCCGACCCACGCCTTCGTGGCCGGCGCGTTCTCGTCTTCGAGCCACCGATACGGGTCCGCCACGCGCACGCCGTGAAGGGTCTCGACGACGTTGGTCTGCGGCGTGACCGGGTAGGCGGACTTCGGCAGCCCGCGACCGGTTCGGCCGGCGCTGTGCGTGGCGCAGCCGGACAGCGCCAACAGACACGCCACACAGCCTGCGGCCACGCCGGCGGCCCAAGGATGATGATCGTGGCAAAGGTATTCGGTTCCGGAATTCGTGTTCATCTTGCCCGCGAAGAATGGGTTGCCCCGCGGCGGGTCGCAAATTCAATTCGCCGTTCTTGCCCGCTGGTGCGCCGTTTCAGTCCATTCAGCCGCGGATCCGCGAGTTGGATTTGTAAGTTCGCCCCGTTTTGCCACACTCCGCGCGGTGAAAACGCTCGGCCTCATCCCCGCCCGCTTTGCCTCGACCCGCTTCCCGGGCAAGCCGCTCCATCCCATCGCCGGCAAGCCGCTGATCCAGCACGTCGTCGAGCGTTGCCGGCAGGCGCGTTCGCTGGCGGAGGTCATCGTCGCCACCGACGACGAACGTATCGCCTCGGCCGCGCGTGCCTTTTGCCGGGTGGAGATGACGCGGAGCGACCATCCCAGCGGCACCGATCGGATTGCCGAGGTGGCCGCCCGCTGCGCGTGCGACGCGGTGGTAAACATCCAAGGAGACGAACCGTTGATCGACCCGGCGGTGATCGACGCCGTGGCTGGCGCGTTGACGGACTGCGAAATGGCCACAGCCAGTGCACCGTTGCGCGACCCCGCCGACTATGACAACCCGAACGTCGTGAAAGTCGTTGTCAGCGCCTCGGGCCGCGCCCTATATTTTTCCCGGCGCACGATTCCGTATCTGCGCGAGGCCGCCAGTCGTTCGGTGAGCGAACAGTTGGCGGCGTTTCCTTTTGGGAAGCACCTCGGCATTTACGGATACCGCCGCACGACGCTGCTGCGACTGGTGCAGTTTCCCGTTTCGCCGCTCGAAGCGGCGGAGAAGCTGGAGCAGTTGCGGGCGCTGGAAAACGACATCGCCATCGCGGTCGTGCGGGTGGACTACGAAAGCGTGGGCGTGGACGTGCCGGCGGACGTGGCACGGGTCGAGGCCCGGCTGCGGGCGTCAATGAGTTAGACCGTTCAAGCGCGCAATGAAATACATCTTCGTCACGGGCGGGGTGGTGAGTTCGCTGGGCAAGGGTTTGACCGCCGCCTCGCTGGGCACCCTGCTCGAAAACCGGGGCCTCAAGGTCTGCCTCCAGAAATTCGACCCGTACCTGAACGTCGATCCCGGCACCATGAACCCGTTCCAGCACGGCGAGGTGTACGTGCTCGACGACGGCACCGAGACCGACCTCGACCTGGGCCATTACGAGCGGTTCACCAACGTCAAGCTCACCAAACTCAACAACCTCACCAGCGGTCGCGTGTACCTGAACGTGCTCGAACGCGAGCGCCAGGGCGGCTATCTCGGCAAGACCGTCCAGGTCATCCCGCACATCACCGACGAAATCCAGGACCGCATTCGTCTGTTGGCCGACACCTCGAAAGCCGACGTGCTGATTACCGAGATCGGCGGCACCACCGGCGACATCGAAGGCCTGCCGTTCCTCGAGGCGATCCGCGAGTTCACGCTCGAACTGGGCTACAACAACGCCATTTTCATCCACGTCACCTACGTGCCGTTCATCCGGGCGGCGGGCGAACTGAAGACCAAGCCCACCCAGCAATCGGTCGCCAAGCTGCGCGAAATCGGCATCACGCCGCACCTCCTGGTCTGCCGTTGCGATCGTCCGCTCGGCAAAGACGTGCGGCAGAAAATCTCGCTCTTCTGCAACGTCCCGTACGAGGCGGTGATCGAGGAGAAGGACGTGGACCACAGCATTTACGAGGTGCCGTTGATGCTCCAACGCGAGCGCATGGACGACCTGGTCTGCCAGCTTCTCCGCATCGAACAGCCGCCCGCCAGCATGGCCTACTGGCAGGACATCATCCGCAAACTGATTGCCCCGCAACACCGCGTCCGCATTGGGGTGGTCGGCAAGTACATCGGCCTGCCGGACGCTTACAAGTCCGTCTATGAGGCGATCACGCACGCCGGCGTGGCCAACGATTGCGGGGTCGAAGTCGAGCGCATCGAAGCCGAGCAAATCGAGCGCGACGGCGCGGAGAAACTCCTGAAAGGCCTGGGCGGTATCTTGGTGCCGGGCGGTTTTGGCGAACGCGGCATCGAAGGCAAGATCGCTGCCGTCCGTTACGCCCGCGAGAACAGGATTCCGTACCTCGGCCTCTGCCTGGGAATGCAGATGGCGTCGATCGAGTTCGCCCGCCACGTCCTCGGTCTCGAAGGCGCGCACTCGACCGAGTTCGACAAGAACTCGCCGCATCCAGTGATCGCTTTGCTGGAGGAGCAGAAGGGGATCGAGGCCAAAGGCGGCACGATGCGGTTGGGGTCGCAGGAGGTGCAGCTCCAGGTTGGCTCAAGGGTGGCGCGGTTGTACGGCGCGTTCGTTGTCCGCGAGCGCCACCGCCACCGGTACGAATTCAACAACGCCTACCGGGAGCGCTTCGAGCAGGTTGGGTTCGTTTTCAGCGGCACGTCCCACAATGGCGAGTTGGTGGAGCTGATCGAGTTGAAAGACCACCCGTACTTCGTGGCCTGCCAGTTCCACCCGGAATTCCAGAGCAAACCCAACGCCTCGCACCCGCTGTTCCGCGGCTTCATCGCGGCGGTACGCGAATACCTCCAGCAAAAACCCGCCTGAGCGCGCGCTCCCGGCCGCGCCAAAGGTTGGCGGCGCCTCCGGCGTGGTCTAGGCTTCGTCGATCGCCGCCCGGCAGATCGAAGGCACTTCGTCTGCGCGGATGGGCGGCTGCGGCTCCGGCCATTGCGGTTCGGGACGCGGCTCCGCGCCGAGGAGCAGGCGCAGTTGGGCGACCTTGCCGGACTCCTCCGCCAGCAGATCGAAGCCGGGCAGATTGAAGTAAGCCGTCGCCACGTCCGCAAAGACGAACTGCTGTTGCCCTTCGCGCAACGCCCGCAGATACGCCCACAATGCCGCGTCCAGCGTGTTGCCGTCGCGGTTGTCCACGAAATGGGGACGGCGGTCTGGAGCGGGTGTTACTGCGGGCGGGTTCATCGTTTCGGGATGGGGCGTAACGATGCTGGCGGGGTGGCAAGCTTCGGTTTTTCCGTCGTCCTGCGCCACGGCAGAAAAGCGAGAATCACTTCACGGTGGGCACGCACACCCGCAGGGGTGCGTTCGACCAGGTCCATCGTCTCGACTGCGAGCAGATCGCGCTGGAGCGTCTTGGCAGACTTGTCGGCGTAATACCGCGCCAGACGCGCCGAAAGCTCGGGCACTTTCGCCACGGGCACCACCTCAGAGGCGGGGCTCAAGTCCAGCACCAGGTCCCGCTGGCGTTTGGCGTTTGCGCCTGGCTCGTCGCGGAATCGCTCATGCACAAAGCTCCGCCACGTCACGTCCCACTGCTGGTCACGGATCAATTGAAGCTGTTCCCTTACGCCGTCCACGAAACCACGCACCGCGTATTCGATGAACGGCGCCACTGCCCCGCCCGATTTGCTGGCCCGGTCCAGTTGACGATAATACTCGGCGCGGGTCTGGTTGTAGTGGTTGCTCAACAAGTGCGCTGCCGGCGTGGGCACGCCCGCCGCCAGCAAAATCTGGTATTCCACCAGCCGCGTCGTGCGGCCGTTGCCGTCTCCAAACGGATGAATCCACGCGAGGTAAAGATGCGCCATGATCGCCTTGAGGATGGCATAGACCAATTCCAACCCCGGCTCCGCCTGAAAATCGGGTCCGCCCAGCCACTCGCACAGCCGGCCCAACAGATATTTGCAGTCCTCGGCCGGAGCGCCCCGATACACGTTGCCGACCACCACGGAATGACTGCGGAGTTCGCCCGCCACCACGCCTTCTCCCAAAGTCAGCTTCTCCAAAATCTGTCGGTTATGCTCCCGGATGCGTTCCGGCGTCAGCGCGGAGTCTCCTTGGTGAAGCCGTTCGCCGATGCCGTTGCAGGCGGCGACGATGTTGTCCACTTCCTGCCCGAGGTATTCCTTGGACGGCGGCAATTCCAGTTTGCCCTCCAAGTGGGCCAGGATCTCCTTCTCCGTCAGCGTGTTTCCCTCGATGGCCGTGGTCGCCAGTGCGCCTTTGGCCAGGAACAGGCGGTGCAACATCTGCGCCGTGGCCGGACGCAACGGCACGCCAGCGATGTGTTCGCACTTCGACGCCGCTTCGCCGAGCGACAGCCAGAGTCGCGGCCTGGCCTCCCGCAAGTTCAGGCGGAAGGAAATCCAAGGATGTGTCCGCTCGAATGTCCGCATAAATGTCCACGGAATGTAGCGGGTGAAACCTTTGTATTACAATGATATACTTGCAGCGTTACGGTCGGAATGTCCCGAAGAATGTCCACCAGGTTGTCCGGTGTTTCGACCAAGTCTTTGCCCAACGAACGCAATGTCCCAGCAACCGTCATTTCTCCTTCCAAGCGTGGAAATGCTTTAGCGTCGCCACCATGCCATCGCGGTTGTCCACGAAGTGAGAGCGTGGATCGCGTGCGGGTGTTGGCGGGGCTACGCTCATTGCGTCGGGATTACCCTTCCGCCGGTTCGATCAGTTCGACGGCGCGATGCCGGATTCCTTCATCCAACGTCGCCAGCTTGCATCCATGCCGATCGGCCAGCGCCGCGAGATACTGGTCAGTCACCTGGTCGGAAGTCTCGGCCAGCGATTCCAGGGCCGGCAGATCTTCGGCAATCCGGACGGGCTTGCGCTGGCTGATAAACGTCGCCAGCACGTTTCTCGCCTCCTCCATAGGGGCGTTGATCGCCTTCTTGTTGCTGCTGATCCGCAGGAATCCCAGTTCGGCGATGGGGCAGAGCGCAATCTCCTTTCCAGCCAGCCAGGCAAACGTCCGGGCGTGCTGGGCATGATGCTGCCAATTGGCCGCCAGGAGCACGTTGATGTCCAGCAGATACCTCATGGGAACTCCGCCAGCGCCGCCTTGATGGCCTCCATGCTGATCGGCTGATCGGTCGTCGCCACGGTGTAACCGTTCTTCTTGATGAAACGGACTTTGGCCGGACGGCTTGGCGCCGGCTCGAGCTTGGTCAGCGTGATGCGGCCGTGGACATCCTTGGCGTAGGCAAACTTGGTGCGCGGCTCCACGTCCGGCAGCCGGATGCGCTGGTAATCGTCAACCGTCAACGTCTTCATGCCGGTAAATTACCGGCGCGTTCGAGACGTTCAAGCTCGGAACGCGACGGCCCCGACGCCGGTTCCGGCTTTTCACGCGCGCTGCTTCCCCCAGACGTGGAAATGCTCTGGCGTCACTTCCAGCCGGTCTTGGTAGTCCCAGCCTTCGTGGAAGGTCTCGAAGAGGTGGATTAACTGGCGCTCGGTCAGGCCGTAGAGGTGGGCGACCACGGCGTCGAGTTCGTGGAGGTGGGCCTGCTTCTCCAGCGCGTCCAACGGGCCGCAGGGCACGCCCACGGCTTGCGCCCAGGCGGCAAAGCGGTCGTCCACCGCCGCCAGCCGGCCGGCCAACTGGACCACGCGCTGCCAGCGCGCGTCGTCGCGGGCCGGACGCGGCAGCGGATTGAAGACGCAGAAGTTCATGTGCGTTTCGACGAACCGCCGCGCATACCAGTCCAGCGGCAACGAGCAAAGCACGCCCAGCAGGTAGGCTTGGTCATGCTCGTCGCCGCGCGGCCAGAGCGAATAAGGCGCTTGGTTGGTAATGAAAATCTTCGGGGGCACCAGCGCCAGACGCATGGTGCGGCAGTCCGTCGCCCGGCTGACATCACGGAAGGCGATCCGGGCAAAGTTCGGCGGCGCTGTGTCCACCTTGCGCAGAACGTCACGGGAGAATTCGGAGAAGGGCGACTTGCGGTTGCCCGCACCGCGCAGTCTGGTGCTCTGCAATTCCAGCAAGACAATCTTCGGGTCCGCCCAAGCGTAGTAGCTGCTCGTGTCCGGCTCCCAGAGGTCAAAGGACTCATCTTTGAACACTGGCCAGAAACCGCGTGGCTTGTCAGCCGACTTCACATCCAGCAACTCCTTGTCATTTGTCGCATCGAGTTCGCGGTGTGGACGAACTCGCCAAGAGCGGCCGTCGTTGAAGTCGAGGCGCGGGGCTTTCCGAAGCTGCGTGAAGATTTCCAGCGACTCCTCCGTGGGCAGCAGCGGCAGCGAGGCACTGTCGGTCCAGCCGATGACTTCGGGGGCGGGGAACTCGGCAGGCGGAGCAGCCGCCTCGGCATGAAATCGCTCCAGCGACCGAAACGGGCCGCGCAGTCTGACCGATTTGCCGTCGGCCTTGTTCCGACTCAGGGCCACGAGGCCGATGGTGTATTGCGGGTGGACCTCCGGGAATATCCACTGGCGGTTGTTCACCAGCATCGTCACGTCCAGCGGATTGGAGTTCTCCAGAACGGCTTGCCGGAAGTCGGTGCTGCCTTTGGCGTTGAAAGCGGAGCGCGGCAGAACCACGCCCAACCAACCGCCTTCGCGTGCCAGCAGGTTCAGAAACCGCCAGCAGAAGGCTTTGTAGAGGTCGGGATCGCCAGTGCCCATGCCGGGATAGGGGCCGGTGACAAGTGCCTTTCGAGTGGCTTCCGTTTCCGCAACTTCTTTTTCGTAGAATTGTACCAAGTCGGGCCGCTGGCGCCGAAGCTTGGCAATCACGGCCTCGCGCTCGCGCTGCGTAACGCCGCGCAAGCCCGGCCAGTGGCGTCCCCAGAAAGCGTGTTCCTCCAGCGTCGCTTCCTCCCACGGCGGATTCGCCGAGCAGGGCGTCGAGCGTGCCGCCGGGCAGCAGCGCGGGCGCGGAGAAGAGCAGCCAGAGGAAGGCCGCGTCGTCGTCGCGCAGGAGGTTGGCGTGGAGTTCCAGGAACGTCTCGGCGCGGCTGCGGCGCCCGACACCGACGTCCGGCCGCGCCGGGTAAAGCCGGAGGCGCGAACCCTGGCTGATGATGACCCAGCGGAGGTTTTCGCGCGTGGCCACTTCGAGGGCGTAGCTGATGGGCGAGAGATTGGTGAAGCGCGACGCGGCCAGTTCGGGGGATTCGTCCTGCCGCAGCAGCACGGCGACGGCGACGCGGTGGCCCTTCGCTCCGGCGCGGAGCAGTTGCGTGACCTGATCCACGCGCTCGGTGGTGAAGCCGAGAGCCTTCAGCAGCGCGTCGCCTTGGTGCGCGAGCGCGGGCCGGGCACGCTGGGCGGTAGCGTTCCAGTCGAGCTTGTGGCCTTGGCGGATGACTTCGAGTTCGTGCGTGGCGAGGAAGCCTTCGTTGCGCAGGCCGGGCAGGCGCGTATCGAGCGACGGCAGTGCATCACGCAACCAGCGCAACGCGGCGTGGCGGTCCGGCTGAGCGAGGGCCTCGCGGCAGAGGCGCTCGGCCTGGCCGGGGTCGAGATTCGGGTGAATGGGAGGTTCGTCACCGGCGGGGCCGCAAAGGGTGGCTTTGTTGTCGTGAAGGACAGCGAGCAACAACGGCGCGGCGCGGCCGCCTTGACGGGGTTCCCAAACGGAACGCAAGTCTGGCGGGCGAGGCTCGCTGGCAGAATCAGCGACGACGACCTCCAGCGGCGATGCGCCCAGACCCAACGCGAGGCCACGCAACGTGAAAGGGCATTTCGGCGGGAACGGGATGGGGCGAAGACGCAGGCCGGCAAAGTCGAATTCGGGCCGCTCGCGGGTGGCATTCATCGGCAAAGCGGCGGCAGGGTAAGGCGGAGCGCAGGACACCCCAGCGTGAAATTGCCCGCTGTCAAACCGGGGGCGCGCCTTCCGGGCGCGCGAGGGCAGGCGTCGAATTTGGGGAAAGCCCGGGCGTAAGCTGTTGCCCACCGGAGAGCGAGCTGGCGCCTACGGTCGGTCCGGCCCCAAGGTGGTCACGTCAGGAACAGCACCAACAGGAACACACCCGCAACGATCCGGTACCAGCCGAAGCCGACGAACGTGTGCGTCTGCACGAAGCGCAGCAGCCACTTCACTGCGATGAACGAAACGACCGCGGACACGAAAGTGCAAAGCGCGAGGTGCCCCCAGTTCTCCGGGGGCGTTCCGGCCACCGCGTGGTGAAATGCTTTGAAGATTTTCAGCCCGCCGGCCGCGAGCATGGTCGGGATCCCGACCAGGAAGGAAAACTCCGTGGCCGCCGGCCGGGTCAGGCCCAGCGCGAGCGTGACCAGGATCGTGGCGCCGGACCGTGAAGTGCCGGGGAAAACCGCCGCCGCCAGTTGGCCCACGCCCACTGCCACCGCGATGGTCCAGGTGATTTCGCTGGTGGTCCGCCGCCCCTTCAGCCACCACTCCACGGCGAGGAAAAGCACGCCGCCCACCACCAAGGCCGCCGCAATCGGAACCACGGTTTCCGGCAGCTTGAAGCCCCCCTTGTCCAGGGCCAGACCGCCCACGCCGGTGATCACGAAGGCGCCGAGCACTTTGAGCGCAAAGTCGCGGGCCGCGGCGTCGTGGGTCGCGCGGAGGATCTGTTTGATGCGTTCCGGAAACAGCGGGATCACCGCCACCACCGCGCCGCATTGGATGACGATGTTGAAGAGGTCGCTTTGTCGTGGCAGCCAATGCTCGGCGATGAGCAGGTGACCGGTGGAGGAAACGGGAAGAAATTCGGTGATTCCTTCAATAACGCCCAAAATGACGAAGACAAGCCAGTCTTGCACCGCGCATTTAGACGCGAAAGCGCCCGCGCTGGCAAGTGACAAATGGCCGTCACCGCAACGCGATAGCCGTGTTCATCCGCCAGCCTGCGGCGACCTGATCACCCGCCCGGTCATCGTTTCCGCGCACCAGGTGCCGCCGCGAAAAGTCAGGACCACCGCGCCTTCGTCGCTTTGAAAGACCACCGGCACGCCGCGCCGCAGCAACCGTTCGCGCAATCGCGCGCCCGCCCGCGCACTCGCCGGACGTTGGTCGTCCGCCACCACGATCAGCCGCGGTTGGATGGCGTCCAAGAGAGCATCCGCCAAGGGCTCGCCTTGGGTCGGCAAACCCGCCACCACGAGGTCCGCGCGCAGGTCGGCTTGCCGTTCCAGCAAGGCCGATTGTCCGTCGCGGCCCAGGTCGGAGAGCAACAGCACGCGGCAGCCGCCGATCTCGCGGCGCAACGCCAGCGCGTTGTCGTCCGCCTGGCTGAACGCGTCGTTCGCGCCGGGGTGGAGCAACTGCCAGCCAGCCAAGGCGTCGCCGCGTTGGACACAGTGCCATTGCGATGGCGCCCGTTCGAGGCCCTTCACAAACTCGCGGTAGCTCGGCGACCGGAACCCCGCCGGGCTGGTCCAGACATGCGCCGGCACCACGTTCGACGCCACCAAGCCCGCGCCACCGGTATGCCGCGTGTCGCCGTGGCTGAGCGCGAAATGGGGCAGGCGATTCACGCCCTGGGCGTGAAGAAACGGCAGCACCACGCGCTCGACCGCGAAGGTGCTGCCGCAATCGACCAGCAAGTCCTCGCCGCGCCCCGGCGCATCCACCCAGATGGCATTGCCGCCGTTCAGTGGCAGTGCCGTCAGCGTGGTGGTGCCGCGGTCCGCCAGCGACAGGGCGCCCGCGATGACGGCCAACCCGAGTGGAACGCCTGCCGCCCAGAGCCGGCGCCCCGGCAGCGTCAGCCACCCGGAACCCACTGCGAGCAATGCCGCGTACCACGCCGCCGTCCACATGGCTCCCCACGCCGGCACCCACCAATAGGCACCCGGCAACGCCGCTGCCCACTCGCTGATTCGCACCATGCTGACCATCCAGAACCAGCCAGCGTGGTTGAACAGTCCGGTCAGCCCCGGCAGCCAGTCGCCACCGGCCAGCGCGCCGAGATCGCACATCAAACACAGGCTCGACAGCGGCACGATGGCCATGTTCGCCAGCAGACTGATCGGCGTGAGCAAGTGAAAATACCAGGCGATCAGCGGCAAGGATCCCATCCAGGCCGCGAAGGAAATCACAAAACTCGAAGTGAGGAACCGCACGGGCGGATCGAGCCAGCGCCGCCAACGCGGGAGCAATTCGGCCGGCAGCAGCGGATCGCTGCGCAGCCACCGGTCGCGCACCCGGATCAACGGTGGCGCCAGCAGCGCCATGCTGAGCACGACCGAAAACGACAGTTGGAAGCTGGCTTGGAAAAGCTGCCGCGGTTCCCACAGCAGGATCACCAGCGCCGCGCCAGCCAGCGAGTTGAGCAGGTCGCCGGGTCGCTGGAGCGCCCAGCCGCCAATCACGACCGACATCATGATCGTCGAGCGCACGGCCGATGCCTGCCAACCGGTGGCCGCCGTGTAAAACCACAGCAAGGGCAAGGCGATGAGGCCCGTGGCCGCGCGCGGCACTTGGAGCACCCGCAGCACCGCCACCAGTGTCCCCGCCATCAAGGCGATGTGCAGCCCGCTGATGGCGAAGATGTGCATCGTGCCGGTGTACATGAACGGCGCGGAGACTTCGTCCGTGAGCGCGGTCCGCCAGCCGAGCGTCATCGCCCAACGCAGGCGCAACGCCTCGTCCTCCTCCGGCAAGCCGCGCGCCAGCTTGCGCTGCGCCCACGCGATGAAGCGGTCGGCCAACGGCGGGCGCGCCGGCTGGACGACGCCGACCGCGAGCCGCCAATCGTTCGTGTCGCGTGCCTCGAGTTGAAAATGGATGCCTTGCCGGGCGAAGTAAGGTCGCGCGTCGAACAAACCAGGCGCCCGCGGCGGCCCGGGCGGGCGGATCACGCCGAACACCTCCACCGCCCGGCCGCCAAAGAATTCCCCGCCCAACACGCCCGGCGTGCTCACCGCCACGCGGCCGGCCGCGGGCTCCCAACGACCGTCGCGTCCCAGCGCGGTGACCTCGAGGACCGCCCGGCTCCGCCAGGATTCCTTGTCCCCCACCGT
>JAKANS010000259.1 GCA_021823625.1 bacterium | reverse complement strand
GAGGCGGTGTTCGATGTGCTCGGGGAGGTACTGGCTGTCCTTGAAAATCTCCGGGTCAGGCTCGAACGAAATGAACGTGCCGTTCGGCTCGGTGGTCTTGCCGCTGTCTTCCTTCTTGAGCCGGCCTTGCTTGAACGTGGCTTCCGCGAATTCGCCGTCGCGATGGCTGCGGGCGATGAAAACTTTCGACAACGCGTTGACCGCCTTGGTGCCAACGCCGTTGAGGCCGACGCTGAACTGGAAGACCTCGTCGTTGTACTTGGCGCCGGTGTTGATCTTGGAGACGCAGTCCACCACCTTGCCCAGCGGGATACCGCGGCCGAAATCGCGCACCGAGACGCGGCTGCCTTCGACCTTGATCTGCACCTCCCGGCCAAAACCCATGATGTACTCGTCGATCGCGTTGTCGATGACCTCCTTGAGCAGGATGTAACAGCCGTCGTCGTAGTGCGCGCCGTTGCCGATCCGGCCGATGTACATGCCGGTGCGCAGCCGGATGTGTTCGAGCGAGGACAACGTCTTGATCTTGCTCTCGTCGTAAATGTGCTTCGTGTTTTCGGCCATACTTCAAAGGCGATGAAGTTGGAAGAAGCCCCGGAGGTTGCAAACACGAAATAGCCCGCTGGGCGCATCTCAGTTTCTTGCACCCCCTCCGTTTTCCGAGGGAATTCACATGATTTCACCCAGAGATCCCAAGGCAAATCTCCGGTTTTCCTTGGAATTCCCACCGGAGTTGCAAGAAAGTGAGATGCGCCCTAGCCCGCTCGTTCACGAAAATCGCAGTTGACAAATAGTTCCATCGAGCCGCCTTATCGCCAAGGCATTGGAAAATGGATTCCGGGGTTCCAACCGTTCGCGCTCCTGGCTGGGAGACCAGCAATTGGGTCTTCCATTCGCCCTTCCCATTGCTCCGCTGTGTTGCGCGCGCAAAAGCACCATCCCCGTCGGGCGTCCGCCGAGCGCTCCATTGCTCCCGCGATCGCGTCTGTCGCCCCGACCCGGGTGGCGGCTTTCTCCGCGATATCGGCAGCTTCTACCGCAATCTGGCCGGTCACTCCCGTAAGGATCGCTCTGCCTGCCGCAGCAGCGACAACCTGTTCCTGCACGCCGCAAGTCGCTCTCGCTGGCACGACCGCCAGTCCCGCAGAACTGGAGACAAGTCCCGCCGGACCACCGAAGCCTCCCGCAAAGCCGCCGGCCTTTCCCGCGAATCCAGCAATCTTTCCCGCCATGTCGGAGGTTATTCCTGCCGACTTTGAGGCTTATCCCGCCAAATCAGGAGTGGTTCCCGCAAACGCGGCTATTCTTCCCGCAAAACGAAGGGATCGTTTCCCGGTATCGAAACCACCTCCTGTACAGGCGTTTGCGGTTGGAACGCCCATGCGCGACCGCGAACGGGCGCAAATGCCGCCCTACCGGGTTCCTAGACAGGGCAGGGGGCACAGTTCAGCGGAAGCGGCGCCAGAAGCGATCACGATCTCCGGCCCCGCGAAGCGCCCTGGACTGCGGCGCGGTCCTCCTCCGCTTTCGCGGCCCTCGCTGGGTCTGCCGCACATCGACAGCCCGGCCCAAGCGCCAGCGGACTGGCGCACTCCCAGATGCTGGCGCGCTCGCCAAAGCCCGTGCGGCACTCGCGGGCCATTCTCCTTCAGCCATCGGCCTTTCGCATCCGCATCAACCCTCAACCCTTAACTCCCCATGCTTGAAGCCCTGAGATTCCACTTCCCGATTGCCACCTTGTTGCGCGATGGCGACGCCATTGCCACGGCGGCGGAACCCCACCCCGAACTCAACGCCCGCCTCCCGGACGGCTGCGTCGCCCAGACCCGCGCCCAGTTAGGCACCGTGGCGGCCGACGATGCCACCATGAAAGAGAAAAAGGGCGGGGTGGGGGCGCTCACCCAGGAACAGAACGCCAAGTTCGGCCAGCTCAACCAATGGATCGCCCGCGCCCGCGCCCGCAAGACCGCCGGCCTGGCCTTCCCGGGGTAGGCCGTGAAACTGCGCGAAGAATTCCAGGTGGGCATCAACGAACCGCACGACCTGGCCAGCGTCCTCCAGCGTGAAAGGACCATCGTGGCCGCGCTCAAGCAGACCGAAAACGTCCCGGCGCTCAAAGCCAAAGGCTGGCTGGACGCCGACACCACCGGCTTCGAGGGCGTCATCAGCGGCCTGGCCGCCACCGCCACCACCCAGGAAACCGGCAAGGGCGGCGCCAAGGACGCGACCGGCACCCGCAACCACAACGCCAATCTCCTGTACGACAACCTGCTGATCCTGCAAAACGCCGCCGACCTGCAATGGCCCGACGACAACCCGGCCCGTGCCGGCCTCCGGGACGAATTCCGCCTGCGCACCTTCCCGCCGCGCGGCGGCAACAGCACTAAGCCGGCGCCAGCACCGGCAGCCGCTGCGTCACCCACTCCGCCCCAGGCATAGCCCTGAAAAGCATGCTTGAGCTGCCAATGGACGCGGATGAATACAGACGGGAGCATCCATGCTGCCTCCTTGCGTCAATCGTTCGCGGCATTCCGCATCGTGTGCGCGATGAGCAAATTCCGACTTCGAGTCGAAGCAGGGGAGCACGCTCGCGTCGGAGGTCGTGTCCAAGCGGCCTCGGCGCACGGCCGGATTTTGGTGCCGGAAGCGCTTCTTCGCCCCGGGAGTTTTCCGCGAGGGCGCGGAAAACAACGCCCGTGGCGGGCGCGCCCCCGATTCCATTTCGCAGTTTGGCTTCCAACCGAGTGGAGAGGGGCATCGCGCTACGCCAGCGCCACGCCCAGCAAGATGAACGCCGATCTGGTAGCGCAGGCGTCCCCGCCCGCGAGTTCATGCGACGTCTCGCTGCGATGACGGACACCGGTCGGGACGACCGGTCAACTGTATCCGTATTGGCAACCCCGTCTGGGCAGCAGGGACGGCGGGCGGGTACGCTGGCGGGATGTCAGGCCGGTTTTGCCTGAGCGGCTTTCCAGGCGGTGGGCGTCAACGCGCGCACGCGGTTGATCGGCCAGTCCCCGAGATGAGGCAGCAGGCTGCGCAGGTAGGCACGCAGATGGATGTCCAGCCGACGGCAGGTCTCGACGACGGAGGCAATGGCCGCCACTTTCGGCCCGGCTTCGGGGCTACCGATGGGGAGCCAGTTCTTGCGTCCCCAGGCCAGGGGACGCATCGCCCCCTCGCACCAATTGTTGTCGATCTCAAGGCGACCGTCGCGCAGGTATTCCTCCAGCCGGTTCCACTGTCCGAGCGCGTAGTCGCAGGCCTGGGCCAGCTTGCCGCCGGGCAGGATGTGCTGCCGAACGGCCACCAACCGGGCTTTGAGGGCCGTCATCACGGGCAGGCTCTGGGCCCGGCGCAACGCCAAGCGTCTCGCGGCTCCCAGGTCTTGTTCGCGCGCAGCTTTCTCCACCGCGTACACCTCGGCGAACCGCGCGAGGATCTCCGGAGGCACCGGATCCAGCGGCGCCAGTTTCCCCGCTTCGACGAAGCCCCTCCGGACATGCGCCATGCATCCGGCATACACGCTCCCTTCGCCCAGCTTGTCGTCGGCGTCGTAGCCGTCACCCTGGAGCAGGCCGCGAACCCCCTCCAGGAACCGGCGTGGCCCGGCCCGGCTGCGGCCCATCTGGAAGTCGAACACGACGATCCCCCCGGGGTTGCTGAACTGCCACATAAACGCCCGGTGGTTGTGTCCGGTCCGTTCGCCGGTCTGGCAGGGCATCGTCGTTTCGTCGGCCTGCACATACGCGGCGGCCAGCAACTCCTCCCGCATCGCCCGGCTCACGGGCACCAGGAGGCTGCCCGCCGCCAGGATCGCGGCGGGCAGCGTCTTGCGGCTCAGTTCGATCCCGTGCTCGTCGGCCAGCGTCGCGCACTGCCGATACACCGGCCGGTGTTCCTGGTACTTGCGCGCCAACACTTCGATGATGAACTCATCGGAGAGTTTGCTCTTGGGCACGATCTGCGCCGGGGCCGGCGCGGTCACCCCGCCGGCTTCCTCCAGGCAAGGGGAACCGCGCTTCTCGCGCAGGATCACGCGCACAAAAAACTGGGCCGGTTCGCAGCCCAGCTCTTCACGCCGCTCGTAACCGAGGAGCGGTCGTTCGGCTCCGCACTTGGCACAGTGGCAATCCGCCGGGCAACAGGGAATGATCTCCTCGCGGCGCTCCAGGTGCTCGGGCAGGCGTTCGCGTCCCGGATGGTTGGGGCGGGGTTGCTTGGCGCGGGGCAGCGGGTTCTGCTTCTGTGCTTCGGGACGCGCGGCCTCCTTGGTCCACCTCGCCGGCGGTGAGGCTGGCCTCGTCCAGAAGCAGGTTCATCTGGCCGCTGGAGAGCTTCTCACTTTTGGGACCGAACAGACGCAGGTTGAGCAGACGGATGTGTTCGTCCTTGAGCTGGAGGAGGCGGGTCAGCCGGGCGACCTCCGCCTCGAGGTCGGCGGTCCGCTGAGCGGAATCGGTTCCGGGTGCTGATCGCTGCATCTGATCGTCAATATTAGCATGTTCAGCGCCACTATTTCCGACCGGAATGTCGGGCGGGCGCGTTTTCAGGCCGCGCGACGCCACCAGTCACGCGGGCGGGTGTGCGCCACATCCAGGCCGCTCAAGAGCAAGGCGAGCTCCTCGGCCAGCACCCGGAGCGCCCCGTCTCCGTCTGGGCCGTCCGGGGCCAGTGGTACGTCCCGCGTTCCAGCCGCTTGGGCGCGACCCAGAGTCCGGAGCCGTCCCAGAACAGAATCTTGATCCGGTTGCAGAGACGATTGGCGAAGACATAGAGATGGCCGCTGAGGGGATCCTCGTGAAACTGGTGGCGCACCAGGTCGCTCAGACCCGCGGAGCTTCTGCGCAGGTCGGTGGCTCCAACCGCCAGGCAGATGCGAGTCGCC
This sequence comes from bacterium, assembly GCA_021823625.1. Taxonomy (GTDB): domain Bacteria; phylum Verrucomicrobiota; class Verrucomicrobiia; order Limisphaerales; family J093; genus DSVZ01. Next base: position 659 of record JAKANS010000259.1, on the reverse strand, counting down.
GGCCCAACAGGGATCATGGCGTGCGGAGCAGTTCGCTCAGGGTGCGCAGGTCGTCCGGATCGAAGCCGGGCGCCACTTCCAAGCTCCCCCCGCTGGGGAAGAGCCGTCGGTAGGTGGGCTGGGTTCGGGGTGTGCCGACCCCGCGCGGAAGCTCCAGCAGGCAGGCGCGGTTCGTGCCTTCACCGCCGGAAGCGAGCCGCCGCCAGCGATACAGGGTGGAGACGCAAATGCCGTGCTGGCGGGCGAAGTCCCGGGAGCTCAGTCCGCTCGCATCAAAAGTGGCGAGGATAGCGTTCGGTTCAGCGGCGCTCTTCTGTGGGCGACGCGGTGATCTGCTTTGCATGCCCCCATCCTTGCCCCTCCTCGCCCGATCGCCTAGATGGGGTTGCTAACACGGATACGACCAGCCGGAGGAAGGTGCGGGTGCGAGCGCCGGCGGGGCGTAAGGCGGCGACGGTCCGATCCCGGACGATCCAGAGGTCCCTCGGGGGGCGAGGCAATTTCGGCCTCGCCATATCCGCTAGCCCATAACGGCTAGCCTCGATTTCCACGGTCATGGAATGAGCTAACGCAACGGCGTCTTTTGAGGATCAGGCGAAGCCGATCGCAAGTTCCTTGTTGCCGAACCACGGCCTGGGGACGGGTTGGTTGGCCAAGCC
>JAKANS010000087.1 GCA_021823625.1 bacterium | reverse complement strand
GCCCTCGGATCCAGGCCGGGTCGCGTCGGCAATCGACCACGGCGAAGATGGTGATCTCCGCGTCCCGTTTCGTGTAGTAGATGGCGAAAGGAAACGTCTTGCACAGCAAGCGGTGGTAATCGGCGTAAAGAATCCTGTGCACTCCGGCCGTTACCTTCAGACTCTCGATGTCTGCTTTGACGGAACTCAGAAAGTAGTCTCCGAGCCCGATCTGCTGCGATTCGTAGAATTGAAAGCCCTCGTCCAGGTCGCGGCACGCCGAGGCAACAATCTGGATCATGGCTTCCGGCGCGCTCCGAGGCAGTCTTTCACCGCATCCCAGTCAAAGACTTCCTCTCGGCCTTCCTCCACCGCCTTTCTGCGCTCATCCAAGAGTTCTTTATGCCAAGCTGGTACCGGGACTTGCTCAGCCTGTGAGCGCAAATCCTCCCAAATTGCTTCCATGATCTGAAGCTTCTCAGCTAGAGGCAGTTGTCTTACTTCTGCGACGCTCATGACATGTGCAGCATACGCCCCGACGCGAGGGGCAACAAGGTTTTCAGCAGATAGCATATTTGAGCCAATGCCAGCGGCGAATGCCAAGATCGGCTGGCACGGCCGCGTCGCCCGGTCAACTTCCAGTCCAAGCACTTGCGGCGATACCACGTCGGGCCGCAGCAACCTTGGCCGTGCCTCCTCGAAACACGTCAAACTGGTGGAATGGTGGGCGCGACAGGACTTGAACCTGCACGGCTTGCGCCAAGGGATCCTAAGTCCCTCGTGTCTGCCAATTCCACCACGCGCCCTTAACGACTCGGATACTCTCGAAAACCGGGCCGCTTGTAAACCGGTCTCAGTCCGCGCCAACGTCAGCGGCTGACCTTGCAGGCAAGGTCGTGCGTGAACTCCGGTGCCACAAGCACCAGCCGGCCCTCGCCTGACTGGACGTTGGTTTTGTCGAGCACCTCGCCGGTCCGCGTGTTCCACCATTCCACCTGGCAATCGCCCGCCGGCAAACCGGCCAACTCGAACGTCGCGGCGGTCACCGCGGCCGGCGCACGCTTCTCGGTCACGATATGTTTCCAAGCCGCCGCGCGATTGAAGAACCACAACCACGCCTGCGATTTCGTCCGCAAACCGACCACCCGCACTGCGCCGTTCGCCGACTCGCCGGTAAAGGCGCGCACTTCACCACTGTTCCACGGTACGTCGGCGATAAACCGGCTGAGCGGCCGGTAATCCGGGTAATGGTCCCGCTCGTCGAGACGTTCCCACCACCAAGGCATCGCCGTGCCGGTCGTGCCCGACAACGCCGAAGCCCAAAGCAGGTTATGGAAATCGACCAGTTCGCGGGTGCCTTTCATCTCGTCCGTGATCCGCCACTGATCGTCCGCGAGGCCGCACTCGCCTTGATGCGCGGGTTTGTTCGGCGCCTGCTCGCGCAGCCACTGCGCGCGGTCCAGCACGCCCTCCACCTCGTCGCGCAGGCGGTTCTTGTCGGCCGGCCGCAGGTAGAAATGCACGTCCGCGAAGTCCAGCTTCGGATGCCGACAATCCTTGGGCGATGGCCCCCAAGTGCTCGTCGTGCGCAGGTGCCGATACGGGTCCGCTTGTCCCAAATACTCGCCCAACTCGGTGTAAAAACGGTCGGTCGGCAGACCAGGATCCATTTCGTTCCAATACTCCCAGGCGGCGACACTCGTGAACGCGCCCCAGCGGGCGGCGGCATAGCGGAACGTCTTCTTCGCGTCGGCAATCGCGCGGTCGTAAGCGGCGCTGGCTGGGTCTTTGAGTGCGGACATGTAAAGGTCGCGCGCCAGCAAACAGACTTGGAGATAGACGCCGCGCTGCTGCGCCGACCTGACCAACTCATCGAGCCAGAAACAATCCAGCGGGTTGTAGTAGCCACGGACCGGCCGGTTGATGTCCGCCTCCCAGAGCAGCTCCGGCCCGCCCGTCGCTTCTTTCAACGAAAGGTCGGCAATCCACGCCTGCCCGGCGCCATCCAGCTTGAACCGCATTGCGGACAACCAGTGTTCGTTCGCGCCGGTGGTGAACTCATGCCGGAACGCGACCCAGTTTTCCGCCGGTGCCGGCGCCAGGTTGGGCGAAACGGTGTTCTGCACTTCCAATCGCAGCGAGGCGCCGCCCGTCACCTGGACGCGGCCGGTCACGAGATAGCGGGTCGCCGGCCGCAAAGCGACTTCGTGCGACGGGTTGACCGCGAGGGTGGCGTTGGTCAGGAGCACACAATTGCGGTCCGGTTCGCCCGGCATCGGCACAAACAGCCGCTGCCGCTCCCAAGACCGGCCCCAGGCGCTTTTGCGCGACTCGACCGCGAGTGCCCAGTCGTCGCAACCGGTCCAAATGCGGAGATAATTCGCGCCGTTGGTGGCCAGCTTGCCGAAGATCGTTTCCGCCCTGGACATCGTCACGTATTGCTGCGAGCCGATGAAGGCGAGGTTCTGGCCAATGGGGAAAAACGGCCGGCCATCGCTGAACTCCAGCCAGCGCGGGTCCCGCGTGCTCACGCGCAAAAAACCGTGGTTCGTCGAGGCCACGCAATTGAAGCGCACCGGCTCGGACTGCCGCGTGCCGCTCGCGTCGCGCACCACGGCGACGGCGGTGAACTCGCCGGTTTGCGGCGGGGCGAAGCGCGCCTTCCAACCTGGCAGGCCGCGCGGATAAAACCAGTCGCGTCCGCCGACGCGTTGGCGCTCGTAATCCTGGGCGAAGAAGGCTGGCACGCTCGAAGTCTGGCCGGCGTGCGCGAAGTTGACCGCAACCTCCACCTTGGCCGGATCGAATGGGTCGCCCTCCTGTCCGAGGCCGCCGATTTGAAGCTCAATCACCTCGTAACGACCCACGCTGTCCGTTGACGACTGGAGGCTGAGTTTGCCCTCAGCGGCAACCAAGGCAGACCCCAACCAGAAGCAACACCCACAAACGCCGAGTCGAAATACGGTCGCGTGCATGGCGTATTCTTGTGCTCCGGCGCTGGCGGCCTGGCAAACCATTTGCGGAGGTTTCGCCGGCGGGCGTGCCCCGAACCGCGCGTTTCCGCTGCCTCCAACGTGGTGAACTATGGATGCGCCTGCATGAAATGGTCCAGCGAGCGCACCGCTTCTTCGACACCTCTGAGCCGGGCAGACACCTTCAGGCGAAGGCCCAACGCCGCGCACAACGGCGCCAGCACCGGCTCCAGCTTCTGGTCGCGGATCATCAGGTTGCCGGGCATGAAGCCGTTCCCAACGAGCGTTTTGACCAAGCCGCGTCCGGCCGCTTCGCCTCGCGGACTCGCCCCACTCGAAACGTCCAGGCCAAGCACCAGCCCGCGCCGATGGTCCACGAGGAGACTCAGGCGGCCATAGCACGGGCGGCCATTTTCCAGGAAGGATCCGCCCGGCAGCAACGCGCATTCGTACTCGAAGGTTGAGGTGGGCAGCGGATGCAACGCGCGGAGTTGAGCCAATTGCTCCTCCGCCGCGGTAAACGGCGCGAAATCCGACGTCGGTGGCGCGATCAGCGGCTGCCAGTCCAGGTCCTCCGCACGCAGCGGACGGTCCGGCAGCGAGGCGGGGAGGAACGGAATTTCGGCCGGTGCGCGTCCCGAAAACAGGTCTGGCTGCGCGCGGCGCATCGCGCAAAAGGCGGTCAGGCGCGGCACGTCCGCAAGAAATTGCTGGGCCTCGGCCTGGTCGATATACCACGGATGCCAGCCCGGCTCCGCCGAGCGGAACTGCGGCCAGACACTGCCCCGGCCGACGGCTTTGAACCCGGCGCTGGCGATCGCCTCCAGGTCCGGCGGCGTCAACTCCCGCTTGGGCACGAACTCCAGCTTCAGGCAGTCGATACCTTCCGCATCTGCGAATTCGGGCGCGTCTGGCGGTTCGTTGAGGACGTTGAGAATCCAACGCAATCCGGCGGCACGCCGGTAAAACACGGCCGCGAAGACCTGGCCGGCATTGCCCAGGACGCAACCCACGCGCTTTTCGCCGGTGATCGGATCGAGCAGGCCAGCGACGTCGCTGTCATAGAGGGTCTCCCAGGGTTTGGCCGCGGCGAAGGCAGAGGCGGCGGCGAACAAGGCGCGCCAGGTTTCTGGCGCAACGATTGGAGGCGGGGCGAATTTGGGCACAGGGTGGTGAGGGATTGTTCGGTTCAACGAAGATGGTTCATGGCGTTCCGACGGCGACGCAATCGGCGGACACGAACTCGGCCGGAGCTTCCACGAATCCGGGCAAGCCCGGCGCGGTGATGGCCTCGCCGTTCTTTTCCTTGTCCGCCAGCGCGAGGTTCAGTTTCAGCAGGAAGGCCAGGATGTCTTCGCCAGCGCTCATGCCGTAGGCGGCACGGACGGCCGCGTCGAGCGCGGCGTGGGCGTCGCGCAACCGGTTTTCGCCGGGCAGTTCGAGCGAGCGATAAAGTTCGCGCAGCGACCAGCCGTTGGCGGCCATGATCTCGCGGCGCAAGGCGCGCAAGGCGCGGGCCGCCTCGGCCACGGCGCGGATTTTCTCCAAAGGGTCGCGCGACGAACGCGAAGTTGGCGAAGTCCTTTTCTTTCCTTCGCTGCCTTTGCGACCTTCGCGCGACTCTTCAAACTGCGGCCACGGGAACGTGTCGAAGACCGTGTTGCCTGTGTAGTTGAAATCACGCTTCCATGTTGAACACCGTGCAAGCACCCATTCCCAATGGATAAACGACTGGATAATGCCGAACGAATAATCATCGGAAAACGCCAGCACAGCGAGCTTGGTGTCGGGATGGACGGCTGGACTGACGAATTCGAAAATCGGTCGACGGGTTGTGCGCGAGCAAGCGATGTAGCGGGGTAGCGTCGCGATTAACTCCATCAGACCAGGTTGGTAGTCGCGGAATTGCCACCAGCGATTTGCCATTCGAGTCCAGCGAGTGCTTTCCTTGCCGGTGGCCTTTTCCTCCTTCTCGGCTTTGGCCAGCACGTCTGGCATGACCTCTTTCTTCGCACGTTCAAAAGCAAGCTTGTAGCGCATAGCCTCTGTCATTTCACGCTGCCCGAAATCTATGATCCAACGAGTCGGTGCGCCATGAGCCACGAGGTCATCGCCAATCATATAGGGAAAGATTACATCGCGAGACTCAGGCTGTTGCCTGAGGAAGTGGGCTGCTTCTTCTGGCCCAAGAAAGAAGCCGTCATTTACTGGATTCTGCCCTTGAAAGCACCGCTTAGGTTCTTGGTTGGTTTTGAGTGGCAGAGCCATTCTCACGTCAGTCTTGGCGCTCAGTGACGGAGGAATTTCTGTGAGTTCCTCTTGTTTCCACGCACTATCTTTAGCGTCTCCGAGTTGCGTGAATAGACGTTTCTTGCCGGTTTGCTTTCCTTTTAGCCAGTTCACGATTGAAACATGAACCACCGCTTCGCCTGGCCAGACTTGACTTGAAACGGCTTCTGTAATTGTCCCGCCATGTCCTACAACATATTCGAGACTTGCTTGGCAGGACTCGCTGTGCCGAATGCTGTTTCTGCCGACGAGGCCCGCGCGGAAGTCGGGCTTCAAACGGTCGTGCGCGAGCCGGAACCAATAAACACAGAAGTCAGCCATCTGCGGCACTTCAGGAAACGCGGCGTGGACTTTGCGGGCGTAGTCGTAGCCGTGTTCCTTGGCGAGATAGCGCGAACCGAGAAACGGTGGATTGCCGATGATGGCCTCCACTTCCGGCCAGGGCGTGAAGAGCGCGTCGGCGCAGCGGATGTTGGCCTCGAGGTTGTCGAGCGGCAGGTCTTTCTCGAATTCGAGCGAGGCGGTGTCGCCACCGGGCAGTTCGTCGCGGTGATCCTCCCAGAACTGCCCGGCCTCGCGGTGCGCAAGGCGGCGGGCCAGCATGAGCGTGACCTTGGCGGTCTCGACGGCGTTTTCGTTCACGTCGAGGCCGAAGAAGTTTTTCGGCGAGATGCCGGAGGCCAGGCCGGTTTTGGCGAACTGTCGCTTGTCCTGCGCGAAGAGGCGGAGCAGCAGGCGTTGTTCGAGGTCGCGCAAGGCGCGGTAGGCCACGAACAGGAAGTTGCCGCTGCCACAAGCCGGATCAAGCACGCGAAAAGCGCGGAGTTCCTTCAGCAGTTCGATGAGCTCGGCGGCGTTCTTCGCCGCCGCGATGCGTTCATCCCACGGGCGGACGATGGTGGGCCGCACGATTTTCTGGATGTCGGCCTCATAGGTGAAGTGCGCGCCGAGGGCGTGGCGTTCCTCCTTGCCCAGGCTGCCCTCGAAAAGCGTGCCGAAGATGACGGGCTGGACGCGCGACCAGTCTTCCTTGGCGGCTGTCAGCAGCAGGCCGATTTCGCCAGGCTGGAGTTCGATGCCTTCGGCGCTGGCAAACAGGCCGCCATTGAAATAGTCCACGCCGGCATAGCGACCGCCCCGCGCGGGTTGAGGGTCATTCATCTGGCGGAACAGACCCCCGAGCAAATCGTAGCTGCTCGCGCCACGACGACATTCCTCCAGCAGGCCGGTGAACAGGCTCTTGGGCAGCAAACCGATGTCCTCAGCGAACATGGCCACGACGCATTGGAGGATGAAGCGGCGGGCGCAGGCGCGGTCCTCGCCGCGGTGGACGAGGGAGTTGAAGGCGCTGGCGACATCTTTGGCGGCGTGGCGGGTGACCTCGACCCAGTTGTTGCCGAAGATGGGGGTGAACCGGCGTGGGAACAGGAAGTTCAGCGCGGCGTGGCGGAGCGCGAGTTCGCCGACTTTGATGCGGTCAACCGGCTCGTTGAGCTGGGTGTTGAAGTCGTAAATCCAGAGTTCGTCGAAGTTGCACAGGATAACGTAGGGCGGACGGTGCGGGACAAGGTTGAGCCAGTAATCGAAGGTTTGCTGGTAATGCGCGGAGAGCTTCGCGCCGCGCGATTTCATCTCGATGAGCACCCGGCCCGGCCAGACGAAATCGGCGAACTTGGTGCGGTCACCAGGGAAACGGACGCGATACTCGAAGGTCGAGCCGGCGGGGAGTGTGTTCGCGTCGTGCCCGAACGCTTCGAGCAAATGGAACAGGAAGGTCTGCGCCTCGCTCTTTTCATCACCGTTGAGCGTGGCCGCGTAGGCGGCGAATTCGTGGAAGGCACGATCCTGTGAAGTCATCGCGGCGAGACGGTAAGGAAACCCGCCACGGCTGTCACCTGCGACGATACGACCGGCAAAGCCGCAGGCGCGTCTCCCCTTGCTGCCGGTGGACGGCGAATCGCGAACGCACCGCGCCGCGCCAAAGCACTGCCTCGACCAAAACTCAGGCCACCCGCGGGTAACGGAAGATCGGCTCGCCTTTCAGCGCCTGTTCCTTCAGCGCCGCGGCTTCCGTGTCCGTCAATGGAGACAGGTCTTTCGCCAGGGTCAAAGCCAGGCGGAAGAGCCTTTCGTCACCCGGCGGAATCGCGGCGGTAATGGGATGAGAGAGGGTGAAACGCAGGCCCAGCTTCGCCTCCGCCGGGTCGCTGAGCGGCTCGTACCAGCATTTCGGATAGGTGTGGGCCGTGCCTTTCGGCCAAGGCCCTTTCGCCATCGCCTTGAGCGCCAGGATGCCAAGCCCCTGCTCGGTCGCCTTGGCCAGCACTTGCGGGCCGAAGTTGCCGGCGTGCCAGGTGGCGAAGTTGAACGGGAACAGGATCGTGTCGAATTTGAACCGGTCCATCATAGCCAGGGCGGCCTCCACGGAATGCGCGGAGAAGCCCAGCAAGCGCACCTTGCCCGCCTGTCGCGCGGCGACGAACGCTTCCGCCGCCCCACCCGGCCCCCAGATGGTTTCCACGTCCTCGGGGGTGGTCACCGCGTGGAATTGGTAGAGGTCAACGTGGTCAGTCCGCAGGCGCTTCAACGAACGTTCCAGTTCGGCGGTGGCCCCGGCCGACTTGCGTTCGGTGGTCTTGCAGGCGAGGAACACGTCCTTCCGATACGGCTCCAGGGCCGGCCCAAGCTTTTCCTCCGCGTCACCGTAGGTGGGCGCGACATCGAAGTAATTCACGCCCGCCTCGATGGCTTCGCGCACGCGCTGGCTGGCCTGCTCCGCGGTGGCGTCCTTCACCACGATGCCGCCAAACCCGAGGACGGACAGCATCCGGCCCGTACGTCCGAGCGATCGGCGTTCCAGCCGGCCCGGGGTTTGGTCGCGGGTCACGGCCGCGAGTCCGGCGGGGAAACAAGTCAGCATGGCCGCGGCAGCGGCAGAGCCTTGGAGAAAGTCGCGTCGTTTCATTTTTTCGAAAGATTACCGCGCGGCACCGAAGTTTTCAAACGGGCTTGTGGTCTGCTTCGGGTTCGTCACCGTCTCGCCGTCCCTTGCAAGCCTTGCCTGTGTGGCGTTCAAACCTGCTTGATCTTCGCCAGCGCCTCCAGCGCCACTTCGCGGGCGATGGCGTGGCTGACGATCGGCCGCGGGTAAGTGCGGTCGAGGATGACGCCGGCGCGCGCCAAAACCTCGGCAGGCGCGTCCCAAGGCTGGTGAATCCAGTCTGCCGGGAGCTTCGCCAACTCCGGCACCCAGCGGCGGACATAGTCGTCGTTCGGGTCAAACTTGGTACCCTGGCTGACCGGATTGAAGATGCGGAAGTACGGCGCGGCATCGGCGCCGCACCCGGCGGTCCATTGCCAGCCCAGGGTGTTGCTCGCAAGGTCAGCGTCCACGAGCGTTTCCCAAAACCAGCGCGCGCCTTCGCGCCAGTGGAGGAGCAGGTCTTTGACGAGAAACGAGGCCACGATCATGCGCACGCGGTTGTGCATCCAGCCGGTCGCCCACAACTCGCGCATCCCGGCGTCCACGATCGGGTAACCGGTGCGGCCGCGCTGCCAGGCGCGCAGCCACGCCGTGCGTTGCCGCCAGGGAAACCGCGCGAACTCGGATCGCAGCGGCTCAGTCGCCGTGTGTGGAAAATGGTAAAGCAAGTGGTACGCGAATTCGCGCCAGCCGATCTCGGCGAGAAACTGGCAGCCGCGCCAATCCTGCATGGCCAGGCCGCGCCTCTCCGCGACCTGTCGCAACCCATGCCAAACCTGACGCGGGCTGATCTCGCCGAAGTGCAGGTGCGGCGAGAGTCGCGAAGTGCCGGTCAGGTCCGGCCGGTTGCGGTTTTCGTCGTAGTTGTCGAAGGCCTCCTGGCAGAAGCGAAGCAGATTCTTTGCGGCGCCCACTTCGTCGGGTTGCCAGGCGGTTCGCAGGTCCGCAGCCCAGTCGATTTTCGATTCCAGTCCAAGCGATGGCAGATCATCGGCTGGAGGCCAACAAGCCGGGGCTAGCAGCGAACGCGGCGAGGGCAGCGGTTCGGCGGGCTCTGCCAGGCCGAGGCAATGCCGCCAGAACGGCGTGAAGACCTGGAAGGGCCGGCCGCTCTTATTGGAGATGGTCCACGGTTCGAACAACAGCGCGCCGTTGAAGCTCTCGACTTCGAGTCCATCCACGCGCAACGCCTCCTTGATCTGCCGGTCGCGCGCGATCACGGCGGGCTCGTAGCGACGGTTCCAAAAGACCGCATCGGCGCCGGTTTGCCTCACCACCGCGCGCAAGGTCGGGAGCGACGGCCCACGGCGGATGAGCAATCGCGAGCCGAGCTTTGCCAGGTCACCCACCAGCGCGGCCAGCGACTGGTGCAACCACCACCGCGAAGCCCCGCCGGGCGGCCATTCGCCTTCCTCGTCGGGTGCCCAAATGAAGACCGGTAGCACCGGCCCGCCGCGGCGAACGGCAGCGGCCAGCGCCGGATGGTCCGCGAGGCGCAGGTCGTGTCGGAACCAAACGAGGGAAACGGGAGCAGCCATGACGGTCATCGATTCGCATCCGCAAGGCGCCTGCCGCGAAGACGAACGCGGGCGAGGTCAGCATTCTGCCGCAGTCCGCGACCCCAAAATCAGCGTGTAAGCGTTGGGATTGTGGGTGCGCTCGCAGCCAAACCGGAGGCGCAGAAAGGTGCCGATGTGGATGGCCTCGCCGGTGAAGCCGTGCCCGGCGAAGAGTTCGAGCGTCCGCTCCAGGCTCAGGGTGTTCACGTGGTAATCGTCCACCGGGCGGACGACGTGCTCCTCGATTTCGTCCATTTGAAAACAGCCGATGCAGAGGCCCAGCCGAGTCACGCGGCACACCTCCGCCACTGCCGCTTCCAACCCGGCTGGCGAGAGGTGCTCAAACAGATCATGCACGTACGCGTAATCGAACGCCCGGTCCGGCCCGGCGATCGCGAAGGCGTTCCCCACCTCGAACCGGGCGGCGGGAAATAGCTTCCGCGCGTTCGCGACGTTTGCCTCGCACAGATCGAAACCGGTGTAGTCGAGGAAACGCGCCAGACCACAAGCCTCGAGATAGCGGTAATCGTTCGCGGAACCGCAGGCCGGTTCGAGCACGGCGGTGCGGTTGGGTGCCGTTTCCGGCGCGAGCGCGGCACGCCAGAGCGCCATGAAAGTGTCCAGCACCGACGGCGAAAGCACAGCGGTCCCGCGTCCGGCTCCGGCTATGCGGAGGAACTGGCCGAGGTAGTCGGGCACGGTCAGACCCCCCGCGCTCGCCGGCAAGCTGGAGTACAAAGCACGCAGGAAGGCCGGCAACGCAACGCCTTCGGCGTTGTCGGCGCCGGAGTCGAGCCCGGCGGCGATGGCCTGCCAATCTTCAGCGCCGATGATTTCTCTGGCCGTTTGGAGCAACCAGTTCATCGTCACGGCGAAGCGGAGTTCGGCGTCCATCAACTCTGCGAAGCGCTCCCCGAAGATCGCGTGCAGCAGAAAGTGTCGCGTGAGGATGCTTTGCACGTTGAGGCGCGGATCCTCGACGTCGGCCACCAGGTAGTCGCGCAGCATCGCGGCGTCGTGCCGCGACCACGATCGCACCAGGCGCTCGGTTTCTTGCTGAAGAAGTTCGTTCATCGCGCGGTCGCCCAGGCTGGCGCGGACGGAGTGCCCCAGCTAACTTCGCGCCTCGTGTCGAGATGAGCACTAACCATCGCCTGGTTTTGATCACCGGCGTGAGCCGCGGGCTGGGGCGCGCGCTGACGGCCGGTTTCATTGAACGTGGTTGCACCGTGCTGGGCTGCGCGCGGTCCGCGGAGGCGGTCGCAGAACTCGCCCGCGTTCACAAATCCCCACACGATTTCACGACCGTCGATGTCGCGGACGACGCGGCTGTCCAGACCTGGGCAAAGCGGCTGCTCGCAACGCACGGCCCGCCGGACTTGCTCATCAACAACGCCGCGCTCATCAATCGCAACGCGCCGCTGTGGGAGGTTTCCGCCGCCGAGTTCGACCGCGTCGTCGCGGTGAATGTAGGCGGTGTCGCCAACGTGATCCGGCATTTCGTGCCGGCGATGGTGGCCCGCCGGCGGGGCGTCATCGTGAACCTCAGTTCCGGCTGGGGCCGCTCGACGGATGCCGAAGTCGCGCCGTACTGCGCCACCAAGTGGGCGATCGAAGGGTTGACGCAAGCGCTCGCCCAGGAGTTGCCGGCCGGCATGGCGGCGGTGCCACTCAATCCCGGCATCATCGACACCGACATGCTGCGCAGTTGTTTTGGCGGCGCGGCCGGCTCGTATCCATCGCCAACCGACTGGGCGGCGCAGGCGGTGCCGTTTCTGTTGGGATTGGGGCCGCGCCACAACGGCCAGTCGCTCACGGTCAGTTGAAGCGGAACACCGAAGCGGACTGGGAAGCACACGCGCCCCGCGTGCGGTTTTCGGCGCCCGCGCCGAAAACGGCTCGCGCTGGAAACCATGCGGCCAACGGCCAGGCCGGGGCGTGGCCCAGGCGCTGGACGCGAGGCGCGTCCAGCCACACCCGCGGCCGGGTGTGCTCCCCAACTTCGGAATTCGGGTTGAACCGGAACCCCCGCGTGGGAGGCACTCGCTCTTCCATTTGCGCCGCGGCCAAGGACCGGAGGACATTTCAACTCGGAGGCCGCACGCGGCTGGCGTGCCACACCGGGCGGCACGCGCGAGGCCGCGGGTGATTTGACCCTTTTCGGCGAGCCGCCGAAAAGGACTCGCCGGCGGCGAGTGGTCCCCAGTCAATTCATGGGCCGCCAAAGCGGAAGCGGCCACGCTCACTTGAGGTCCGGCATGTCTTTCTTCGCCTCGGCCAGCGCCAGCGCTTCGTCGGCGGGCAGCGGCTTCACCATCACGTCCTTGTACTCGACGACGCTGCTGGGGTTGTGCTGCTGCAACGCCAGGTGGCCGACCTTGTACGTGTTCTTCGAGTCCACGTAGTCGGTGACGATCTTGTCGTTGACCTTGATGATGATCCGGTTGCCGATCGCGATGACGTGCTGGGTCCACCAAGTATCGTCGGCGACGAGTTGTTCGCGGACCGGGCTGAAGCCGTAGAGGCTGCCCGTGCGCTGGCGGTCCGGGCTGGTGTTTTCGACCTGGGCTTCGTAGCCCCGCGGAAAGCCTTTGCCGTAGGCGGCGCGCACGTACATGCCACTGTTGCCGCTGTGGTTGAGGCGGATGGTGGCCTTGAATTCGAGGTTCCGATACGTGTTCGGGCTGAACAGGTGGCTGGTCGGTCCCGAAGCGGTCACCGCGCCGTCCTTGACGTGCCAATCGCTCGGATCGAGAGCGGTCCAACCGCTGAGCGTCTGGCCGTCGAAACAGGCATACCAGCCGTGGGCGTCCGGCTCCAACGGCACCGGCTTGCCGGCGGCGGCCGGGGTTTGAGCGAAAACCGTGGCGGCGCCGAGAACGATGCCCAGCGCGGTCATCCAGGAGCGAATCGAGTTTGTCATAAGCGCGGTGATGTGCGGCGTTGGTTGTAGTCCCGCGGTCGCCGGCTGACAACAGGATTGACCGCGCGCAGGCTGCCGTCGCTTCGCCAGTTGCAGCGCGCGGCGGTTTCCTGCTTACCTCTCGCCGCACATGGCGCTGTCCCCGACCCAATCGGAATGGAATCTGCGTCCCTTGCTGGTGCTGGGGCGCGTGTCGAACCTGCCCACGCTCTGGTCGAACTGCGTGGCCGGTTGGGTGCTGGGCGGTGGCGGCGCGCCAGGCCGCTTTGCGTTGCTGTGCCTCGGCGCGACGTTCCTGTACGTGGCCGGCATGTATTTGAACGACGCGTTCGACGTCGCCTTCGACCAGCAACGCCGCCGCGAACGCCCAATCCCTTCCGGCCAGATCAGCCTGGCGATGGTGTGGCGGCTGGGCTGGGTCTGGCTGGCGTTGGGCGTGGCGAGTGCTGCGTTCCTGGGCCGGACCTGTCTGGTGCTCGCGTGCGTGCTGGCGGCGACGATCGTCCTCTACAACGCCATCCACAAGCGCACCACGCTGTCGGTGGTCTTGATGGGCCTGTGCCGGTTTCTCGTTTACCTGCTGGCGGCCGGGGCGGCACGCGGCGTCGATGGCGCAGCGATTTGGGGCGGGCTGGCCTTGGGCATGTACGTCGGCGGCCTCAGTTACCTGGCCCGCAAGGAATCGATCCGCGGACCGGTGCGGTGGAGCCCGGTGCTCACGCTGGCCGCGCCGATCGCGCTGGCGTTGCTGGCGAACGGACCCGATTACCGCGAGCGGGCCTTTTATCTCAGCCTCCTGCTGGTCATCTGGATTCTGCCCGCCCTGCGCTTTGTATTTCGCAAAGAGCCCCGCCAAATCGGCTTTGCCGTTTCCAAGCTCCTGGCCGGCATCGTGCTGGTGGACCTGCTGGCCACGGCCGGCGAACCGTGGGGCGTGGTGCCCGCGTTCGGCGCGTGCTTCGTGCTGGCCCTGGCGCTCCAACGCTACGTGCCGGCGACTTGACCGCACAGTACCGCCTCCAACCAAGCCCAGTTGGGCGGCCGGCAGAACGCGGTCACACGGTCAATTCCGCACACTCCGATTCGATTTGTCGCCCGCCTGGGCGCGTGCCACGTTGCCGGCATGATCATCGGCATACCCAGGGAGATTAAGCGCAACGAGGCGCGCGTCGGCCTGCTCCCGTCGGCCGCGTACCTGTTGATCCAGCGCGGGCATGAAGTCCTGGTCGAACGAGGCGCGGGCGCGGGCGCGGGATTTCCCGATGCCGACTACCAGCAGGCCGGTGCCCAACTCGTGGACGATCACGCCCGCATTTTCGAGCGCGCCGAACTGGTCGTGAAGGTCAAGGAGCCGCAACCCGAGGAGTACGGGCTGCTGCGGCCGGGCCAGATGCTCTTCACCTATCTGCACCTTGCCCCGGATCGGGCGCTCACCGAAGCCCTCCTGCGGTCCCGCGTCACGGGCATCGCTTACGAGACCGTCGAGGTCAACCGCCGGCTGCCGTTGCTCGAACCGATGAGCGAAATTGCCGGGCGCATGTCGGTGTTCGTCGGGGCGTACTTTCTCGCGAAACACACCGGCGGCAGCGGTACACTGCTGGGCGGCGTGCCGGGGGTGTTGCCGGGACGCGTGGTCGTGCTGGGCGGGGGCGCGTCGGGCATCAATGCCGCCCGCATGGCCACCGGCCTGGGTGCCGACGTCACGATTCTGGAGGTGGACCTGGAGCGGATGCGGTTTCTCGACATTACGCTGCACACGGCCCACACGCTGTATTCGAGCGAGGCACATCTGATGGACTTGTTGCCGTCGGTAGATTTGTTGGTCGGCGCCGTGCTCGTGCCCGGAGCCAAGGCGCCGAAGCTGATCCGCCGCGAGATGCTCCGCTGCATGAGACCCGGCAGCGTGCTGGTGGACATCGCCATCGACCAGGGCGGCTGCGCCGAGACTTCGCGTCCGACCACGCACGACCAACCGACCTTTGTCGAGGAAGGGGTGCTCCATTATTGCGTGGCGAACATGCCCGGCGCCTACGCGCGGACGGCAACCCAGGCCTTGACCAACGTGACCTATCCTTACGTGGAGGCGCTGGCCGACCACGGCTTGAAGGACGCTTGCCGCCGCCACTCTGCGCTCGTCTCCGGCATAAACGTCCAGGATGGCAAGCCGACCTGCAGAGCAGTCGCCGAGGCACACGGAATGCCGTTCACGGCGCCGACAATCTGAGCCGCCCAGATTTTCATCCCCCCGCCACGATCTTGACGATCTCCAGCCGGTCGCCGGCTTGCACGGTGCGGTGCGGAAACTCGGACGGCGCCACGGCCTCGCCGTTCCGTTCCACCACCACGCTGCGCGGATACAAACCTTGGGCGCGGAGGAACTGCTCGATCGTGCAGGGCACCTCGCTGTTCACCGGGTGACCGTTGGCGTGGACGACTCCTGCTGCCATGACTTGCGGTTGGTTGAGTTGTTCGGCAGGCCGCGCGTTCAGGCGGTGAGCGCCGCGTCCCAGTCTTTCCAGACGGGTTCGTAACCGAGCCGGCGAATCCGCTCGGCCACTTGGTTCGGCGAGCGATCGTCCGCAATGTTGAACTGGCCCGTCGCCTCCGGCGGTCCAGCGTTGCCGTTCGTGGCCCATTCGCTGGCGCCCAGTTCCACGATGCGTCCCCGCTCGGTGCGATGCAGCTTGTCCCGCCCGGCCCCGGTGTACCCGCCCGGTTCGGTGTGGCTCCCCGCGCTGATGAGCGTGATGCCCAGCGGAATCAAACCGTCCCGCAACGCCGCCGGTTCGCGCGTCGAGAGTACCAGGCCCACGTCCGGAAACATCAGGCGATAAGCGCAGACGAGCTGCACCAGCTCGCGATCGGCCAGGTGCGTGAGCGGCTGAAATTCACCCGCGCACGGCCGCAGCCGCGGAATCGAGACCGTGAGCTGCGCCTTCCAGCAATGCCGCAGCAGATACTGCGCGTGCGCGGCCACACAGATGGCTTCGCGCCGCCAATCCGCCAGGCCGTACAAGGCGCCGATGCCCAACCGGCGAAAACCCGCGGTGTGGGCGCGCGCCGGCGTTTCCAGGCGCCAATCGAAGTTCCGCTTCGGCCCGGACGTGTGCAGGTCCGCGTACACCGCGCGGTCGTACGTTTCCTGGTACACCACCAGGCCTTCCGCACCGGCCTCGACCAACGGGCGGTAGTCGGCGGTCTCCATCGGCCCAAGTTCGAGCGAAAGGCTGGGCACTTCCGCGTGCAGAGCGGCGATGCAATTGCGCAGGTAACCTTCCGAGATGAACCGCGGATGCTCGCCCGCCACGAGCAGGAGGTTGCGGAATCCTTGTTCCTTCAGCGCGCGCGCTTCGCGCAGCACCTCGTCCACGCTCAGGGTCACGCGCAAAATCGGGTTGTCGCGCGAAAAGCCGCAGTACCGGCAGTTGTTGATGCACTCGTTCGAGAGGTACAGCGGGGCAAACAGGCGGATCACGCGGCCGAACCGTTGCCGCGTCAACGCCTGCGCCCGGCGGGCGAGTTCTTCGAGCACCTCCCCGGCCGCGGGTGAAATCAGGCAGGCGAAATCAACGAGCGAAGGCTCCGCGCTGCGGAGACTGGCGGCCACCGCCCGGCGATCGGCGTTGCGGGCAAGTGCTTGCAGGCGGCTCAGCGGTAGGGCGTCAAGTTCGGCAACGAAACTCACGCTCTGAGGATAGCGTCTGCGCCAGGTCTGTCGAGGGAGCGGACGCGCCGGTTGGTGTCCTGATTTCACGTGGGTGGCTGCGCCGCTGCGCCGGCGCAGGGCGGTGCGGCAGCATCGCCGCCACCCAACCAGGACACTACCGACGCGGCCCCTTTCCCGCTCCGCGCCGCTTAAGAATTCGGCGTACCGTTTTCGCTTCCCGCCGGAGCCGCGTTTGCTACGCTGCCGTCGTGCCCAATCGCCGCGAACCCGTCTTCGCATCTCCGTCGCGACACTCGGCCACGGGGGTGAATTCCCGTTTGCCGAGCGCCTACGCCGAACCGATTCACCGGGTGGCGTTCGGCACGTTCCTGGCGCTGACGCTGCCGGTCTGGGCCGCCACTTTGCTGCAACCGCGCCTGCCTGGAGCGTGGTGCTGGCTGGACGGGGCTTACATTGCGCTGGCAGCAATCACCGTCCTGACCTGCCTGGCCCGCCGCCTGCCCTGGCAGAATGTCGCCGCGCTCGGCCTGGTCATCTTTCTCACGTCGGGCATGATGCTGGCGGTGGCAGTGAAAACCGGTTTTCCGCTGGGGCGTTTGAATTTCAGCACCGATTTCGGGCCGCGCCTGCTCGGTTTCGTCGCCTGGCCGATGCCCTTTCTCTGGGTGGCGGTCCTGTTGGCGTCGTGGCAGTGCGCGAAAGTGATCCTGCGCCCCTGGCGGCGCTTAAAGGGCTACGGGTGGGTGTTGCTCGGCGTGTCGGTCGGGCTGGCGGTACTCCAAACGCTCGCGCTGGAGCCGCTGGGGCATCGCGTCAAAGGCTGGTGGTCCTGGACCCCTGTCGAGCGTCCCCTGAGTTGGTATGGCGCTCCGCCGGGCCTGTTGATCGGAACCCCGCTGTTGATCGCCGCCTTGCTGCTGCTGGCCACCCCGTGGCTGCTGCCGAAACGGCCGACCGGCCAGGCGCCCCCCTTCGAACCCGTCCTGGTCTGGCTGGCGCTGGAAGGCTGGTTTGCCTTGGGCGATTTGCGTGCCGGTTTCCGGCTGCCCGGCGGGATCGCTCTGGTGGCCATCGTGGCCGTGGGCGTGCTGGCCTGGCGCGGGCGACAGTTCACGGCGCCTTCGGCGACGGCATCGGACGTCGAGCCAGCTTCAGCCGCGTAACCCGCAAGCCGTCGGTTTCCTCCACGGTCAGCGCGTACTCGCCCAACGTCACGGCGTCCCCGGTTTTCGGAAACCCACCCAGTCGCTGGGTCAGAAAACCGCTCGTGGTGGCCACCGCCTCGGCCGGGATCGGTTCGCCGACCAGCGCCACCAGTTCGTGCAGCGGGAACAGGCCGTCCACGTCCCAGGCGTTCTCCGCGGTCCGCACGATCAGTGGCTTTTCCTGGTCGAACTCATCCTGAATCTGGCCCACCAACTCTTCGAGGATGTTTTCGAGGGTCACCAGGCCTACGGTGCTGCCGTACTCATCCACCACCATCGCGAGGTGGAGCCGCCGTTCGAGAAACCAGCGCAGCAACCGCTCGATCCGCGCCGTCTCCGGCACGTAAATGATCTTGCGCGCCGCGGGCAGCAGGTCGGCCCCGGAGCGCGCCTTGATCCGCAGGGCGTACAAATCCTTGATGTGGACGACGCCCAGCGTCTTGTCCGGGTCGCCGCGCTCGCAAATCGGGAAGCGCGAGTACCGGGTCTTCTCCGCCACGTCCAGGCACTCCGCCAGGCTCGCCTGCGGGTTCAGGACGACGATTTCGTGCCGCGGCCGCATGACATCGCGCGCCACGCGCTGGCGGAGGTCGAAGGCGTTCAACACCAGGCGGCGCCCGAAGCTCGTCTCGGCTCCCTGCCGCGCTCCCCCGGCCACGAGTAAGCGCAATTCTTCCTCCGAATGGCCGAACCCCGATTCGTCAACGGGTCGGAGACCCAGCCGCCCCAGAATCCAAAGCGAGGCATAGTTCAAGAGCCAGATGAACGGGTAACTGAGTCGGTGAAACCACACGAGCGGCTGAGCCACCGCCAGCGCGACCGGCAGCGGACGCTGGATGGCCAGCCACTTGGGCGCCTGTTCCCCGGCCGTGATGTGCAGGAACGTGATCGAGAGGAAACCGACCACCACCGCGACGGTTTCGCGGATGGGCTCCGCGCCCTCGCCGCCCAGGCCGATCCACGGCCAGACCGGCCGCAGCAACGCGCTGAAGATCGGTTCGCCCACCCAGCCCAGCGCGAGACTCGCCAGCGTGATGCCCAACTGGCACGCGCTCAGCGAGGCGTCCAGATTGCGGATCACCCCCCGCGTCACCTTGGCCAGGCGCTGGCCTTTGCGGATCAACTCGTCGAGCTGCGTGTCGCGAAGCTTGACCAGCGCAAACTCCGCCGCGACGAAGAAGCCGTTGAGGAACACGAGCACCAGCACGGCCAGCACCTTCAGCAACAGCGCCCAGGCGAGGTTCCAGTTCACCGCCCCACCTCCCCGAAGATGAAGCGCAGGATGTCGGTGAGCGTGACGATGCCCACCTCGCGCCGCTGTTCGTCGAGCACCACCGCCAGGCGCTGGCCGCTGCGTTGCAGCCGCTGCAGCGCGGTTTCCAGCGTGACATCGTGGGCGAAATACGCCGCCGGCTGCAGCACCCGCTCGACCGGCTCGGCGCCGTCTATGTCCGCCCGGTAAAGCGTGTGCTGCAGGCTCACCAGGCCGAGGATGCGCGAGCCGTTGCGGGTTCGGACCGGCAGGCGATCGCGTCCCGTCTCGCGGCACTGCCGGAGGAATTCCCGCACCGGCGCATCCGCCGGGACGCTGGTGACTTTGGCCAGGGGCACCATCAGCGTGCCCACGGTCAGCGTCTGCAAATCGAGCACGCGGTTCACCATCGCAAGTTCATCGGTGGTCAACGATTGCGCCGATTCCTGCATGACCAGGCGCAACTCTTCGCGCGTTCCGAAGAGCCGCCCGGTGGAGCGCCGCCCGCCGGTGGCCCAGAGGAGCGCGTCGGCCAGCCACGCCACCGGCGCCACCAACGGGCGAAGGACGAGGTGGATCAGCCGGAACGGCCGCGCCAGCGCCAGGCAGAGCCGGTTCGGGAACCGCTGGAACAACAGCTTTGGCAACAGGTCCGCCAACGCATAGATCAAGAACGCCACGGCCCCGAGCGCCGCCAACAAAACCCACCGGCTGGCCTCCAGCCCTTCGTGTAACAGAGAAAAGGTGGTGCCCATCAGCACGAAGGTCATCAACGTGTTGCCCACCAGAATGGTCCAGAGAAACTCCTCCGGAGCTTCCAGCAAACCGTGCAAGGCCCGCGCCGCCGTGTGGCCTTGCCGCACCAAGTTCCGGACCCGCAGCCGGTCCACCAACGGCAGCCCCGCCTCCATGCCGGAGAACACAAAGGACGCCGCCAGCGAAATCGCGATCGTCAACGCGAAGCCGGCCCACGTGCTCACGCAACCTCCTTGGCCTTCCGCGTCTCGACCGTGACCGCCAGCTCGCGCACGCGCCGTTCGTCGGCCTTGGTCACCGTCAGGCGCAGCCCGCGAAACGTCACCGATACGCCGACCGCCGGCACCACGCCCGCCTGCGTCAACACCAACCCGCCCAGCGTGTCCACCTCGGCCACCGTGCCGATGCCGGGGTATTCGCGGCGGAAATCTTCGATCCGCAAATTGCCGCTGACGCGCCACCGGCCTTCGCCCACTTTTTGCATGACAAAACCCTCCGGTTCGCCTTCCGCGCGGATGCGGCCCACCATCGAGCCGAGGATGTCCTCGATCGTCACGACGCCCGCGGTGGTGCCGAACTCATCCAGCACGATCGCCAGACCGCGCTTCTGGCGTTGCAGGCTCTTGAGGAGCTTGAGCAGGTCCATCGTCTCCGGCACGAACGACGGAAACTCGATCGCCTCCGCGAGGTCGCCATCCGGATCGAGCAGCAGTTTGCGGGTGTTCAACACGCCGACGATCGTGTCCGGCGATTCGTCGTAAAGCGGCAACCGCCGGTGCCGCAGCCGCCGCGCCGCAGCCACCATTTCCTCCACCGGCCGGTCGTCCGGCAGAGCCGCCATGTCGGCGCGCGGTCGCATCACATCCTTGGCCATGCGGCGATCCAGCGTGATGATTTGCAGGATGATTTCCTTCTCGGATTGCCGGAGCGTGCCTTGCTGAAAAGCCAGTTCGAGCAACTCGGCATACTCCTCCGCGCTCGTGCCCGCCGTCGGCCGGGTGTCGGCCGGCACCAGCCGCCGCAAGACCAAAGTGTTCAGACCTTGTGCCAGGCGGCGCAGCGGCAGCGTCAGCGCCTCCAGGAATCGCATCGGCCGCGCCACGCGGGTCGCCCAAAACTCGGGCGCACGGACCGCGAGCGTCTTCGGCACGACTTCGCCGCCGATCAAGATCAACAACAGCGCGCCCGGCAACGTCAGCCAGCTCCAGCCGTGCTGCACCACCAGCCAGAAGGCGAGCACCATCAGGCCGGCATTGGCCAGGGTGTTCCCCAGCACGATCGTAGCCAGCAAATCCTGCGGCGACGCCAGTAACCGCGCCACCCGACCGCCGCCCGTCGGCACGCGCTCCGCGAGCTGGCGGACCTGCCATTTTCGGAGCGTGAACAGCGCCGTCTCCGCCAGCGCGAAGAAGCAGCTCGCTCCCGCGAAGGCGGCCACCACGCCCGCCACGATCAAAGGCCGGACCATCATTACGCCCCGATCATGCCCGCCGCTGGGGGGAGAGGCAAAATCGTTTTGCCAGGCCGTCCCGCCCGAACCGTTCGCGGAATTGGCCGGGAGCCGGCTGATCCTCGTCCTGCGTGAACGGAGCCGGGGACCCAGGCCGGGTTGCCAAAGGCTTCATTCGAACAGGCCGCGGTCGTTGCCCCAGAACGCTCCCTCGCCCACTGCCTTCAAATCCGGTCCTTGACCGTTCCTTTAAGACGGGTACGAGTTCGGCCATGATCCGTGCAGCCATTTCAACCAGCCTTCAGCCTTTGCAGGGACAAGGGCTGGACCACTCCACGTCCGGATTTCGGATTTCGGATTTCGGATTTGTGCCGCCCACCATGTCGGCGAATGCGTTCGGGTCGGACTGGCCGCAGTTGGAGGCCGGCACGTTCCGGTTTCCTCAGAAACCGGCGGTGGTGCAACCATTGCCGCGTCCGCGCTGGCGCGGTAGAGTTTGCACGATTTATGAACTGGCAAGATAGAATCCTCAGCGACCCACAGGTTTTGCGAGGCAAACCCTGCATCAAGGGCACGCGCATCCCGGCCGCCCTCGTGCTCGGTTACCTCGCAGCGGGACGTGAAACCGACGCCATCCTCAAGGAGTTCCCGGACCTCACGGCGTCCGATGTCGTGGCCTGCCTGGACTACGCCCGTGCATTGGCTGACTTCGAAGCGGTGACCGCGTGAGCCTGCGCATCTTCAGCGACCCGTGCGTGCCGGCGGAGATCACGGACACGCTGCGGCGTCACGGGCACCAAGTCACGCTGCTGTGGGACGTCTTGCCCATCCGCGCGCTCGACCCGGTGGTCATCGCCAAGGCGCAGGAACTCGGTACGATTCTCCTCTCCCTCAACGGCGATTTCGCGGACATCGTGAGCTGTCCGCCCACCCGCTACCTGGGCATCGTGGGCATCCAACTGCACCACCTCCGGAAATCAGTCCGCAGCTCATGACGGGGCTGCTGCCGTTCCTGGACGCACATCCGCAGCCGGACTTTTATCACGGCAAACTGTTCCTCGTGGAAGTGCCTCGGGTCCGAATCAGACAGTGAACCGCACGGAAAACGAGCAAGGGAACCATGCCAGACCCATTCCCATACGACGTCTTCCTCAGCCACAGCGCGAAGGACAAGGCGGTGGTGCGTCCGCTGGCGGAGCGGTTGCGGCAGGACGGGTTGAAGGTGCCATTCAATTTCGGATTTCGGATTTCGGATTTGCGCAGCCCGGCATGTCGGCCAATGCGTTCGGCTCGGACTGGGCGCAGTTGCTGTCCGACTCTCAACCATCAACTCTCAACCCTCAACCAACTGCCGCCCCGCTGAACCAGGAGCGCCGCTTCCTTCCCCTGCGGCTCGACGACGCCCTCATCAAAGGCTCCTTGGCGCAATTCCTTTACATCAACTGGCTCCCGGCGAACCGCGAGCAGGAGTATGCGAAGCTCCTCGAAGCCTGTCGGCCGCCGCTCATCAAAATGGACGCAGCGGTGAAGGCGAAGGTCGGAGGAGTTTTTCTTAAGCGCAACTCCTGGGGCAACCCTTTCAAGAAACTCGCGAACAAACTCACGGGGCCAGCTTCAGTCGGTAGAACGCCGTTGCATAGTTCGTTGCTGCGTAGTCGACGAAATGCGTTGTGTTGCCTGCGAAAGACGACGCTTCAACCCACGAGCCATTAAACAAATCCGTTGCTCTCTCCAAAATCCAAGTTGCTCCAAACAGTCCCCCAAGCGCGGTCAAGTTCGGTACGACTGCTCCATTTGTCGTCACACTGGTCGCCCGCAGTGACGGTGACTGCGGTGCCACCTCAATCAACAAGACGTCCAGCGGGTTGATTTGAACTAAGATTTCGCAAGGGAGGCCAACTAGGCTTGCCCGGCTTGCGGCCGTGCCATTCCGGTTCTCGTAAATCGAGCAGACGGCAGAAGCCGGAAACTCCGCCTCGCTCGCCGTTATCGCGAGCCGGAAGCTCTGAGGATCGGGGCTGATGTTGCAGAAGACGTAGCCTGTCTTTCCCGACGGCGCTTTCCAAGCGCTGCCCAGAACCGACTTCTCGTCAAAAGGCGGATATTCGGCCATCGTGTAAGGGATGGGGGTCGCCCCCACGATGTGAAAGCTCGGGACATCAAGCACCGGCGGCCGCAACATCCGACCGTGGACGAGATAAGGCTGCGCGTAGGCCATTCGTGCTTGGACGATGCGCCGCAGGTAGCTGACCATTTCCCGTTCATCGGTCCCGTTGACCGATGACATCTTTTCATCGGCGTACCAGGTGGAGGGCATCTCGCCCCAAACCAGCGCCAGCGCAAACCCGCGAATGTAGAAATCGCGGTAGTCGCCGTAACCAACAGCTCCCGAAGGGCCAATCCGAGTGCAAAAAGACAACTGCGATTCCAGGAGGCCATAATCGTGATAGACCGCGTGCCAAAGCGGAATCAGTTGCACGCTTGAGACATCCTGAACACCACCGGCCATGCTTGTCGGCGACCAGCCGGTCGTGCTCGGATCCCACTGAACATCCAGGAAAGGAAGACACGTCTCGGCCATGCCCTCTGACCCATACGCTAGGCGTGCATTGGCCGCCCGCATGCTTGCCTTTATCTGTTGGAAGGTGTCACGGTAGGCATCAAACCACCAGTGGCCGCCGCCCGCTGGGTGCGGGTGATTCGTCGCCATGCAGGGCTGCGGGCCAAAAACGGGGAAGCCGTCCAGGTAGATCAGGTCCGCTCCGTTGGTGGCCAAGGTGGTAAGCAGAGTGCGTAGCTTGTCTTGCCACAACGGCGTGGTGGGACACATTTTGTAGAGCGGCGCGATGAGGTTC
Source organism: bacterium (assembly GCA_021823625.1). Lineage (GTDB taxonomy): Bacteria > Verrucomicrobiota > Verrucomicrobiia > Limisphaerales > J093 > DSVZ01. The sequence continues at coordinate 1,676 of JAKANS010000087.1, read as the reverse complement.
GAACCGGCTGGGGCGCTGTATTCTGAATACAAGAACGGATCCAGCAGATTCCCATTCTGGTCCTGACAGGCGGCGGAGCGAGCCGAGTCCCAATCACGCGCCAAGGCGGAATAAGAAGTGGCGCAGGGGATGAACGCGACGAAGCTGCTGGTGTTCTGTGCGGAGCGGATCGTCTGGCTGAAACTCTCCCATCCTTCTTTGGGCGGGAATACGTCGGGGTAGGCGAGGTACCAGCCCAGGCGTTCCCAACCGATCCACCCCGCCAAGACGGGGAATCCAAGAGACGAGGCGGAGTCCGCCAAAACGTCAGGGACGATGCTGAAGGGATTGGCGTGGTACTGCAACGGATAGGTGAAAATCCATTGGCGCAGGCCGATCTGTGTAAGCCAAGCAGGAAGGTCACTCCGTGAGCGCACAGGCCCTTTAGCGGCCCACGGCTGCTGCAGCGCCCAATCCCGGTAGATGCGCGCGGCATCGTACCAATCGCCGGAGAACGTGGCGACGACGGCGTCCAATGACCTCCGCCAGCCCGGCGACACAACAATCTCGGGTCGATGGGCGATGGCAAAGGAGAGCCAAGTCTCATCTGGCTTGCCCACATTCAAGAACTTTGAATTCGCTGCTGTATCCAAGGAAGCCAAGTAAAGGCCTGCTCTCGGGTTCGTCCCGTAAACCGCTACAAACTGCATGTTGCCGTAGGATGAAGGATAATACAGCTCCCATCCCCAACCTCGGTTGATTCGGAAGTTTTCGAGCGGATTCTTGAAGAGGAGGCCGCTCATGCTCGGGTACGCCAGAAAATCGTCACCCGGGCTTTGGCTAATCTGGCCGACACCGTTGATAGTCGGGAAAGCGACCTCCTCAATGGTCAGGGACGTCTCATTTGTGATGGTCATGTTCCATGCGCTCAACGGTGAATTGCTCCCCACCGTCACGCTGATTCCGACGCGAACGTCCAAATCGTCAGCGCCATTTCTGAACCCTGCCCAGAGCAGACGTAGTGTCGCTGCCCCGCTGTTTGTTTGAATCCAGTACTGAAATGACTTGCTGATCCAGCCGCCTACATACTGGTTTTGGCCGTTGGTCCGGTACATGAAGTAAAAAGGCGACCACCAAACGTTTGTAGTGGCCTTTATGAACTCGGTGCCAGTGGTGCGATGTTTGACGCTTGTCAATCGACCATCCCATTTTTGGAAGCCGAACTCCAAAGCTTGATTACCAACAAAAACATGATTGCTGTCCTCAGTTATGATTTGAGCACGGCCAGTGGACGCCATGAGCAGAAACCAAACGCTCAGGCCAAGCGTGAGGGCTATGCGGCGCTTCGCAAGCAACGACCGCATTGGGCGTTGGGTTTCGCTCAAATTTCGAGTCTGCTCTTGCTGCCAGGTTTCGGGTTTCATGCTGGTGCAACTGAACACGTCTGATTGGACTCGAAATTGCGCATTCCAGCAAGCTGCGTTTCAACGAACTGCGCGAGACGCTGCAACTGCGGTTGTCCGGCGAGTTCAAGCCGTTCGCTGACGAGGAACTGCGCGCGGTGCTGACGCTGCTGGCCGGGCCGGGCATGATCCAGCGGCTGGACTTTGGCGGCTTCATCCTGCTGCGGCCGGAGGTGCTCAGTCGCTACGCCGCCGCCGTGGTGCGGAAGGTGCGGAAGCATTCGCAATATCTGT
>JAKANS010000086.1 GCA_021823625.1 bacterium | reverse complement strand
GGAAGCGGAAGAAGCCAAGGCGACCCAGACTGCCAGCACGTCTGCCGACGCTGACACGGACGAAGATGAGGCGGACAAGACCCCCCCCGTGGATGTCACGATGGACGAGGCGAAGCACATCCTGCTCGACTTGATCGACCTGAGCGCTCCCGGCGCCAAATCGTCTCCGCCCGTCGCGGTCAAGGATCCGACCGCCAAGGCCGCGAGCTTCTGAGCCGAAGTGGACCGCGACTGGTCCCCGGTCGCAGCAGCGCTGAACGCTGGGAAGGAGACTCCGATTTCCGCGGGCAAGTGCGTTCCGGTGTGCCCGGAAACGGCTACGCCAGCACGTAATCCATTTGCGGGCGGTATCCTCCCTCACTCGCTGCGGCCGGTGACCGGCCGCGGTCCGGGCGCCTGCCCACGCTGCCGGGAGGTGTCATACTGAGTTGCGGTCAAAAGGATACGAACGCGCCCTCACCCCCCTTCGGGCACCCTCTCTCCTGTGGGGGAGAGGGTTGGGGTAAGGGGGTGTTTCGTAGCCATTCGAATGCACTTTGGTGTCACGCCGAGTAGTCCAGATAGACCGTCTTCAGACGGCTGTAGAACTCGATCGCGCCCGCGCCTTGTTCCTTGAAGGAATCGGTGCTGGACTGCTTGACCCCGCCGAACGGTGCCTGGAGCGCCAGGCCGGTGCTGATCTGGTTCACCTTCACCACGCCGGCTTCGATCCGCTCCGCGTAAAGCATCGCCTTCTTGAAATCGCGGGTCACGATTGAGGCCGAAAGCCCCACGTCCACACCGTTGGCCACGCTGATCGCTTCGTCGAAACTGTCCACCGCCAGCACGGCAATGACCGGGCCGAAGACTTCTTCGCGTGCGATGCGCATCTGCGGCGTGACTTCGCCGAACACCGTCGGCTCCACAAACCAGCCGTGGCCGAACTCCCCGTCGATGAGCCGGCGCCCGCCGCACAGCAACTTCGCGCCTTCGTCCTGGGCGATGCCGATGTAGTCCAGATCGGTCTTGAGTTGGTCTTCATTGACCGCCGGACCCATTTCGACGCCGGCAGTCAAGCCGTTGCCGACCTTCAGCGCCAGCGCCTTGGCAACGAGTTTTTCCGTGAATGCCGGCAAGGCGGCGCGTTCCACGATGACGCGGCTCGTGGCGGTACACGCCTGGCCGGTCAACCCGAATCCGGCGCGGGCAACCAGGTTCACCGCCAGGTCGAGGTCCGCGTCGGCGAGGACGATGGTGGGGTTCTTGCCGCCCATCTCCATTTGCGAGCGCGCCATCCGCTTTGCCAATTGTTCGTGGACTTGCTGGCCGACGGCATGCGACCCGGTGAACGAGAGGGCTGCGACGGCGGGATGGGTCGCGAGTTCCGTGCCGACCTCCCGACCGGCGCCCACGAGCACGTTCAACACACCTTTGGGCAGGCCGGCTTCGGCGAGCGCCTTGGCCAGTTCGAGCGTCATGGCGGGGGCGGGCGTCGCCGGTTTGATCACCACGGCGTTTCCGGCCACGAGCGCCGGCGCCATTTTCCAGGCGGGAATCGCGATCGGGAAATTCCACGGTGTGATCAACGCGACCACGCCGAGCGGATGGCGCGTGGTGTAAAGCAGGTTGCCCGGCAAATCGTGCGGGAGGGTCTGCCCGCCGAGCGTGTAGCTGAGCCCGCCGAAGAAGCGGAAGATGTCCACCGCGCGCTGCACCTCGCCCGTGCTTTCGGCCAGCGTCTTGCCTTCTTCGCGGGTGAGCAATTCGGCCAGCGCCGGCTTGCGAGACTCAAGGATTTGGGACGCCTTGCTGAGCACCCGGCCACGGGCGACGGCAGTCATCGCCGCCCAACCGGGGAAGGCGCTTCGCGCGGCATCCAGCGCCTGGCGGGCTTCGGTCGCGCCAGCCAGCGTGTACTCGGCCACAGTTTCGCGGGTATCGGCCGGGTTGCGGGTCTGCACTTTCGCGTTCGCTGAACCGCCAACCCACTCACCGCCGATGAAGTTCTGGTAGTTGATCATGGTGCTTGCCAATCCCGCGCCAGCCTAACCGTCGGCACCGCGCGACGCAGCGAAAAATGCCGGTCCAGGATGGTCAGATCGGTGCTCGCCATTGGCGCAGTTCGGCCAGAAATGATCCAAAGCCATCGGGAAAACTCTGCGCGAATGAATCGAGACAGCCCGCAATCCGGTGCGCTTCGGCTACCATGCGATCCATCTCCAGCGCCAGCGGGGGACGATCGGTTCCGTACACTGCGGTTTTGAGCTGGTTTCTCGAATACGGGTCGCGGTTTTTTTGCCGGCCTTCCCGCCAAACGCGTTCGGTAACTTCCAGTCGTTGGTTCCAATGCCACCACGCTTCGATGCTGGGCACCGCCAGGCCAATTGCGGCGCGCACCGCTGGTTTCCCGGCCACGGGACGGAGTTCTCTACAAACCTTGGCGGCGAGCGTGCGGAGTTCGCAGAGCCGGCATCCTGCGGCGGCGCACGCGTCCAAGCCGAGTTCCGCATTGTGGCAAGTCGAGTGGTTGGCATCAGCCACCACAACGAGGTGAAGGGCGTCCGTGTGGTAATGGACTGTGCGCAGAACTGCCGGCAACACGTTGCGCACAGCGGGCCAACCGCGGGATCGCAAGGATAAAGCCACCGTTTCCGTCCGAACACCCACGGCGCAATCCACCAGCACCCGAACTGCGGCTTCGTCGGCCGGCGATTCGCTGAGAATGGCGACCTTCATGCGGCCGCCGGTACGCCGCCCAAAACGCCGCTGTACCAGACTTCACCGAGGCTGGCATCGCCGAGGATTTCATCCAGATCGGCCCGATCCGAGAGCCGCTGGAAACGGGCTTCCAACCCGACCTTTTCGGCAATGACGATCTCCTCCGGGTGATCGCGGAACAGGTCGAGGAAGAAAGGCGAGTGGGTGGTGGCGATCACCTGAACTGGCTCGCGTTTCTCGCCGAAGGCTGCGGGGTTGGTGAGGCGATAGATCGCGTCGCGGACCTCGCGAAGCAGCCTTGGATGGAGGCCGCGGTCGGGTTCTTCCAAGCCGACGATCGCGGGTGGATCGGGGAGGTATGCCAGAGTCAGGATGGCGAGGGCGATCAGTGTGCCCTGGGAGAGGTTTGCTGACGGAATGTTGTATCCTCCGCGACGCGTGCGCAGCGACAACGCACGGTGTCCTTCGCCTGGCGTAGTAAACAGCACCCTGTCAAACTCAGGGAGCCAGCGCCCGATCTCGTTGTTCAGTGCCTCGAACCGTTCGGGGCTGTCATCGCGCAGTTGGTCCAAGGCGACCGCGAGCCCCTCGCCTCTCGGCCCAAGTGCAACGTGTGGACTCAACTGTGCAGGCTTGGCCAGAATTCCCGGGTCAAAGGAGTACCTCCGCCACTTACGCAAGTCTTTGTCTAAACTAGCCGCTTCGTCCGGGTAGTCGCTTGGCTGCCACGATTTGTGGCTTCCGCCGACGCCTAACTTGAACAAAAACGAGACACCGTCGTGTTCCTTGGCTCCAACGACATCAACCTCAACAGCTTCTTGGAGTCCCGCATCCACGTGGCGGTACACAGAGGCCGGGTACTGGTCGTAGCTATCGAACCATTCGAGCGCCACAAACACTGTACTCTTCCCGCTGCCGTTCGGCCCCACGATGAGCGTGAACGGGCTGAGCGGCAGCGTCGTGTCGCGGAGTACCCGGAAGTTTTTGAAATGAATCGAGCCGATCATCTTGAAATCTGCGTCGCACCCTAACGGCTTGTGTGCAAAAAGGCCAGCATTGACAATCAGGTTCGGCGCTACCGCCTCCGCTACCCCCAGTTTGCCCACCGTTTGGCTTGATCTTCATTGGAGACGAACGGATTCGCTTTCGACCCGCTCCGGCCGACCCATCAACTGACGAAGAAAAGCGAAACCAGGTTCACGTACACCGCCGCGAGGCAGTCGTCCGCGGTGACGCCCCAGCCGCCCGGCAAGGACTGGCTTTGCCGGACCGGCCACGGCTTCCAAATGTCGAACAGCCGAAACGCGGCGAACAACCCCAGCGTGACCAGCCAGCCGTTGCCGGCCAGCAAGTCGCGCGGAGCCAGGAAGCGGCCGGTGTTGAGTTGGTGGCTCAACGCCCACATGACGAAGCAGAGCGGCAGGGCGACGATTTCGTCCAGCACCACCGAGCCGGGGTCGCGGGTTTTCAGGATTCGTTCCGCCTCGTCGCAGAACCAGACCGACGCCACCACACCCGCCAGGCTGCCAACGATGAAAACGACCCAGTTATGCGCGGCCAGCAGGAGGACCGTCCACGCCAGACCGATCACGCTCCCGAACGTGCCCGGCGCCACTGGCACCCGCCCCACGCCGAAGCCTCGCGCAATCCAGAGCAGCCACCGGTCCGCGGCACGCATCACATGTCATCCAGGTACAACCGCCGGTTTCGCCACAGGTACAGGCCGCCGGACGTAAATGTGAGCACGACGGTGAGCCATTTTGCCGCTTCCGCGAAGACCCACACCCACGGCTGGCCGAACACCGCGAGGCCGAAGACTGCCTGGCCCACCGCGCCCCATTGCGGGTAGCTGACCAGTGCGAGGATCGCGATGATCGCCACGATCTGGGAAACCGTCTTGTGCTTGCCGAAGCCTTCCGCCGCGAGCACGACGTTCTTGGACGCGGCCAGCAGGCGCAGCCCCGTAATCGCCAGCTCGCGCGCCACGATGATCACGGCCATCCAGGCGGTGATCAGGTCGCGATCCACGAAGGCGATGAAGGCGGAGCAGGTCAGGATTTTGTCCGCCAGGGGATCCATCAGAATGCCGAAATTGGTGATCAATTTGCGCTGGCGGGCAAGGCGGCCGTCCAGCAGATCGGTCACGCCGGCGGCCACGAAAATGACGAGGGCGAGGGAATCGCCGAATCGCGTATTCGAGAAGAACACGACGAGAAAGAGCACCGTCAGCGCGAAGCGGGAGACGGTCAGTTTATTCGGCAGATTCATCGGCGCGGCTGTTGTAGCGTACGAGTCACCTCGCGCCAAGCGGCAAAGGCCGGTGCCGCGCCGCTGCTTCGCGGGATACAAAAACCAGGGCGCGCCCGAATCCGAAACCATCCCACCGCAGAGACGCCAAGGCGCAGGGGCTGCGGGCTTCCGCCGGTTCCGGCATTCGTCCTTTCAGACAAGGTCGTTTCCTCTCCGCGATTCCGCGTCTCCGTGGTTTTTCGCACCCGCAGTTGCGGGGACACTCCGACTGGTGGAACGGCTGTGGGCGGCGGGCCTGTGTCAAAACCATCTCAGCTCTCGAACTTCGGATTTCAGGTGGAAGCGGCCTGTCGTCGTCGTCGCTGGGATCGGATTGGGTGGGCCTGGGGCGCAGCTCTGTTCGGCGGCGTAACCTGCCCTTTCGCGATCCGGCCAACGTCGGACGCCGCTTCATCCCGCTCCTGCTGGCCGGCGGCAATTGCCTCAACGGGGCTTCGGCCTCCAGCCCAAGGTGGGCGCTCTCCGCCTACCTTGGGTCCACGATACTTTTACACGCGACGGCGGAGGAACTGGTCCGGCGCGACCTGGCGTTGCATGGGAACGCCGATGACGGACGCTATCTAGTCTTCCCGGCGCAGGTCATCTGTGACTACGAAGCCGCGCCCGAACCGAACGTCAAGGCGGTTGCAATTACCTTCGACGGACCCGTCCAGGATCCTTCCTCGACGCTGGCGGTGCGACTGGGGCACAGCGGATTGTTCGTCACCGGCCGGGTGGAGATGGGGCGCACGCCAGGGTTCTGCCTGTCGCAGGCACTGGACGGAGTGCGTGAAACTTGGACGAAACCCGGCTTGGTCAGGCGGCGCTACTCGGGCTCTCGACGGCCTGGCGTGTCCGGCCCGCCTCCGTGGCTTTGGGTACTTCCACGAGCCGGCCGGTTTTCACGTCGTAGATGAAGCCGTAGATGGGAATTTCAGGAAGGACGAGCGGATGGCGCCGGATGCGCTGGACATCGTCAACGACGCTTTGGGTGCGGTCCGCGATGGTCAGCCATTCGATGAACTCGCCTTCATTGGAACCGGGACCTGGGCCAGTATCGGCCCAGCCGGCCGCGGTCAGGGAAGCGGTCTTGAGGCTGCGGGCCAGCAGACCCCGCATCGTCGCGTTGTTGAACGTTTCCATTCCGCAGTCCGTGTGGTGGACAACAAACCATTCGCGTGTGCCGAGCAGCTTGTAGGAAATGACCAGCGAGCGGAGGGCGTCTTCGGATGCGCGCCCGCCGGCGTTGCGGATGACATGGGCATCGCCCTCGGCGAGGCCGGCGAATTTCGCGGGATCCAGCCGCGCGTCCATGCAGGTGAGGACCGCAAAATGCCGCGCGGGCGGCATGGCCAGTTTGCCCTTCTCGCCGAAGCCGGTCGCGTAACGCTGGTTGGCTTGAAGGACTTCGTTCAAGATCGCGCTCATAAGGGCCAAAGTAGGCTACGATTAAATACGGTCAAGAGGACGGCGCTGAGGAAGTGCCACTGCACCTGGCGGCCTTGCGCCTCTCTGGTTTGATGACAGCGTGGTGTTTGGGTCAGCCGGACAGCGGCTCGGCGATGAGGTCGTAGTCGGTGTGGCCGATTACGCGGACGCGGGCGAATTCGCCGGCCGGCAATTTGCCACGCACATAGACGCGCCCGTCGATGTCCGGCGCGTCGGCTTCACTGCGTGCGACGTAGTAACGGCGATTCCCGAGTGGCGACTCCGCCTCGGCTGGTTCGCGGATGAAGCCGTGTTCCCAATTAAACGCGTTCGCCGCGCGGAGTTGGCGGTCATTGGCGGGGCCTTCCAGCAAAACGGTTATTTCCCGACCCACGCCCGCAGCGGCGAGTTCGCGGGCGATCCGGTGTTGCTCGGCCATCGCGTGGTCGCGACGGCGTTGTCTGACCTTGGCGGAGATTTGGCCGGTCATTTTGCCCGCGATGGTGCCGTCTTCGCGCGAATAGGTGAACACGCCCAACCGCTCGAAGCGGGTCTCCCGGATGAAGTCGAGCAGGCTGTGGAACATCGCCTCGGTTTCGCCGGGAAACCCGACGATGAACGTGGTGCGCAGCGCAATGCCGGGAATGCCGGCGCGAATCCGGCGGATCAGGTTTTCGATGTAGGCGCGCGAAGTCTCGCGGCGCATCCGCTCGAGCATGACCTCGTGGATGTGCTGCAGCGGCATGTCCACGTAACGCGCCACTTTGGGGCAGGCGGCGAGGGTGGCGATCAACTCGTCGGTCCAGTGGGCCGGGTGGGTGTAGAGCAGTCGAATCCAGAAGTCGCCCGGCAAGGCGTTCAACTCGCGCAAGAGCCGGCTCAGCGTGGGCGCGTCAGCGGGCAGCGCGCTCGCCGCGGCGCGGAATCGGCTCGGCGACGCAATGGCGCGACTCTGACCGGGGCGCCGGTCGAGGCCGTAGTAGGTCGAGTCTTGGGAGATCAGACTGAGTTCCTTGACGCCGTCGGCCAGCAGTCGCTTTGCCTCTTCGACGATGTCTGCCAACGCTCGGCTGCGGTGGCTGCCGCGCATTCGCGGGATGATGCAGAAGCTGCACGGGTGATTGCAGCCTTCGGCGATCTTCACGTAGGCGAAATGGCGCGGGGTGAGGCGAAAGCGCGGCGTGGCGTAGTCGGGGATGTAGGTCGGGCGGGCGTGAACGTCCAACAAAGGGGTCGAGGCGCCGGGCGAGGGGCTTGAGGCGGGGGGCGTGAGGCGCGGGGCGCGGAAGTCGGACGCAGACTCTGGTACGGACGACAGGGGCGGTTGCGCGTCCGGTTTGGCCTGGTCCAACTCGGCGAGCTGCCGGGAGATTTTGGATTTCGGCGGGCGCGCGGCGGTTGCCGGATTGCGCAGACGCTCGGCGCGCCTGGCCAAGGCTTCCCGCACGACGCCGCCGACGCCGGCCACCTGGTCGATGCCCATGAAAGCATCCACTTCCGGGAAGAGCTTCGGCAGGTCTTCACGGAACCGTTGCGGCAGGCAACCGGATACGATCAGGGCCTGGCCGCGATGCTTCGCTTCGCGGACTTGGGCGGATTCGAGGATGGCATCCACGCTTTCCTCCTGCGCGGCATCGATGAACGAACAGGTGTTCACGATCACAGCGTCAGCCTGCGCCAGGTCTTGGGTGATCTCGATTCCGTCCTTGAGGAGTGAACCGAGCATGATTTCGGCGTCCACCAGGTTTTTGGCGCAACCGAGGGAGATCATGCCGACGCGCAGGGCGGGCTTGGATTTGGGTTCGGAACTCACAATGTGGCAGGCGCGTGGCGGACGATCCGGCCAGGCGCGGGAGAGGCAGGCAGGTGGTTAACGCGGCGGGGGCGGCAAGGGCAGGGTGTCGCCGCCGCCCTGGCCGGTCGGCTGATAGACGCCCGGTTGGACGCCTTGCAGCGGGTCGGCGGCGCGGGCTTTTTCGCCGGCCCGGTAAATCAAAGTGGCGCCCACGACGACCACGATGACGACGATGGCCGGCACCGCGACGCGCCAGTTGATGCGCGAGAGCTGGAGCATCAACTTGTCGAGCGCGCCCTGGTGTTCGCCGGTGAGGCTGGGGTGTTCGCGGAATCTCTCGGTCTGGGCGAGTTCTTCGTCCAAGGCGGCCATGACCGCGGCCTCGTCCGCGTGGGCGACCCGCGCGTAAGTGCGCACGAACCCGCGGATGTACACCGGCGCGGTGAAGGCGTCGTAGTTGCCTTGCTCGACGGCAATGACGCGGTCCGCCCGCATTTTGGTGATGTCGGCGACCTGCTGCCGCGTCAGGCCGGCGGCTTCGCGCGCACGGCGTAGTTGTTCAGCGACGGTGGCCATCCGGGCGAAACTAGGGTTTCCAGGGCCGGTTGACAACGACGCAAGTCGGCTGCGTAAAACAACGAACGGCGGGCAGAAAACAATCGCCTCCGGTGGCCGTCGGACCTAAGGTATCTCCAATGAATGGTTTGCCGGCCTCTTTGCTTGAGTTGATCCGCCGCACTTCGGCGGAGATCCCGGATGACGTGCAGCGTGCGATCCTCGCCGCGCTGGAGAAAGAGAAGAAGAACACGATCGCCGAGGATGCTTTTAAGATCATCCAGAAGAACATCGAACTGGCGAAGCAAAAGTCCCAGCCGATCTGCCAGGACACCGGCAGCGTGTTGTTCTACGTGGATTGCCCGCCCGGCTTCGACCAGATCGGATTCGCCGAAACCGCCCGCGAGGCGGTGACCCTCGCCACCAGGAAAGGTTACCTGCGGCAGAACTCGGTGGACTCAATCACCGGCAAGAACGACGGCACCAACGTCGGCCCCGGTGCGCCGACGTTCCATTTTCACCAGCATCGCGCGCCGGCGGTGCAGGTGCGCTTGATCCTGAAGGGCGGCGGCTGCGAAAACGTCGGCGCCCAGTACTCGTTGCCGTCTGAAAAACTCCACGCCGAACGCGACCTCGACGGCTGCCGGAAGGTCATCCTGGACGCCGTTCTGCAGGCCCAAGGCAAGGGCTGCGGTCCAGGCGTTTTGGGCGTGTGCATCGGCGGCGACCGCGCGACCGGCTACGAACTTTCCAAGACCCAGTTCCTCCGACGCTTGGATGACCGGAACCCGATCCCGGAACTGGACCAACTCGAGCAGGACATCTTGAACACCGCCAACGAACTCGGCATCGGGCCGATGGGTTTCGGCGGCCGGACCACCTTGCTGGGCGTCAAGATTTGCGCCGCGAACCGCGTGCCGGCCTCGTATTTCGTCAGTATCAGCTACATGTGCTGGGCGTATCGCCGGATGGGCGTGACGCTGGATGCCGAGGGCCGGATCGCGAACTGGCTGGGCTGAGACGAAGTTGAGTTGGCCAACCGATAGTTTTCACCATGCCTACACTGCTTACCACTCCGGTTTCCGAAGCCCAAATCCGGGCGCTCAAGGTCGGCGAAGCCGTCGAAATCACCGGCACGCTCTTCACCGGGCGCGACGCCGTTCACAAGTACCTCGCCAAAGGCGGCGCGTTGCCGCCGGCGGTCAACCTCCGCGACGGCATCATCTACCATTGCGGCCCGGTCGTGATCAAAGACGACGCCGGCCGGTGGAAGGTCGTGGCTGCCGGGCCCACCACGTCGGCGCGTGAAGAGCCGTATCAAGGCGACATCCTGCGCCGGTTCGGCGTGCGCGGCGTGATCGGCAAAGGCGGCATGGGCGCGAGGACGCTCGCGGCCTGCCAGGAAGTCGGCGCCGTTTATCTGCACGCGATCGGCGGGGCGGCGCAGGTGCTGGCCGAGCACATCAAATCGGTGCGCGGGGTCTATTTCTTTGAGGAATTCGGATCGCCGGAGGCCATCTGGGAATTCGAGGTCGAGCGCTTTCCGGCGGTGGTGACGATGGACGCGCACGGCGGCTCGCTGCACCGGGAAGTCTTCGAGGCCAGCCAGGCGGAATTGCTGAAGCGACTCTGAGCGTGGTGTCGCAAGACGGACGAAGTCGCCCGCACCGATCGTGGATCGAGACCGGCCGGTTCAGGCTGCGTTGTGGCGGAGCCGGGTGAGCAGTTCTTTGCGGGCGGTGACGCGCAACTTGGCGTTTTCGAAACGGCGCAGTTCGTCCGGCGTTTCCGGTTTCAGCGGCGGAATCGGCGTGGGCCGCTCCTGCGCGTCCAACGCCACGAAAGTCAGGTAGGCGGTGGTGGCCCGCTGGCGGCCGTCGGTGTACGGATTCTCCTTCAGAACCTGCACGCCCACTTCCATCGACGTGTGGCCGACGTAATTCACCGAGGCCCGGAGCAACACGTGTTCGCCGATGTGGCACGGCGCGATGAACGACATGCGGTCGATGCTCACAGTGACCACCTTTCGCCCGCAATGACGCTGGGCGACCATCGCCGCCACCAGGTCAATCCAGGACATGATCGTGCCGCCGAAGGCGATTCCAAGATCGTTCGCGTGCTGGGGGAGGACGATGTACCGCGCCTCGACGGCGCTGTCGGGGGCGTCTTGGCAGTGTCGGCGTTCACGGCCAGAGCATCCGTCGCCGGCCCAGGAAATGCAACGTGCTGGCTGCCGCTCAACGGTGTCTGTCGCGGAACCGTGCACTGGGCTTGGCGGCGCAGGTAGTCTGTAGCGTGGCCCGCGGACCGGACTTGCTGGTCTCGACGGGGGCGTGTTACTTAGTATCCATGATTGCTGTGAGAGCCGAGGAAGACCGCCTGCAGGTGACCATTCCCACCGAGGGCATGACACCGGAGGAGATCAACGACTTCGTCGCCTGGCTTCGCGTGGAAAGCGTTGTGCGCCGCAGTCGGTTCACCGCGGAAGCCGCTTGGAAGCTCTCTGAGGAGATCAAGTCCGACTGGTGGCAGGCGAACGAACAACGCTTCACCCCGAAGGGAACCGGGTGAACGAGGCCGCGGTTGTCATCGATACCAGCGTTTTCTTCTCCCTGCTCTTGCGCGAGGACACCGCCAGGCGCAAGCAGTTCCTGACCGACACCGCCCCAGTTTTCCTCTGCCCGCGCTTCGTGTTTGTCGAGTTGTTCAAGCACAAGGAACGCATCGCTCAAGCCACCGCGCTGAACGAAGACGCATTGCTGGAATGTCTCCATGAACTCCTCGCTCGGGTTCATTTCGTCGAAGAGGGTGGCATCCGAATCGGCACTTGGATGGAGGCCCGCGCGCTGTGCCGGGAAGTGGATCCGAAGGACGCTCCCTTTGTCGCTCTGACTTTGCATTTGGACGGCCGGCTTTGGACCAGCGACGACGAACTCAAAATTGGGTTGCGAGCCAAAGGCTTCGATCGTTTCTACGAGCCGTCGCGGCGCGTCACCTGATGGCGGCGGCTTTCACCCTACCGGGGCGGCGGCCGGATCACAACCAGTCCCCCGACGGAGCCGTGCTTTTTCCGGAAAAGCCCTGCTTCTGGAAGGGCTGAGGAACCCACCCCAGCCCAAACGTGCGCGGGTGGGCGGAGGCCAATCGCACCATGAGCGTGCCAGACCCGGACTTTCCGGGCGCAACATCCTTCACAGGCTGAGCAGTTCCTCCTCGGAAAGCAGCGGGATGTCCTGGGCGAGCAGGATCTGGCGGGCGCGCGCGAGCTCCGTCACTTCGAGAATCACGATCGCGCGGTTTTTGAACACGAAGCCCGAGCAGTTGTTGAGGCTGATGCCGTTTTCGGACAGCAGGCTCGCGACGCGGTGCAGGCTGCCCGGCCGGTCCTCGACTTCGGCGGCGAGGACTTCCACCAGCGACACGGTGAACCCGTGCTGCTTGAGCCACTGGTAGGCGAGGTCGCATTTGTCGAGCAGGAAGCGGATCACGCCGAAGCGTTGCATGTCGGCGATTCCCACCCAATGGATGTTCACGCTGGCGTCGGCGAGTTCCTTGGTGACGCGGGCCAGTTGGTCGGGCTTGTTTTCGGCAAAGACGGCCAGCAGGTGAACGGGTTTCATGGCGGTGGCTCGGGTGGAAGGGTAGCTCGGCTGAAGGCGTTCAAAGCACGCGTTCGTCGATCACGCGGCGCGCCTTGCCTTCACTCACTGGTAGCGTGCCCGGTGCGGCGAGTTCGACCCGCGGTTTGACCAGGATTTCGGCGCGGAGTTTCTCGGCGACCCGGCCTTCCAAGCGCAGCAGGTTCTCCGCCCGCCCGTCGAAGCTGGCGGGCGCCAACTCCACCTTGACGGTCATCTCATCCAGGCCGCGCAGGTGAATCAGGTAATTGCGGCCCAACTCGGGCACGCCCATCAAGACGCGCTCGATCTGTTGCGGGTACAAGTTCACGCCGCGGACCACCAACATGTCGTCGGCGCGGCCGGTGATGCGGGTGAGGCGGCGGTGGGTGCGCCCGCAAGGGCAGGGCTCGGGAATCACCGCGGTGAGGTCGCGGCTGCGGTTACGCAGGAGCGGCATGGCCTCGCGGTTCAAGGTGGTGAGGACCAGTTCGCCGCGCTCGCCGTCGGGCACCGGTTCACCGGTCGCGGGGTCGATGATCTCCAGCAGAAAATTGTCCTCCCAGAGATGCATCCCGTGCTTCTGTTCGCACTCGAACGCCACGCCGGGTCCGTTCGTTTCGGACAGGCCGTAGGAGTTGTAAGCGTCGATGCCGAACGCCCCTTCGATCTTGCGTCGTGTCTCCTCGGAATGCGCCTCGGCCCCGATGAAGGCCTTGCGCAACGCGAGGTCGCGACGCGCATCGACGCCGGCCTTCTCCATGAAATCGGCGAGGTAAAGCGCGTAGCTCGGCGTGGTGTGGAACACCGTGGTGCGGAAATCCTGCATCAACATCAACTGCCGCTCCGAGTTGCCCGGTCCGGCGGGAATGACCATCAGGCCCGCCTTCTCGGCGCCGTAATGCATGACCAGCGCCCCGGTGAACAGGCCGTAGGTCATCATGTTTTGCAGCACGTCGCCATGCGAGCAGCCGGTCATGACCAAGCAGCGCGCGATCAGTTCGGCGGCCTGGTCCACGTCGCGGCGGGAGAAGAACAGCGCCTTGGGTTTGCCGGTGGTGCCGCTGGAGGTGTGCAGGCGCGCGACCTCGTTTCGCGGCAAGGCGAGCAAGCCGGCCGGGTAGTTCTCGCGCAGGTCGGCGTTGGTGGTGAAGGGCAGGCGGTGCACGTCGGCCAGCGACCGGATGTCATCGGTGCGGACGCCGGCCTCGGCCAGCTTGCGCTGGTAAAGCGGCACGGTGGCGGCCACACGCGCGACCACTTCGCACAGGCGCTGGAGTTGGAGTTCTTGCAGCGATTTCGCCGGGAGCGTCTCGATATCGGGTTGCCAGTACATTCGTCGTTGGCCACCGCGTCGCAGTTTTCGCTCGCACCGGCCAACAAAAAGGCGTGGCCCGAAGGGAGACGATGGCGTTGGCGGCGATTAAGCCAGCCCACCCGCGGAAGGAAAGCTGATTTGTCGCCGGAGTCTGGCTCCCCAACTTTCGGCACAGACGATTCGGTCGAAAACCGGGAGTGCGTCCGTTCCGGTCGTTTTCGGCGGCGTCCCAACCGGCACGGTCACGCCGTTCTGACAAGGCATTTTCTCAGTTGCATGGTGAGCATTCGCCGCAGTTGACGGAGCGCCGCTTTCCCAAGCGGCTTACTACGTCTGGAACGGCCCGCGCCGTTGGAATGCCACCCAAGGCTTCGTGTCGAAGCGTTAAGCCGGCTGGGAAGCCCGCGCTCGTGCGCCTGAGAAGGCGAGGGGATAGGGCGGTGGAAGTCCGCCCCTGTGCGGTGATGAGCCGTGCGGTATCGAATCGTAACTGCGTCGGAGCAATCCGGGGTGGAGAGCAACGGAACGAGAACGACCCGTCCGTAACCCAGGGCGGCCAAGAGGCCGTCCGCCGTGAACTCGATTCGGTCGGTGGGGATGGGCGAGCCTGCGAGCGAGGGGCGAAGCCGGTCGGGGCGGGCGTAAAGCCGCGGGCCGCCGGGCGATCCCCGGTCGGCGCGCCGATGGTTGGAGTCGGAAGGGCCGGCAGTCCTCCCGCGGTAATCAGGGAGACCCGCCGGGGTCAAGCGGCGTTCATGGCCCTGTGGCCCGAAGAGCCGCCCGGGGTGACGATCACCCGCGGCCCGTCCACGACCAGGCACTCGCTCATCGCCCAGGTGAGATTCTTGCCGCCGAATCGATCGAACAGATCGACCGCCCACAACTCGGCGCCGGTGGTCGCATCGAAGCAAGCCAGGCGTCCATGCGCGTTCTCGTGGTAGAGCCGGCCTTCGCTGTAAGTGGAAATCGCGCGCGCGCCGGGATAAGGCGTGCGCCAGGCCGCGCCGTTCTTCGCGCGCCAGACGACGCGTCCTTCCAAGTCCAACGCAAAGATGTGCAACTCGTCACCGACATCGCCGGTCAGGTAAATTCGTCCGTGCGTGACGATCGGCGCCGAGTAACCGCGCCCGAGTCCGCCGGTCTTCCACAACAACTTTGGACCACTGGCCGGCCATTCGGGCAGCAATCCTGTTTCGTCGCAGATGCCGTCCCGGCGCGGCCCACGCCATTGCGGCCAGCCTGGTTCGGGCGAGGGAATCAACCGCGCTGGGACACTCGCGCTGGCAGTCATCGCTGCGCGTTCAGACGGTTTCAAGCGAGTGGCGGCAGCCGAACTCGCCACGGCCGGGAGAAAAAGGGCGATTCCCACCGTCAGAGCCATTCGATGAACCGCAGCGTGCATGTCAGCTATCTCGCCCGACGCCGCAGGGCTTGTCCATGAGGAATCGGTCGTCGCCCTTGGTTCCGGCAGCCGCGTGGCGGCGCCTTTGCCGCAAACCCTCCAACCATTGACCCGTTCCCTCATTGACGGTCAGGTGGGCGGCAGTGAACACTACGCGTCATGAAGCTCGTCGCTTGCCTCAATCGGCTCGTTTCGTCTGCCCTCGCGTGCGTCGCCGCCGTCTTCGTCGCCTCCAACTTGCCTGTCCGTGCCGCGGAGGCGTGGCATCCCGCCAATGGCCCGCTGATGACGCGGTGGGCCAAGGACGTGTCGCCTCAGAATGCGCATCCGGAGTACCCGCGCCCCCAGATGGTCCGCGACGCCTGGCAGAACCTGAATGGCCTTTGGGATTATGCCATCGTGGACAAGGACGCGGCGCAGCCAACGAAATGGGACGGCGAAATCCTGGTGCCGTTCCCGGTCGAATCTGCGCTTTCAGGCGTGATGAAGCCTGTCACCGAGAAGCAGCGGTTGTGGTATCACCGCACGTTCCAGGTGCCCGGCCAATGGAAGGGCCAGCGCGTCCTGCTCCACTTCGGCGCGGTGGATTGGGAGGCGACGGTCACGGTCAACGGCAAGGAACTTGGCACGCATCGCGGCGGCTATGACGGTTTCAGCTTCGACATCACCGAAGCGCTGAAACCCGACGGCGAACAGGAGATCGTCGTAGCCGTGTGGGACCCGACCGACCGCGGGCCGCAGGCCAGGGGCAAGCAGGTGCTCAAGCCCGGCGGCATCATGTACACCGCCACCAGCGGCATCTGGCAGACCGCGTGGGTCGAACCGGTAGCGCTGACGCACATTGAGTCGTTGAAAATCACGCCGGACTTCGACGCCTCCGCCATCACGGTGACCACGCATGTCCACACCACAGGTTCGTCCGTGTCCGTGGAGGTCGCGGTCCTGGACGGAAGGGAGGAACTGCAGAAAGCGACTATCACCGACTCGGTGGAAACCTCAGTCGCCCGGGAAGTGGCGCCCCGCATCTCGCTCGCGGTGCCCAACGCCAAACCGTGGTCGCCTGATTCTCCGGTCCTCTACGGTTTGCGCCTCACGTTGCGCGAGAACGGAAGGAGGGTTGACGAGGTCGAAAGCTACTTTGGTATGCGCAAGATCTCCCTCGGCAAAGACGCCGACGGCATCACCCGGCTCATGTTGAACAACCAGCCGCTTTTCCAGTTCGGCCCACTCGACCAGGGCTTCTGGCCGGACGGCATTTACACCGCGCCCACCGACGAGGCACTCCGGTACGACATCGAGATGACCAAGGTGCTGGGGATGAACCTCGCCCGCAAACACGTCAAGGTGGAGCCGGACCGCTGGTATTATTGGTGCGACAAGCTCGGCCTGCTCGTCTGGCAGGACATGCCCGGCAGCGGTATCGGCGATGACCGGACCGATAAAATCCGCCCCGGCCGCGAGGAGGCCGCCAAGCAGTTCGAGGCCGAAATGAAGGCCATGATTGAAGGCCGCTGGAACCATCCTTCCATTGTCATGTGGGTGCCCTTCAACGAAGGCTGGGGCCAGTACGACACGCCCCGCATCTGCGAGTGGATCAAGCAGCTCGACCCCACCCGTCTCGTGAACAACGCCTCCGGCTGGACCGACCGCAAGGCCGGCGACGTGATCGACATGCACAATTACCCCGGTCCCGGCGTGCCCAAGCTGGAGGAAAAACGCGCTGCCGTGCTGGGCGAGTTCGGCGGCCTCGGGATGCCGGTCAAAGGGCATTCCTGGCAGGACGAGAAGAATTGGGGCTACGTCAGCTACAAGACCTCGGCCGAACTTACCGACGCCTATCTCGATCTGCTGCGAAAGCTGCACGCGCTCACGGGCAGCCAAGGCCTCTGTGCGGCGGTTTATACGCAAACGACCGATTGTGAGGTCGAGGTCAACGGCCTGCTCACCTACGACCGCGCGCTGGTGAAGATGGACCAGGCCGCCATCGCCAGCGCCGCCAAGAAGCTCTACACGCCGCCGGCCAAGCGCGTCTCGCAGGGCACCAAACTCGTGCCGCCCGCCACGCCGCTCGTCGCGTGCGATCCGTATTTCAGCATTTGGTCACAAGGCGACAACCTGACCGACGTGGACACCACGCACTGGACGGGCAAACCGCAACGCCTCACGAGTATGGTGCGGATCGATGGCAAGGCGTACCGCGTGATGGGCGCGAGTCCGGCCAGCGTGCCGGCGTTGGAGCAGACGAGCCTGACCGTGCTGCCGACGCGGACGATCTACACGTTTGAAGGCGCCGGCTTGGCGCTGACGCTGACGTTCATGACGCCGGCGTTGCCCGACGACATCGACGTGTTGTCGCGTCCGGTGACGTATGTGACCTGCGACTTCAAGGCGACGGATGGGAAGGAGCATGAGGTCGAAAGCTACCTTGATGCCTCTGGTGAATTGGCTGTTAACCAGCCCAGCCAAGTGCTCGATGTAACGACGACTGCTCTGGAGATTGGTGACCTGCAAGCATTGAAATTCGGCTCAAAGGATCAGCCCGTCCTCGGAAAGAAAGGCGACGACCTCCGCATTGACTGGGGGTACTTCTACTTGGCTGCTCCCAAAACATCCAACCCGTTTCCGCAACTCATGGGGCGCGATGGCTCATCAGAAAGTTTTGCGAATGGCACCGTCATCATCGATCAACTCGTGATGATTGGCGCGTCAGCCGATTACTACGTGGCGGCGATGCGCTTTAAGTTCGGCAAAGTTTCCTCCACGCCCGTCTCCCGCTATCTCATGCTCGCCTACGACGACCTCTACTCGATTCAGTACATGCGCAAGAACCTGCGGCCTTACTGGCGTCGGAACGGCTGGGAAGCCGCCGACTTGCTCAAGGCCGCCGCGAAGGATTACGAGTCGCTCAAGCAGCGCTGTGCCGCCTTCGACGAGGAACTCATGGCCGATCTCACCCGCGACGGCGGCGAGAAATACGCCAGGCTTTGCGCGCTCGCCTATCGTCAATGCTTCGCCGCGGGCAAGTTCGTCGCCGACGACAACGGCCAGCCGCTCCAGTTCTGCAAGGAAAACCACTCCAACGGCTGCATCGGCACCTCGGACGTGTTTTATCCGATGGCCCCGCAATTCCTGCTGTTCGGGCCGTCGCTGGCCAAGTCGTTTCTCGTGCCGTTCATGAACTACGCGGCGAGCGAGCGCTGGAAGTTTCCCTTCGCGCCGCACGATCTCGGCACCTACCCGCAGGCCAACGGCCAGGTCTATGGCGACGGCGAGCGCGGCGTGAACAACCAGATGCCCGTCGAGGAAAGCGGCAATCTACTCTGTCTCTTCGGCGCCATCGCGCAGATGGAAGGCAACGCGAACTTCGCCGGGCTTTACTGGAAGCAGCTCGAGCAGTGGGCCGAGTACCTGAAGGAAAAGGGCTTTGACCCCGAGAACCAGCTTTGCACCGACGACTTCGCCGGCCACCTCGCGCACAACGTCAATCTCAGCGCCAAGGCCATTTGCGGCCTCGGCGCCTTCGCCAAGCTGTGCGAGATGCGCGGGGACAAGGCGAAGTCCGAGGAGTATTTCAAGCTCGCCCGCGAGTTTGCCCAGCGCTGGGTCAAGGAAGCCGATGACGGCGACCATTTCCGGCTCGCCTTCGACAAGCCCGGCACCTGGAGCCAGAAATATAATCTGATCTGGGACCGCATCCTGGGCCTCAATCTCTTCCCCGACTCCGTGAAGCAGAAGGAAATGGATTACTACAAGAGAATCCAAAACAAGTACGGCCTGCCACTCGACAACCGGCAGACTTACACCAAGCTCGACTGGATCACCTGGACCGCGACGCTCACCCAGAACCGCGCGGACTTCGAAGCGCTGATCGATCCGATCTTCACCTTCATAAACGAGACGCCTGACCGCTCGCCGCTCACGGACTGGTATCAGACCAAGACCGCCCGGAAAGTCGGTTTCACGGCGCGGCCGGTCATCGGCGGCGTCTTCGCACAGATGCTTTACGACAAAGCCACTTGGACCAAGTACGCCAGCCGCGATCAGACCAAGGCCGCCAACTGGGCGCCCATGTCCAAGCCGCCGCTGTTGATGAACGTCCTGCCTACCGCCGAAGAGGCGCGCGACCAATGGCGGTACACCACACAGAAGCCGGCGGACGGCTGGTCCACAGCCGGCTTCGACGATTCGGCTTGGAAGCAAGGCCCGGCGGGATTCGGTACGCGCGGCACACCGGGCGCGATCGTGCGCACCGAATGGAACACGGCTGACCTCTGGCTGCGCCGCGAGTTCACGATGCCGGAAGGCAAGTGGACGGACCTGCAACTGCGCATCCACCACGACGAAGACGCGGAGGTGTATCTCAACGGCGTGCCCGCCGTTTCGCTTTCGGGCTACACCACCGGTTACGAAGCGGTGCCCATCGCCGCCGTTGCGCAAGCCGCGCTGAAGCCGGGCAAAAATCTCATCGCGATCCACTGCCACCAGACCGGCGGCGGCCAATACATCGACGCCGGGTTCGTGGACGTGGTGCCGGCGAAGTAGGCGAAGCGTTGCCGGGCTGCGCGCTGGTTTTACGAGCTGGCTGAGTTTGGGAGATTCGCCCGAGGCGGACTCCCCGTCTCCACTTCGAAAAGGGTTGGGCAAATTACCCGCGCGGGGCTGCCGGGTGAAACGCGAGCGGAGCGGAGAACTCGTTCAGGCTGCCGCGGCGGTAGCCTTGCAGGTCGAGCGTCACGTGGCCATAGCCGACCCGCTTGAGCGCCTCGGCGACCCGCAGGGCCACGCCGTCCGCGAGGAACTTCCCGAGCTCGCCCGCGCCAACCTCGATGCGCGCCAGGCTGGCCTGCTTCAACTCGTGATGCCGCACGCGGACGTCGTGGAAGCCCAGATCGCGCAAGGCGTATTCCGCTTCCTCGATCATCCGCAACTTCTCTGGCGTGACCGCTTCGCCGTAGGGGATGCGGGAACTCAGACACGCCATCTGCGGTTTGTCGGCCGTGGGCAGGCCCAGGTAGGCTGAGAGTTCGCGAATGTCTGTCTTGGTCAAACCCGCCTCCTTCAGCGGCGCGCGGACCTGGAACTCCGCCGCTGCCTGCGCACCCGGCCGGTGGTCGCCGAGGTCGCTGGCGTTCTCGCCGTAGGCGATCACGGCGCACCCCTCAGCGGTCGCGAGCGGCGCCAGTTCCGTGAACAACTCGTGTTTGCAGAAATAACAGCGGTTCTGCGGATTGGCGAGATAGTCCGGGTTGTCGAACTCGCGGGTGCGCACGACGCGGACCGGGAACCCGTGCCGGCGGCCGAGTTCGAGCGCCTCGGCCAGTTCGCGCCGGGGCAGGCTGGGCGAGTCCGCGATCGCCGCGAGGGCGCGCGGTCCGAGCGTCTGGTGCGCCACGAAAGCCAGGAACACCGAATCCACGCCGCCCGAATAAGCAACCAGGCAGGAACCGTATTCCCGCAAGCACTCGTGAAGAGCTTCCAGTTTAGCTAAATCCACGGCGTCAAAGTGCCATCGGCAGCGCGGGTTGTCGAGTAGGCCGGGCGCGGTTGCACGGCGAGAGTTCCGATCTCGGATCAGCGGCTCACGGGCTGCCGCGAAAGTGATGGATGCGGGTCAGCGTCCGCAGCACTGCTTGTACTTCTTGCCGCTGCCGCAAGGGCAGGGGTCGTTACGGCCCACCTTCGGCCCCGTACGGACCGGTTTGGCCTTGGAGACGGCCGTGGTCGCTTCGGTCACCATGTCGCTCGCCCGCTTGCCGTCGGGGCCTTCGGCCGCCGGAGCCCCGGTCTGGCCAAAGGCCGCGGCTTCCTGATGGATGGTGCGCTGCGGGAGGTTGCGCAGGAAGTTCTCGAACGCCATCAGGCTCGAGGCGCTGCGGAAGATGTTGTGGCAGATCTCGGTCTTGATGTTGACCATCAACTCGTCAAACATCTTGTAAGCTTCCATCTTGTACTCGATCAGCGGATCGCGCTGGCCGTACGCGCGCAGGCCGATCGAGTTGCGGAGGCTGTCCATATGGTACAGATGCTCCTGCCAGAGCCGGTCGATCGCATTGAGGATCGTGTAACGCTCGACCGCCTTGAGGGCTTCGGCGTCCTCGAAGCTGATCTTCAGTTCGTAGGAATCGCGGACGCTCTTGGCGATGAATTGGATCACGCCGAACTGGGCCGCGCTCAGGCCGTCGAACAACGAGCCGGCCACCGGCTCATCGTGGGACGAGTCGGCCACCTTGACGATCTCATCCTCGGGGATGCCGAGCGGAAAGGTGAGATTGACCCAATCGGCGATGGCGCGCTTGTTCCATTCGTGAGTGTCCTGAACGGGGGAACTGAACTGCTTCACCTTTTCGACCACCACTTCCTCCATGATGTCCATGAGGCGGTCACGCACGTCATTGGTGTGGATGATGTCGTTGCGGAAGCCATATACGATCTCCCGCTGCTTGTTCATCACGTCGTCGTACTCGAGCGTGCGCTTGCGGATCTGGTAGTTGTGCTGCTCGACCCGCTTTTGGGCCTGTTCGATGGAGCGATTGAGGAACGGGTGTTCAAGCTCCTGGCCTTCCTCCAGGCCGACTCGCTCCATCACCTTCACGATCTTGTCCGAGCCGAACAAGCGCATGAGGTCGTCCTCGAGCGAGATAAAGAAGTGCGACGATCCTGGGTCGCCCTGGCGGGCGCAGCGGCCGCGGAGCTGGCGATCGATGCGGCGCGCTTCGTGGCGCTCGGTGGCCAGCACGTGCAGGCCGCCGGCGTCCGCCACGCCGGGGCCGAGTTTGATGTCGGTGCCGCGGCCGGCCATGTTCGTGGCAATGGTCACGCCACCACGCTGGCCGGCGCGGGCGACGATTTCGGCTTCCTGCTGGTGGTACTTCGCGTTCAGCACCGCATGAACGATCCCCGCTTTCTTCAGCAACCTTGAAAGGTGCTCGCTGACCTCGACGGAGATCGTGCCGACCAGGATGGGCCGGCCGAGGGCGTGGATGGTTTGGATCTCGCGCACCACCGCGTCGAACTTCTCGCGCTTGGTCTTATAGACCGTGTCGTGGGCGTCCTTGCGCACGCACGGCTTGTTGGTGGGGATGACCAGCACGCCCAGCTTGTAGATGTCCAGGAACTCCGACGCCTCCGTTTCCGCCGTGCCGGTCATGCCGGCCAGCTTCGAGTACATGCGGAAGTAGTTCTGGATCGTGATCGTGGCGAGGGTCTGGGTCTCACGCTCGATTTCAACGCCTTCCTTGGCTTCGACCGCCTGGTGCAACCCGTCGCTCCAACGCCGGCCAGACATGAGGCGGCCGGTGTTCTCGTCCACGATGATGACCTTGCCTTCCTGCACGACGTACTGCACGTCCCGCAGGTAGATGCAGTAAGCCTTGAGGAGTTGGGAGATGACGTGGATACGGCGCGCCTTGGCCTCGAACTCCGCCTGGAACTTGGTCTTCAACTCCATCCGCTTGCGCGGATCGGGCTCCGGCCCGGTGTCGATCTCGTGAAACGTGGTGATCAGGTCCGGCAGCATGAACGCGTCCGGGTCCTTTGGACTCAGGTAGGCGCGGCCCTTCTCGGTCAGGTCGGACTCGTGGCCCTTTTCGTCGATGGCGAAGAACAGTTCTTCCTTCTGCGCGTAAAGCTGCTTCTTGGATTGATCGCCGTGCAACTCCAGTTCCGCGGCGTTCATGAACTGGGCGTTCTCGGGATTCTCCAGCAACGTCATGAGGCCCGCCGACCGGGGGTTGCCCATCTTGACGCGGTAGAGCAGCAAGCCGATCTCGCGTTGCAAGTTATCCGGTTCGAGGGGGTTCGAGCCGTCTTCGGGGTGAAGCTTCTTGATCAACGCCTCGGCCTCCCGCAAGAAGCGATCGCAGAGCTGTTCCTGGGCGTGGACGATGCCCTGCACCGGCGCCTTGAAGTCGGTGTACATGGCGTTGTCCTGGTTGACCACCGCCGGGCCGCTGATGATCAGCGGGGTGCGGGCCTCGTCGATCAGGATCGAGTCCACCTCGTCCACGATGGCAAAGTAATGGCCGCGCTGGACCTGGTCTTCCTTGCGGACAGCCATGCCGTTGTCGCGCAGGTAATCGAAGCCGTACTCGGCGTTCGTGCCGTAGGTGATGTCGCAGTAATACTGCTGCCGGCGCACCGTCGGGCTCTGGTCGTGGAGGATGCAGCCCACCGTCAACCCCAGGAACCGGTACACGGCGCCCATCCACTCGGAGTCACGCGCGGCGAGGTAATCATTGACCGTGACCAGATGCACGCCGCGCCCGGTCAAGGCGTTCAGATAGACCGGCATGGTGGCAACCAGCGTCTTGCCTTCGCCGGTGGCCATTTCCGTGATCCGGCCTTTGTGGAGCGCCCAGCCGCCGATCAACTGCACGTCGAACGGGATCATGTCCCAGACGATCTCGTGGCCGCGCACGTTGATCTTGTCCTTGCGATCGAACATGCGCCGGCAGGCGTTCTTCACCATCGCGAAGGCCTCGGGTAGCAGCTCGTCCAGGCGGCGGGCCAGCTCCGCGTTATCGGTGATGGGTGAAAGCTCGGCTTTCCAGGCCGCGGTTTTCTCGCGCAATGCGTCGTCGCTCAACGCCTGGAGCGACTGTTCGAACTCATTGATGCGGGCAACCAACGGCCGCAGACGCCGCACTTCGCGGTCGTTCTTGGTGCCAAAGACCTTTTTGATGATCCAGAGAGCCATGCGAAAAAATCAGACTTCGCAGGCTACGGAAAGCGGCGGGGGGCGTCAAAGCAATTGGACGGCCTTTAGGTGGCCATTTGGGTTTGCGCTCGCAACTCGCTTTCCTGCCCGCCGGCGGAGTCCAGTACCGCCGCAAAGTGGTCGGGATCGTTCTGGGGCCGGGCCGGCGACGAAGCCCGGCCATGTCTGGAAGCCTTCTGGCGCAACGGCCGCTGGCCCCTGCGCTCGCCCCGCGCCTCTGCCTCAAATCCGGCAAGACCGCAAACGTCCGGATCGAGCGGGCAGGGCAGGGGTGCCTAACCCGTCACCAAGCCTTCACCGGCTTGCCGTCTGCAGCGTAAAGCGTGGACGGCGCTTCGGTGAACACCACGTCCTCCGGAGGGTATCTCAGCCGGCCGTTGGCCCGGATGGCATCGCCCAGATCGCGCTCCAACGCAGCGTCGCCTTGGACGATGTAGTCCTGCGTGTGGAGGTATTTCTCTCGTTTCGAAGGCGAGGGGGCGAGGAGGTAGGCGCGCAGCGAAGTCGCCGCCGTGCTGCCTTTGTCAACCGCGAGCTGCCACTGATAAAGGCGCCGGAAGAGTTTCGGCGAGATCACCGGACCGCGATCTTTTTGAACCACGGCGCCGGGCCTGCGGTAAAGCAGGGTTCGATCCAGCGCGCCGGTTTGTGTCGTGTAAGCGCCTCGCGACCAAAGGTTTAACTTTCGGTATCGCGCCTGGTGAGTCCGCACGGTCAAGGCACAGATTTCGTCCGGCGTCATCGAGTTGTAGAAACTCGGGAACGCCCAACCTTGGGCGACCAGCCATTGGTTCAGGTTCAGCCGCGCATCGGCCTCCGTCACCACGATGTCCCCGATGAAGCGGGCGTACATGTCGAATACGTCACCGGGCGCGGTCACTTGCGTGACCACCTCGCAGGCGAGCGCCGGCCGGTCGCCGAAGGAGTCGCGGAGGTGCTGGGCCAGCGTGGCGGTGGCGGCTTCAGCGAATGGCTGACGCAACTCCGGAACGCTCGACACCGGCCGATAGTGAAGCTCGGGCGCGTCGATGCCTTGCAGGCGTATGCGCAGACTGCGGTCGTGCTGGACGATCACTGGTTCGGAACGGCCTTTGACACGGACGTAAGCGCCCTCGAAGGCCGCGGTGGCGGCGGGAGGATCTCCGCCGGGTTGCGGTTGAAAGCGAAACGGATCCGTTGCCGCCAGTTTGACGTGCATCGTATCCGCGTCCGAACTGCCTGCCGGCCAGAGTTGGTCGATCGCCAGAGTGCCGGTCACGGTCAAGAGTCCCATGATGTTGCGCCTTTCATTGTTGGTTGCGTTGACGCCTCGACGGGTCTCGACACTCGGTGGCGAGGTTTGGGGAAGCGTGTCGGTTAACTAGCGCAAGCCGGGCCAGGAGGCAACAGGGGAATGACCGGCAAGCAAAGGCTGAAGTGTATTAAATATAACAAACATTGTACGAAAGCAAATACTCACCCCGTGAACACGACAACAACAAACCGGGAAGCCGCGGCTGCGCTTTTCCCACACCCTGCGACTCAAAAACGACTGCGCTTGCGCGTGGAGCCAGTGTCGGGCCGGCCGGCCTGGGAACGGCGCGCAATCGAAATGGACCTGAACTCGGCCCAGCCGCGGTGTCACACCCCGCGGACCATGGACCGGTTTGCCGCGCTGTTGAAACGCCAGGCGAACGAAATCCTGCGGGCCGTCACCCAGTGCCCGCCGGCGGCGATCCCGGCCATGCTGGCGCATCTACGCGACCTCCGGGAAACCCTGCACCACG
>JAKANS010000258.1 GCA_021823625.1 bacterium | reverse complement strand
GTGAACTCGAAAATCCAACCGATCGAATACAATGCGCGCGGCTTCCGCAGCTTTGAAAACTTCCGCAACCGCATCCTGTTCTTCTGCGGCAAGCTTGAGCCTGACCCACAACGATCCCGGAAGAGCGGGAATTTTCGGATTCCACTCGCATCCGGAGAATATCCGGCGACGGGAGGATTATCGGCAACGCCAGGCTGCGGTCACGTTCGTCGGCCCCTGTTCGCGAGAGGTGATGCTTGGCGCGCTGGAGGCCGCAACTCACCGGTTGAAGGCCAAGGCATCCATCGAGATGCACTTCAAACACTGGGAAACATTGGGCGATTGGGCAGTCGTGCAAGAGCGGATCCAAGACGCGCTGAGTTATCTGGTTCAGACGAAACGGCTCGATTGCAGAGCAACGGTGTTTGCGGATTTTCAGACGGCGAATGGCGACCTGTGGCAGTTTTGCTACGATCGACCGCGGGTGCGAGTCGGTTGGCTGGCGGCGGACCTGGCCACATGCAGCAGCCGCGGGGAGTTCGAGCACTGGTGCCGGACTGCGCCGGTCTTTGAAAACCTGCGAAGCCTCGGCGACTCCGGGGCGTGGCCGTGCATTCTGCTGCCAGCCTCGCAGGCCAACACCAGGCTGTTGCCCGAGCTGGTGCTGGCGTTGATCGAAGTCACCCGCGGTGGAACGGTCGAGATCGCGCCGGCGGCAGTGGTCATGTCCCCAGCAGACAGAAGTCTCCGCATACTCCCCTCACCCGATCCCTCTCCCTCGCTGGGGGAGAGGGCGCCCGAAGGACAGGCAACCGCGTACGGTTCACGGTCCCGAGACGCGACACACGATTCGTCCAAGCTCGCCGACGTGAACGAGTTCGTGGCGGCGATGCTGGCGATCTACCGGAACTCCCGGATTCCGTTGCACTTGGTGTCGCCCCTTTCGTGGGTGAAAGCGC
The DNA here is from genome assembly GCA_021823625.1 of bacterium. Lineage (GTDB taxonomy): Bacteria > Verrucomicrobiota > Verrucomicrobiia > Limisphaerales > J093 > DSVZ01. The sequence continues at coordinate 4,680 of JAKANS010000258.1, read as the reverse complement.
GGATCGATGCCGACGCAGCGCTGATCGGTTCGCCGCTGGCCGCCGGCGCGGAGATCGCCGTGCTGGCCAACGGTGACCTGTACGCCGGCGAGGGTTGTGTAGGCCTGGATCCATGGCGCCTGGGCAATGTCCTGGACGGCGCCGACCCGCTCGCTTGGGAACGTCTGGACGCCATTCCCGAGGTCTTTTCCCGGTCCACGGCACCGGCTCAGTGCAAAACCTGCGACTGGCGGTATCGCTGCGGCGGCATCGATCCGGCGGTGCGCCTGCTGGAAGCGCAACGGCACATCGACACGGGGGGCGGATGGTCGCCGTTGTGTGAGTTGTACTGTGCCCCGCGCAAAGCGCTGTTTGAAGAAATGCTCTGGGATTCGGTCGAGGCGGCTGCGGCGGGCACGGAGAAACGGCCGCGGGAGCGGATTGAATTGCACCCGGACGGGTTCACATTCGAACCGGCAGCCGCCACCGAGGAGGCGTAAGCCAAAAAAAGGCCTTGACGAGTACGTTGGTCAGGTTCGTACTGCCATTGTTCAATCAAGCTTATGCGACCATTGCCCCGACCGACCAACGCAACGGAGGATCGCCATCATGCAATCTCGGTTGACGCGGGGGAGGGTCCTCCCGCAATTCTGCGAAGCGCGCTGCGGCGCGCGAGGATGTTCGCTCGGTTCACAGTCGGAGCACGGCGTTCAGCCCCGCGGACCGGTGCCTGGGCGTCCTGGGCCTCGCCCGGCACAAAAAAGGCGGGAGCCGATCGGCATTGCGCTGATCGACCGGGACGAACGCATCTGCCAAGTGTTGGCGCAAGTCATCAAAGCCAGCCAGGAATTCGCCTTGCGCGGCTGTTTTGCCACGGCAGCGGAGGCAATCCACACGCTCCCTGGCCTGGACGTCGAAGTCGTCGTGACGGAAATGGCCTTGCCCGATCTTTGCGGCCTCCGGTGCGCCCGCCAACTTCTGGCCATGTGCCCCGAGCTGGCAGTCATCATCGCGTCAGCGATCCGACATCCGCTGCTGATCCGCAGCGCCTTCGCCGTCGGCGCCAGTCAGTACCTGGTCAAGCCGGTCCAGCCCGGTCAGTTCCTGGCCACCCTGCGATTCGTTTCCTGCCGGCGACGAGTGCCCGCAGTGGAGGCGAGGACCCTATCCTTCCTTCAAGCAACGCTGGGAAGAAGAAGTGCCACCGCGTGCCAGCAAGCGGGCGGGGCCGATCCCCACCCTCCCGGGTTCCGGGCCACAATGCACGGTTCCGGTGTCGTTGACGTTCCCTCGGAACACCCCCTGCAAGCCTCGCTCACGGCACAGGAGGTTGAGATGCTGCAACACCTCGCCAAGGGTCTCGTCTGGAAGGAGATCGAAGAGCGCCTCCAGGTGAGCCACTGCACGCTTCGCAGTATGAAACGCTGGCTGTTTCTGAAACTGGGTCACGCCCGGAACCGGACGGAAGCCTTGGCCCAATGGTTTGAAACCCAGCATATACCGAACCAACCCGAGCCATCCTGAACGCGTTGAGCATGGTCTTTTGACCACTCGACGTCCCCGCCCGGCCGGTGGTACTTACGTGAGCATTCGGGAAAAAGCGGTATGGAAGAAAGCAATGTCGGAACTCAACCGAACACACGACTACAAGCTGGAGGCCCGACCATGAATGAGAACTACGATCACACTGCGGAGCGCGAGGCATCCCCAGATGGCGGGAGCCGCAGGGATTTTCTGCGCAAGGTCACCCACACGCTGATTGGAGGCGGTTTCCTCCTTGGTGGAATCGCGACCGCCGGAGAATTGGGACCTTTGTCTGGCTGCGCCAAGTGCGACAGCGGCAGCCCCAACACCTGCGGGGGCCAGGCAACTGACTCCTGTAGTATTGATGAATGCGGCACGAACCTGTGCCAGACCGACACCTGCACCACGCGAGACACCTGCATCAGCGACAATACCTGCAGCAGCAACAACCGGTGTAACGCGAACAATACGTGCTGGGGAAGTGGCTACGACACCTGCAGCAATGCAGACTATTGTTACACGAACGTCTGCAACAACGACGACCCATGCGGGAGCACGAACACGTGTTCGCAATCGAATTATTGCTGGGCCGATTCCTGCGGCACCTACGATTACTGCTATTCGATCAATCAATGTGATAGTTCGAACGTGTGTTCCAGCTTAACCGGCGGCGATTACTGCGGTTCGGACCTATGCGCAAATGATTCCTGCTATCTCATGGATTCGTGCAGTACAAACAGGTGCACGAGTTCGGATTCCTGCCAACAAACCAATGTCTGCGATTATGATTACTGCAGCGGTTCCGCGGATCAATGTGCGGCATCGGATAGCTGCACCCACTACAACGCTGTCTGAGTGCTACCGCGAGCCGTGAACGATGCTGTTCTCGCTTGCTGCGTTGGGCGGCCGCGTGGTGGCAGCCATGAACAGAACGGGACAGTAGTGCCGTATATTGGCCCGTTTCCGCGCCACATCCGGGTTCCGGTTTCCAGAAGTCTGCGGCAGGATCAGAAGGTTCTTAAACCATGGAGTCCTCGCTCCGAGACATACCGCTGGTGACCCATTGTGGCAACGTAATCGTCGGCGTGCCACGTTGAACGCGATTTAAACAGAACTTTTTTGTGCTGTGTATTTTCTGGGTCCCATAAAACATTACAATCTTGTTCACATCTCTGGCATGGCGTGTGCTTCTCAATTCTACAGCGAGCGGTGGCCGGAAGCTTCCACTCGAGCCGAAGACGGTTATGAGGCGACATCGAAAACTGAATCCTCACTCGTACAACGAGGAAAGCCGGCAAGACATCGGCCGCATGACGGCGTTCACCCTTATCGAGCTGCTGGTGGTCATTGCCATCATCGCCATGCTGGCCAGCCTGCTGCTGCCGGCCTTGTCGCGGGCCAAGCAGGCGGCCCACCTGACCGTCTGCAAGAACAACCTGCGACAGTGGGGCATCGCGCTGCGCATGTACGTGGATGATTATGGAGTGTATCCTCAACATGACTTCCTCGTCTTTGCCGGAACGAAGCCATCTGGTGTAGTATGGGCCGACCAGTTGGCGAGGTACACCGGATCCACATGGCCGGCCAGCACACCAGGGGTCCATATACCACTTGGCCAGGCGCGCAAGCAGATTCACGTGTGCCCTGGCTACGCGCGGCTAGGCGGCGTGTTCAATTCGTGGTCGGGTGCCTATGGCTACAACTGGAAGGGCAGTGTAATACTATACGATTACGGGCAAAACCTCAGGGGCCTCGCCGGCGAGGTATTGCCAGACCTCCCACCACTTAACTCCCGGCCCCGACGCGAAACTGAGGTGGCTGTCCCTAGTGATATGATAGCAATCGGAGATGGCGCTCTCCAAATAGGTGAGCCGGGAAGCCCTCTGGAGGGTAAGGTTTATGGGCCTACGGCTTTGGAGTTCTTCGGCGCCTCGGGGATGCTAGCTGTTTCTTATGAACTTTACGGAAATCCACCTTACCCGGAGCTTAAAGCTTGGGTCGACCTGAGGAAGCGCCGGCACGGGGGACGCTGGAATGTGGTTTTCTGCGATGGACACGTTGAGAATCTCAAGACTCGAGAACTCTACGATACCCGTCAGGACCGGGTCTTGCAGCGCTGGAATTATGATCATCTGTTGCATCGGGAGCAATTGGGAGGCGATTGGCCACGATGATACGCAACGACACTGAATCGTGACTCTGACCAGTTGCAAACGCTTCGACAATGTGATCTTCCGCGTTCGTGGGGGTCGCTGCGTGGTCTCGTCGGCCGCGCCGCCATTTCGGACGGCTTTCTGGCCCGATATCCGAGCGATCGGGCGGGACCTGGGCCTTGAAGAATGTCCAGCGGCAGCCTGGGAACAGCCGGAGACTCAAGAGCAGTTCCTGACGGCCCTGGCCAGGCAGGTGCCCGGAGCGCAGGCGTTTCGCCCCGGCACGGTCGGGTTCCTCAGCCCGCCCGCGGAAATCCGCCGGCGCGAACAACTGCGCGAATGGCGGGCAGCGCTTACGTTCTTGGGTCTCCCCTCCCGGGACGTAGTGCTGGGCGCACTCGAGTGCGCAGCGAACCGGTTGAAGGGCCGGGCCTTTGTCGAAGTGGGCTTAACCCGGTTTGATGGACACCTTGGAGAGGCGGTGCGCATGGGTGTTTAGTTTAGTTGGAGGTCAAAGTCCACAGGTGACTTGGAGCCGAGAGCGCTGTGGCGCCGCACACGGTTGTAGTATGTTTCGACATAGTCGAAAAAGGCTTGGGTGGCTTGCGCCCGCGTGGCGTAGCCGCCGGCGGCTTCCGCCAGGCCCACGCATTCCCGTTTGTAGGTGGCGTTGAAGCTTTCCATCGCGGCGTTGTCGTAGGGATTGCCTGGACGGCTCATGCTCGGCTCCATCCCAGCCGCCGTCAGCAGGGCGCGATACTCACCCCTGGCGTATTGCACACCGCGATCGCTGTGGTGCATCAGTCCGCGGGGCGGACGGCGATGTTGGATCGCCATGTGCAGGGCCCGGAGTGCCAGCGTGGCGTGGAGCGTCGAGGCCGTGGCCCAGCCCACCACGCGTCGGCTCCATACTGATCAGTCCTTAGCATAGGCTACACTTGGGGCGCCAAAAAAGGAGCGCACCAGCTTGGCATTGGCCTTGATGGCTGATCGATCGCCCGCGACCCGTTCCTTGAGCGACTCG
>JAKANS010000257.1 GCA_021823625.1 bacterium | reverse complement strand
GCCTGCGGCTTCTCGTTCGCCGACGGCCACGCGGAGGTCCACAAATGGCAGAGTGCCACCTCCGTTTATCCGGTGAAATTCTCCTTCTCCACGCGTCCTTTCGACGCCAAGGGCCGGCTGGACTTCGCGTGGTACAAGGAGCGGACCCAATACATCCTGTACCGCTGAGCCGCCGCGCCGTCGGTCGGTTGAATTGGTTTTGCAGCGCCCGGAGAGCCTCTCCGGGCGCGTTCATTTTCGGGCCTCGAATTTCTGTTTCGCCCGCGCCCGCTTGCCTGGCGCCTTCACGGCGTTGCGGATTCGCCCGTTGGCACGCGGATGACGTGGTAGCGATCGACCGTCGGCGCTCGCAGCGTCAAGGTCCGCCCGCCCGGCCAGCCGATCGTGGTGCGGTCCACGCGGGCGACTGATCCCAGCCCGAAATGCACCGTATTCGCGGATTGCGAGCGGAAGCCTTCGCCGGTCGCGATTTGTTGCACCGCCTGCCGCTCGCCGTAATGGACTTCCACGCTCACACCCACCGGCGACCGCCCGCCACCTTCTTCGCGAAACCGGAACCCGATCCAGTGGCCGGTGGCTGCGAGCGTGTTCCGGTAGATGCGCAAGGTTTGCTTCGCCGTGGGCCAGACCTCGTACGTCGTCACCAGCAGGTCGGGCCGGCCGTCGCCGTCTAGGTCGTCGGCCACGGCATTGCGCGAATCTTCCTCCAGCGCCACGCCCAGCAAGTGGCCGATCTCGAGGAAGCTCCGGCCCGCGCGGTTCAGGTAAAACCGGTTCTTTTCGTAGCCCCCGTATGACCAGCCGGCCCCCCGCGTGTGCGTGAACTTGTTCAGGAAATAAGCGCTCGCGGTGACGTCATCGACCGATTCGTCGATGTAAATGTCGTGCAGCCAGAACTCCGGCTCGAAGTCGTGCACGGTCTGTTTGGTCTCCTGACCGTTGGCGATGTACACGTCTGGGAAACCGTCGTTGTCGAAATCGGCTGCGGCCGGCCCCCAGGACCAGCCGGACCGGGCAATCGAGTCGCTGAGCGCGGTTTGCTCGAAACCCCCGCCCAGTCGCGCCAGGTACAGCCGGTTGCCGTAGGTCATTGCCCGCCGCATCGACGGGTCTTCGGTGGCGTCGGGGCGCGTGAGGCCGAGGTGCTCGAGCCGGTCCACCGTGGGCGAATTCATGCCTAACATGAGAAAATCCAGTCGGCCGTCGCCGTTGAAATCGCCGAAGGCGTGGGCCATGCCGAAGGCGTGCGGCTCGGCCACCCACGAGCGGGTCACGTCGCTAAACCGGCCGTGGCCGCCGTTCCGGTACAAATCCACGCCGGCGAAGTCACTGACCACCAGCAAGTCCAGGCTGCCGTCGGCATCCAGATCGACGAACGACGCGCCGTAAGTGCGCCGGCGACGCAGCTTCTCCAAACCCGCGGCGGCCGTCGCGTCGGTGAAGTTGCTGTGACCGTCGTTCAACAGCAGGTACGCGGGATAGCCGTCGTTGGCGTCGTAATAGTGCGGCCGCAGGATCGCGCCGAGCGTGGGCACCTTGTATTGACCGAGAAAGAGATCGAGGTCGCCGTCATGGTCGATGTCACCGCAAGTCAGTGCCATGACGTTTTTCAGAGCCATCGGCGCGCGCCACACCCACCGGCCCGGCCGGTCGAAAGCGCCTTTGTCCGAGCCGGCAAACAGCAGCAATCCCTCGGCCGTGGCCAGCAGTAAGTCCGCCGCGCCGTCCCCGTCGAAATCCGCGACCTGTGCCGTGAAGATCAGCCGCGGCGCCCCCGCAGCCAGCGGCCCCGCCTCGTAACGACCGTTGTCGCGCTGCCGGTAAACCAGGTTTTCCGCAGGCAGCAAAATCTCCGACAAGCCGTCGCCATCGAGGTCGTACAGGAGCAGCGGGTCGATGGGGTCGAAGCGCTCCGGAGGTTCGATTTCCTCCGCCTGCACGAGCTGGAACGGCGGCTCGCCGCGGCGGGTCTTCAGCGTCAGCCGGCTGACGTCGATGCGCTTCACCGTCGCGGGGCTGTTGGTTTTCCCGGTCGGCTGCCAGTCCACGAGCAAGTCGCCCACCACGACCGCCCGTTCGGGGCGAGATTCCGCGGCCCGCGAAGTGCCGCGGAGCGCGTCCCTGGACCGATCGAGCTCCCCTTCAACCGCCCGTCGGGCACCTTCTCCCCCAGTGGGGGAGAAGGCTGGGATGAGGGGGCGAGATTCATGGGGAGTACGCTTGACGAGATGAGCGCTGAAGTAAAAGCGGCTCTGGCGGGGCTGACCGGCGGCGTCGGTGTCAAAGGCGTTGTGGCGAAACTCGGTTTGTTCGAGCTGCCAGCCGGCGGCCGCGAACGTCTGAACCCACCGCCGCCAGTCCGCGGGCGACAGGGCCGGGCCGGCGCCGGCCGATTCGCGGACCTCGATGTCGTGAGGCAAAGCCTGGGCCGTCGGCCACCGCCCTAGCACGACTTCGCCGACCGGGAAATCCGCGGCCAGGCCGAGCTTGTTGGTGGCGGCGTTCAACGCGTCCCAGAACGCCTCGAACACCGCGCCGCATCGTTGGGCGAGCATTTCCTTCGCCCAGGCGGTTTCGTCCACCTGGCGCTCGCGCGCTTCGAGGCGGGCGAGCCTGGCGGCGGACTCCTGCCGGGCCTGGGCGCTGCGATCTGCGGGCTCACCACCGGCCGAGGATTCGCGCCGGCAGCCGACCAGGGTCAACGTCACACCGGCGGCCAGAGCGGCCAGCAGCGAGGCACCCGGGAGTCTCTTGGAAGCCGGTCTCACGCCGCGGATCAGAACCGATTGGAGCGCGTTTCGCCATGCCAAAGCGGGTCAGCCGGGGCGCGCGCAGCGACATTGTCCGGAACCCAGTTTCCCGTGGTTGCACACATTATGTCGCAATTGCGACATAATGTGTGCAACCACGGTACCCAGAAACGGGTGACCTGCTAACCTCAGCCACGCTTAGGTGGGCGCGAAGCTTGAGCGAACTGGTGTCAGTGGTGTTCGAAGACGACGACTTGTTGGTCCTGAACAAGCCGGCGGACTTGGTCTGCCACCCCACGAAAGGCGATGCGCTGTCGAGCCTGATCAGCCGCGCGCGCCTTTACCTGGGCGAAGGCAGCCACCCGCAGTTGGTCAATCGGCTGGATCGCGAAACCAGCGGGCTGGTGCTTTGCGCCAGGACCGCGCCAGCGGCCCGCGAATTGCGGCAAATCTGGGAGAGCCGCAGGGTCACCAAGACTTACCAGGCGATCGTGCATGGCGTCCCGGCCCAAACCACGGGAATTGTGGACGCCCCGCTGGGACGCGATATCGCCAGCCCGGTGGCGATCAAGGATCGCGTGTGTGCCGACGGCGCGCCGGCCCAAACCGAGTGGCTGCTCTTGCGCGCGTTTCGCCGGCCCGAAGGCGAGTTCAGCCTGCTGCGCGTGCGGCCGTTGACGGGACGCAAGCACCAGATCCGGATTCACCTGGCCCACCTGGGCCATCCGCTGGTCGGCGACGAACTGGCGTACTTGGCGTTTGTCGAACGCCGGCTCAGCGAAGCTCAACGGGCGCGGCTGCTGTTGCCGAAGCAGGCGCTGCACGCGGGCGAACTGGGCTTCTGTTGGCGTGGCCGCGAGTGGTGGTTTCGCGTGGAGCCGGAAGCGTGGTTCGCCGACTTCATCGCCGCGGGGCTGCCGCTCGCCGCGCAGCCGGGGGTGAGCGAATCCTAATGCCCGAAACCAAGGAACCTGCGCCGCCGGCGTGGGCCGTCCGGCGGCGCGCCAGACGGCCCCAAGTCACGCTGCATTCCAGGCCTCTGAAAGCGAGAGTGAAGGGGGGCAGGTTCTGCACAGGGTCGGCGATGTCGAGGCGAACATTGTGCCGACGCCGTTCATTCATCCTGGAAACCGGTAGAGTAGAAAGGAGAGCACGGGATGAAAGGGCCGAAGCCCAAGGACCGCCGCTCCCCCTTCCCAGCGTTGCAGCTTGAAATACGGGCCGCGGCGGGCCGAACGGTCCTTGAAGTTGTAGGGGCAGAGCTTGCCGCGCTCCCGGAGTTGAATTTGGGCGATCTGGGCGAGCAGATCAGCGGGGGGCGGGGTCTTCCTAGCTGTACCTATGACGCCAGGTACATCCCTCGGAAACTTTAAGCGATTTCAACACGTGGAAGAGTTCTGTCTCACGCCCAGCACAGCAATCGGCACAGCTTTCTGCTTGCGTTGACCCCGTGGCTTCAAGACTCTATCTGCGCGAGTAGATGGGCGATGAAGCCAGGGCTAGCCCGCCCTCCGCCTAGAGCACCTGCGTGTGTGAGGCGGAGGGGAGGCGCTGCGGTTGGCCAGAGATGCCAGGCGGTTCGTAACCTGTTGTACTGGAATGAAAAAGCACGCATTGCAAACAAGGCCGTGCCCCCCCGCTGCCTGCGGTCGGCGGAACTGCGAGGGTGTTTCCAAAATATGCACCGCAAGCTCTGGTTTTGCTCGGCCTATGCACGTGCGGTAGCCGCGGATTGTGCCTCGAAGCGAAGGACATCTTCGCCGTGAGCGCGGGCCCGGTCGTGCTGCATCCCCAGTTTTCCGCGTCCGCGGGGTACAATGACAACATCTACTACCTTCCGTCAGAACTAGCGGTGGATGACTACGTATTCGTCCTGAGCCCCGGACTGAACGTCCTGCTGGGAAGGCCGGACGGGGACAACCGTGTCGACCGGACCTACCGTTTCGATCAGATGCTCTATGCGCAAAACAGCCAGGCAGATGCTTCCGACCACAGCATCACGCTGTCCGGCGGAGCCAAGGGTGCCCGCTTGAGCTATGATTCCCGGAATACTTTTCAGTTCATGGACAGCCTCATGAACGGCTACACCGCAACGATCAAAGGCATTCCGATCCCCGCCGGGAATGTGGAACGCCACTACTTCGATCTGGATCATTCCTTGGGTTATGATCTGACCGCCAAGGGCCGTCTGCTCCTCGAGGGGGCGTTCCACTGGCGTGAATACCCGGCTGGAAAGCAATTGCTCTTTCTGCCCTACTACACGCTCGCCCAAAATCCCAACGGTCAGTTCGGAACCCAGTCGTTGAAGCCACCGCATGCGGAGTATACCGGCGGCACCGTCGAAGCCAGCGGTCGGTCCACATCCAAACTCTCGGGGAATGTTCGAGCCGGCTACGAATCCGTTGGTTTTCCGACGATGTTGAATCCGACGGCTACCCGGTTGCCGGGATCGGCCTGAACCAGCAATTTTCTGAGAAGACCCGCGCGTCATTGAGCTATAACCGCGGTGGGTCGGTATCGGCGTATCAGTCAACCAGCGCGGCAACGCAGGCTGGGGTCAATGCGACGGTGACCGATAGCATGACCCACTACTGTCCGGTTATAATCCGTTAAAAACCAACCGGTTGGGTATTGCGAGTTGAAAATCTGCGAGTTCATTGTGCGCAAGCAATTGATGCAGAGGTGCTTTCTCAAAGACGCTGACGCTGAGGATTGGGAGAGTTGTGGCGAGGCTATGCGTCACGCCCAGCTCCTTCCTCACAATCGCGATCAACACGTACACGCACACGGCGATCTAGCCCTGCAACAGGCGTGATTTTTCGATTGAAAAAGCGAAAAGACTCGCAACGGCCGTACCCATTGGTTGAAAGGCAGTTGTTCAAGCCAGCGAACAA
>JAKANS010000256.1 GCA_021823625.1 bacterium | reverse complement strand
GTTCAGCCGTTCCACACGGCCTTTGGCCTGCGGACTGTTGGCCAGGATCAGTTCCACGCCCAACTGGGCCCTCGCCCTCCCGAACTGCGTCTGCGGCGCTTGCCCGGCCAGTTGTTCGGCGAGGCTCCGTTCGCCGTGTCAGCCAGCTCCAGCGCGGGCCTGCCGGTGACGCTGGCGGTGCTTTCCGGCCCGGCGACCCTCGCGGGTGGCCTGGTGACCGTCACGGGAACGGGCACCGTAACCCTGCGTGCCAGCCAGGCAGGCAACTTCAATTACCAACCCACGCAGGCCAACGGCGAGTTCACCGTGGGCAAGGCGACCGTGACGGTGCAACTCGCGGGGCTGACCCAGGATTACGACGGCCTGCCGAAAACAGTTCAAGTCACGACCCAGCCGGCCGGGCTGGCCGTCGTCATCACGTATGATGGCAACGCGCAACCGCCGATCGAGGCCGGCTCGCACGCGGTACACGCAGTCGTCGAGGGTGAGCATTACGAGGGTTCGGCCGACGGCACGCTCACCATCCTGGCTCGGATCACGGGTGTCGTGTTTGAAGACGAGGACGGCAACGGCCGGCTCGATCCAGGCGAAAACCCGCTGGCTGACGTCACCGTTCGGCTCTTCGAAGCGGATGGGGCGACGCCCGCCGGAACGACGGTCTCCGCCAAAGATGGCAGTTTTGTCTTCGCGAGGCTGGCGGCGCAGGCCTTTGTCGTCGAGGAAACCGACCCGGCTGGCTTTGCCAGCACCACGCCGAACCAGCGGACAGTCAACCTGGCGGGCGTCAGCCAGGTCGAGGTGGCTTTCGGCGACCAGCGGCTGGGCACGGTGAGCGGGCTGGTTTTTTACGACGCCAACGGCAACGGCCAGCGCGACCTGTCCGAATCGGGCATTGGCGGGGTGTCGATCACCTTGAGCGGCGGTGAATCGACCGTGACGGCGCTCACCGGCGCGGATGGCAATTTCCGCTTCGATCCGCCCGCGGCGGGTTTGTACACCGTGACTGAAACCGATCCGGCGGGTTTCGTGAGCACCACGCCGAACCTCCGCCAGGTGAACGTCGGCGCGCAAAGCGCCGCGGTGGCCAACTTCGGCGATCAGGCGGTCGGCCGCCTCGCCGGGACCGTCTTCGAGGACCGCGACGGCAACGGCCTGCAGGACCTGGGCGAACCCGGATTGGGCGGGGTCGAGATCCAACTCCTCGGCGCGAGTGCGTTTCGGATTGCCCAGACGGCCGGCAACGGCGCGTACGTATTCGACGCGGTCGAGGCGGGCGCCTACACGGTGATCGAAACGGACCCGCCCGGTTTCGCCAGTTCGACGCCAAACGACCGGCAGGTGGTGCTGGCCGCCGGCGGCTCGGCCTCCGCCAACTTTGGCGATCAACAGGCTGGCACGATCGCCGGCCGCGTCTTCGACGACCTGAACGGCAATGGATTTTTTGAGACGGGTGAGCCAGGCATCGCGGCCGTCACAGTGAGTCTCAGCGGCGAGGGTCGGAACCTCTCGATCCAGACGACCGGTGACGGTTCGTATTCTTTTACGGGCCTCACGGCCGGCGTTTACACCGTTACCGAAACAGACCCTGCGGGCTTCACCAGCAGTTCGCCGGACGAAGGTGTCGTCAGCCTGGCGCCTGGCGGCGCCGCGACGGTGAACTTCGCCGACCAACCACTGCAAACGATCGTCGGCAGCGTCTTCGAGGACCAGAACGGCAACGGCCGGCAGGACGCCGGCGAACCCGGCATCGCGGACGTGCAGGTGGAACTGGTGAAGGAGGGAACCGCCGACGCGATCGCGAGCACCGTTACGTCCGCCGCGGGCGGTTTCGTTTTCGCGGATCTGCTGCCCGGCAATTATCTCGTCCGTCAGGTGGTGCCGGCGGGCTACACCGTGGCCACCAGCGCGTCGCCTTCCCTCGCGGGTCCGCGGAAGCACGCGGGAGCCTCCGAGAAGACGGTTTTGATCGAGGAAAGCGGCGCCGGGAGTGCCGCTTTCGCGAACCTCGTGATCGGTTCCCTGACCGGGGCTGCGTTCGAGGATCGGGACGGCAATGGCGGCTTCGACTCCGGCGAATCGGGCGTCGGAGGCGTGCAAGTCCAGTTGTTCGCCGCCGGCGAGACGACTCCGCTCCAGACCACGTTCACCGCCGGCAACGGCACGTTCGTGTTTGCCGGGCTGGCGCCGCAGACCTACGAGGTCCGCCAGACAACGCCGGCGGGTTTCTTCTGCTTGTCTTCGGCGGTCGCTGTAATCCTCAAGCCGGGGGGCGCCGCCACCGCCAGCTTCGCCAACCAACGCGTGGGGGCCATTTCGGGTCGCGTGTATCACGACGAGAACGTCAACGGCTTGACCGATCCGGGCGAGTTGGGAATCGGCGGCGTGGCGATAACCCTGTCGGTTTCGGGCGGCCTGCCGATCACCGCGACTTCCTCCGGCGATGGAACCTTCGTGTTTTCCGGACTCGTGCCGGGAGACTACGAGGTCAGTGAAACCGATCCGGAGGGATTCGGCAGTTCCACGCCCAACCAAGTGCAGATCGGCCTGCAGGCGGGCCAGGCTGGCAGTGCGAGTTTTGGCGACGTAGCCCGGCCGCCGGCGCCGCCATCGCTGGCGCTTCACCGCGCTCAAAGTGAGCCCGGCGGGTGGGTGGTCATACTGACCGGCGAGACCGGCCGCACTTATTCGATCGAGACGACGGCTGACTTCATCACTTGGAAGCCACTGCTAACCGGCCGGGCCGTCGGCGGCAAGCTACAGGCTACGGACTCGGACCCGGCTTCAGCACCCGCACGGTTCTATCGGGCAAGGGTGGCCCAATGAAAGTCGCGGGGCGAAAGACCGTCCGCGTGCCCAGTGTGCCTGACGGCCGGAGGTGGCTGGCGTCGCGAGATCGCGCGGGAATCTACTTCGCGCCCTGTTCGATCCACGCGCGAATCAGGCTGACCTGCTCCTTGGTGAGCGGGTCGGCTTTGCCTTCCGGCGGCATGGCGGCATCAGGATCGAGGCGCGCCACGCTCCAGAGCAGCGGACTTTTGTCGAATTTGCCCGGCTCGATCATCTTGCCGTCTTCTCCGCCTTTGAGCGCGGCTTCGAGGCTGTCCAGGCGCATGCCGCCCTTTTGCTTCTCCGGGCCGTGGCACTTGAAGCAGGTTTTTTCGAAAATGGGCCGGATGTCCTTGGTGTAGGTAGCGTCCTTTTTGGCCGCCGCGGGCGGCAGTTTGGTCAAGTCGGGTTTCTTCATCGGTTCGGCCGCGTTCAGGGCCAGCGCCGTGGTCAAAACCGCGATCGCACCCAGCACAGTAAAGGGAGTCTTCATACCGTGATTCATCGGGCGCCAAGCTGTCCCAACCCGACCGGGCCGTCAAAAAATATTCCGCCCGGCGGCGCGGACGGGCGGTCACCGGCCCAATACCGCCACTGGCGGAATCGGAGTTGAAGCGACGCGGCTGGACCGTGCGGAACTGGCCTTAACCCCACCGACCGGCCACCAGGCAAAATCGAACGCTACCGCGCGCGGAGAACCGTTCAACTCACCGCCAGCAGGGAGACGCGCTCGTTTTGGGCGTTGCGGGCCACGCCGGTCGCCCGCGGATCGAGCATCGGTTTGCCATCCACCAGGAACCGGTATTGGTGGTGGCCATGATGGAGCGCGACCTGGAGGTTCCAGGAGCCGTCGGGCTGGCGGCGCATGGCGTGCGCGCCCGGTTGCCAGTCGTTGAAATCGCCGACGAGGCTGACTTGCTCCGCCTCGGGGGCAAAACAGAAGAAATTGATCGGCTTCGCCATCAGTTTGGCTGAATAGCGATGGTGTCGGCCGTTCGCGGCGGGGCTTGCTCGGTGCATGACAGATTCGGAAATCGTTTTCGTTGTGAAACCGGCGACCTGATGGCCGGCCCACGCCCTGAAAAACAGCAAAAGCCATGCCTGAAACGGCGACGGCGGAGTGCCAGACGCATGTCCGCTGAGTTTTTCCGGGTGGTGTTTGGTCCAGCGCGCGAAGGCGGTGGCGCCCGGGCCGGCGGCCGGCCCTCCGCCCGGTTTGACACCTCGCGGCGGCGGGCTATGTATTCTCGCGTTGTTCCTTTGTTTGCGGACCGAACCGAAACCATCAACCCGAATCGCTATGCCCATTGCTGTCGGCTCGAAAGCCCCCGATTTCACCCTCAAGTCCAAGTCCGCTGCCGGCGTCGCGGACGTCCAGCTCAGCGCGAACTTCGGCCAGAAAAACACCGTCCTGTTGTTCTTCCCGCTGGCGTTCACCAGCGTTTGCACCCAGGAAATGTGCGACATCTCCCACGGCCTCAACGCCTACGCCCGGCTCAACGCGGACGTCATCGGCCTCAGCGTGGACAGCCCGTTCGCCCAGGAAGTCTGGGCGCAACAGGAGAAAATCGCGGTCAAACTGGCGAGCGACCTCAACAAGCAAACCGCCGCCGACTACGGCGTGCTCCTGCCCGACCTCCTGGGCTTCGGCGCCACGGCCGCGCGGGCGGCGTTCGTGATCGACAAGCACGGCGTCGTCCAATACAGCGAGCAGACCGCCACCCCGAAGGATTTGCCGAACTTCCAGGCCATCAAGGCCACGCTGGCCCGGCTCCAGTAGTGCCGGCCCAGCCCGCGCCTCTTTGCCCCGGCCCCAGGCCTCGCTCCGGCGGGGCTGGTTTGCTCTTGAGGCGACGCACCCGGCCCGGAGCGCATGGCAGGCCCTCGAAAGAAACTTCCGCGAGTGGTCGGCCGACTTGGCCGCACCGAACATCAAACCAATAGCAGAACTCTGCTTATGAAGTGTCCAGCCATTGGGGCAGGTCACATCCATCACGAATTCCTGACGCTGGAAGGCATCCCGCCCGAGACGCTTGAATACCGCCTCGGCAACCGCAGCGCGCTTGGATGGGTGATTGACCAGTATCAAGTGAGCGTCGACCAACGCACCGGCATCACCAACACCCGGAACCGCCCCGACGACCCCGAATCCATCGTCCGCCTCTTCGGCCAAGTCCTCACCGTGAGTCTCGAAACGGTGAAGGCGGTGAAAGGATTGCCGGCGCTAACGGTCGAGTAAATTCTCATTGCTCTCCGGGGACGTAAGGGGCAGACAGGAAGGCCGTGGTTTGATCACGGCTACCATGAGGAAATGAGAATGAAAACAAACCCATTTAGACTTGCGTTGGCCAGCGTCCTCCTTGGCGCTGGATTGATATTCCCCCAAGTGGCCCTCAGCCATTGCGACACGATGGATGGACCGGTGGTTGCAGCCGCCAAAGCGGCGCTGGAGAAGAAGGACGCCACCCCGGTCTTGAAGTGGGTACAGAAAGAGGATGAGGCCGAAATCAAGGCAGCGTTCGCCAAAACGCTGGCGGTGCGCGCAATCGGTCCCGAGGCGCGCGAGCTGGCGGACCAGTTTTTTTTCGAGACGTTGGTGCGAGTGCATCGCGCGGGTGAAGGCGCGCCTTTTACCGGATTGAAACCGGCCGGGAGCGACCTCGGCCCGGCGGTTGAGCGTGCGGACAAGGCGTTGGAAAGCGACTCGGTATCAATTGTTGCAAAAGTAATGACACTACCTATTGGGCGGCATACTTGGTGTCCGGCAGTGCGAAGAAGGAGCGGATCAACCCTGTGGTCCGTTGGATGGAGAGCAGAATCCGATGCGTGGCGTCTTTGAAGTCGTTCTTGGTGGCCAGGAACAATTTGGCCAACCGGCCTTTCGCATGG
>JAKANS010000085.1 GCA_021823625.1 bacterium | reverse complement strand
GCCGGCCGATTTGCTCTTGTCCTTGCCCAATACCGACGCACTCAAGAAAGGCCTCGCCCCAGAAAGATGCCCGCCGCGGTGCTTGATTCAATCCGACCCAGCCGCAGGAACCTGGCACTGTCCAGTCAAGACTTGAAGATCGTCGTTGTTTTGCCGCAGGCGTCTTTTGCCAAGGACAGGGAGGTTAGAAGCCTGACCGAGCCGTATGAGGTTCGCTGCGTCGTGCTAAGGGAGCTGCCAAAACAGCTCCAAGGTGTGGCTTTGGCCATTTGCGAGCAGCACTTTTTCGCCGCGGGCACTGCCCGTGAAGCCAAAGCCCGCGGCCTGAAGGTGGTTTGGTCGAACGAGATGATGTTCCCCTTCAAAGGCGAGGCAGAGGCTTGCCGTGAGGGTCTCGTTGACCGCGTGCTCTACGTTTCCGAGCACCAGGCCCAGGCGCTGGCCGAGGTTCACCACGGCGTCCCGTCTTTCCTGGTGGGCAATTACATCGACCCGGACGACTACGCCTGGCGCGAGCGGCGCAATCCGGTCTTCACCCTCGGGCGGCTGTCCCGGCCCGATCCCATGAAGTATCCGCTGGACTTTCCCGTGTTCTATGAGGAATTCGGGCTGCCGGACGTGCGGTATCGGGTCATGGCCTGGAGTCCGGAGGTGCAGAAGCAGTATCGCTGGCACCGTTTCGGCCCGGAGTGGGAGCTGCTCCCGGCGAACCGGGAGCCGGCGCTCAAGTTCCTCTACAGCCTGGATGCGTTCGTCTATCCGCTGGGCCACCGGATCCAGGAATCGTGGGGCCGGGCGGTCGTGGAAGCCCTGTTGACCGGTGCGGTGCCGGTGGTGCCGGACGGCCACCAGTTCGACAAGCTGCTGACGCACGGCGAGACCGGCTTCATCTGCCGCGCGTATCGCGAGTGGAAGGCGGTCGTGCGCGAACTCTATGAGAATTACCCGCTGCGGCTGCAGCTCAGCCGCCAGGCCGCCCAGCACGCGCGGGAGAAGCTTTGCAACCCGGAGGCGCACCGACGGCGGTGGATCGAGGCGCTGCGCTTCTGATCCGAATTCCCAAGGCCGCGCGGGCGGCCCGCCGACCGGATCGGCCGGGAGCGATTAATGAGACCGAAATTCTGCTACTGGTCGGTGGCCACCGGCGAGTATGGCGCGCGGATGGAGCAGTGCGTGCGCACGGCGCGGGCGGCGGGCGTGTTCAAGGAGTTTCACGTCCTCACCGACCGCCCGCTCGAGGGCTGCGAAGGCTATGACGCCTACGCGTGCGACCCGGCCCACGGCCTCTTCAAGCTCCACCATCTCAAGGTGGGGATGAGCCGGCTGAACTTCGACTACTTCGTGTGGCTGGACGCCGACACGGTGTTTACGCGCAACCCGGTCGATGTGCTCGCGCCTTTGGGGCGGTCTCCGATCCACGTGCCGCTGGAGGTCAGCCTGGCGCCAGTGGCTGAGGACGCGGAGTGGAAGGGCACGCGAGTTGCCGCCTTGCGGGAGCTGATGGTTCAAGAAGGCGTCGTCAACGAACCCTGGCTCGGTAGCAGCGCGTTCTGGATCGTCCACCACGACGCGATCGAAGACGTGTACGAACTGGCGCTGAGGTTCTGGCACCAGGCGAAGGCGGCGGGCAGGCGGGTCGATGTCTCCGCCGCGCTGAGCTACGCCCAGCAGATACTCTGCGCGGACTCTGAACAGCACCGACTCGACCGGCATCCCGGCCTCTGGGCGGGCGACCATGCCGGTGTCTCGCGCACGGCTGTCCCGAATGGTGAACCTTGGGCCTGGCGGCATCCGCTGGATCCGAAACCGCTGCGCGTCCAGCCGGCGATCATTCACCGCCCAAAAGCCAAAGCCTGCTGAAACCGCGGATGCCCACGGGCGCGGGGGACCTCCGCGCGAAACCGCCTCGGCGGCGAGCTACGTGGCAAGCTCGGCCAGCGTTGGCAAACCGCATCCCCAAGCGGTTTGCAGCGCCAGGTGAGGTCCGCGTGCTGGATCGCTGGCGGGAATCGACTCCGAGCAGTTACCCGCTCGCCACCGATGCCAGTGCACTACGTTTTTCTCGAGCTCACGGGGCGCGAGCTCCGCCGGTAACCCAGCCCTGCGGAAATGATGGTGTAGCTTGGCGTGCGCTGGCGCAGTGAACCCGGCTCACGGGTTTCTGGCCAAGCCATCCGCTTTCCCGCCTTTCCTTGGCTTCGGCCCGGTACGGGAACCTGCGTCGTATCCCGAAATCGTCCCCGCTCGCAATACGTTACGGCGTCCGCGCTCGCTTGCCGTGCCAGCGAGCGCTTGGCAGAGTCGGCGCGATGCGCGAAACCTTCCGTGGCTGGACCGAATCCCTCGAGACGTTTGTCCTCGAGGTCATCTTCGGCCAGCGTAAGGGCAAACGCGCCGCGGCGATGCGCGGCGTGTTGTTCGCGCTCTCGAAAGGCTTCGCGCTGGGCGTGAAGCTGCGCCGCGGGTTGTACAACTTTCGCATCTTGCGCGACTCGACGTTGGGCGTGCAGGTGATCGCCATCGGCAACGTCACGGTCGGCGGCACCGGCAAGACACCGGTGGTCGAAAAGTTCGCGCGCGAGTTGCAGGACCAAGGCCGCAAGGTGGCGATCCTGTCCCGCGGTTATCGCTCCCGGCCGGAGCCGTTCCATCGGCGGCTGGCAGACAAGCTCCTTTTCCGCAAGGACAAGACGCCCCCGCGGGTCGTGTCCGACGGCAAGTCGTTGCTGCTGGACTCCGAGACCGCGGGCGACGAGCCGTTCATGCTGGCGTCGAACCTCAAGGACGTGGTGGTGCTGGTGGACAAAGACCGCGTGAAGAGCGGCCTGTTCGCGATCGAGAAGTTCGGTTGCGACACGCTGTTGCTCGACGACGGCTACCAGTATTGGAAACTGGCCGGCCGGCGACGCGACATCGTGCTGGTCGATTGCCAGCAGCCGTTCGGCAACAACCACCTGCTCCCGCGCGGAACGCTCCGCGAGCCGCCCAGCCATCTGGCGCGCGCCAACACCGTCTTCATCACCAAGAGCACCGGGGAGACCGAGGCGCTCCGGCAGATGATCCGCAAGTACAACTCGCAGGCCGGGATCATCGAGTGTGTGCACAAACCGCTCTATTTTCAGGACGTGTTCACCGGCAAACAGCATCCGCTGGATTTGATCGAAGGCGAGCGGGTCGCGTCGCTGAGTGGCATTGCCCAGCCGGAGAGTTTCGAGGAAAGCCTGGTGGAATTGGGTGCCGACCTGGTGGCGAGCAAGCGTTTCGCGGACCACCACCGGTTCACCCAACAGGAGGTGCTCAACGCCATCAACCGGGGCAAGAAACGCCAGGCGACGATGGTCATCACGACCCAAAAGGACGCGGTGCGCTTCCCCAAACTGGACCGGCGCGACCTGCCCATTTACTTCATGCGCGTGGAAATCCGGATCATCCGCGGGGCGAAAAACTTCAACGAATGCGTGCGGCAGATTTGTTTCCGCTGAATGCCGCGCGCGGCCGGTCCCAAAACTCATGGAACGATTGCTGGTTCTGATCGCCCGGGCGCTGATTGCGCTGCTCCAGGCGCTGCCGTTGACCTGGGTGGCGCGGTTGGGACGCGCGGGCGGCGGGTTGGCCTACGTGCTCGACGCGCGGCATCGCCGCGTGGCCACCGAGAACCTGCGCCAGTGCTTCGGCGCGGAGTTGTCACCGCCGGCCATCCGAAGGCTGGCACGGGAGAACTTCCGGCGAGTGGGCGAAAACTTCTCCTGTGCCGTGCGCACGGCGGCGCTGTCGGCCGAGCAAATCCCGAAAATCCTCACGGTCTCGGGAGGCGAGCGTGCGCGCGCCGCTTTGGCAGGCCGGGGGCGAGGCGTGGTGGTGGCGATCGGCCATTTCGGGAATTTCGAGTTGTACGCGCGCGCGAACCTGTTTGTGCCGGGCTTTCAATTCGCGACCACTTACCGCGCGTTGCGCCAGCCGGCGTTGAACGCGTTGCTGCAGGATTTGCGCGAACGCTCCGGCTGCCTGTACTTCGAGCGCCGCAGCGACGCCTCGGCCTTGCGCGAAGCCATGAACAGCCGGCGCGTCATGTTGGGCCTCCTAGCCGATCAACACGCTGGCGACCGCGGTCTGCCGGTGCCGTTTTTCGGTCGCGAATGCTCGACTTCCGCCGCGCCCGCCGTGCTGGCGCTGCGTTACCATTGTCCACTCCACGTCGCGATCTGTTACCGGACCGGTCCGGCCAGGTGGCACATCGAAATCGGTGACGAAATCCCGACCGCCGTTGACGGCCATCCGCGACCGATCGAGGACATCGCGCGCGACATGAACCACGCCTACGAGGCCGCGGTGCGGCGCGACCCGGCCAATTGGTTCTGGGTTCACCGACGCTGGAAATCGGTGCATCGCCGGCCGCGTCACACGCCGGTGACCGAAGCCACCGCGCCCCAGCCGGTCGCCGAAGACGCCGAGTAGCCGCCGGTCATGCCGCCCCCACCGTCCATCGTCTTGCCGAACGCGCCCCGCCGCATCCTGGTGCGGGGCGTGAACTGGCTCGGCGACGCCGTCATGACCACGCCGGCTTTGCTGCGCCTGCGCGAACGGTTCCTTGGCGCCCACATCGCCCTGCTGACTCCGGCGAAGCTGGCGGAGCTCTGGCCGCAGCACCCGGCGCTCGACGAGGTGATTTCATTCGTGCCCGGCGAAGGCTCCTGGCGCATCGGCCGACGGTTGCAGGCAGCCCGGTTCGAGTTGGGGCTCGTGCTGCCGAACTCGCCGCGCTCGGCGCTCCAGCTTTGGCTGGCGGAAATTCCGCAGCGCGTCGGCTATGCGCGTCCGTGGCGGAACTGGTTGCTGACCCATGCGGTTCCGCCCCGACCCGGCGAAGTCAGAATGCGAAAGCGCAGCGTTGCCGAGGTGCGCGGCCTGGCCGGCGGCGCACCACCGGCCAGACACGGTGCGGCGCCCAATCCGGTTGGGCACCACCTGCACCAATACCTGCATCTGACCACGGCTTTGGGCGCCCGGGCCGAGCCGTTGGCGCCGCAGTTGAAAGTGACTCGCGAGGAAGTGGCGCAAGCGCGCGCGAAGTTCGGAATCGACGACGAGATTTGCTGGCTCGGGATCAACGCCGGTGCCGAATACGGACCGGCCAAGCGCTGGCCAAGCGCGCGGTTTGCTGCCGTGGCGCGAACTCTCGCGGACAAGTTACATTGCGGTCTCGCGATCTTTGGTGGCTCGGGCGATGCGGCTCTGGCGATGGAACTCCAGTCGGCGATCGGCGATCGGGCAGCGCCAATCCGGAACCTGGCGGGCCGCACGACCCTGCGGGAACTCATGGCGGCGCTAAATTCGTGCCGGGTGTTGCTGACGAACGACACCGGGCCAATGCACGTCGCCGCCGCTTTGGGCACGCCCGTGGTCGCGATCTTCGGCAGCACGTCGCCGGCGCTGACCGGTCCGGGCCTGCCAGGCGATCCACGTCACCGGCTATTGCAGGCGGACGTGGCTTGCGCGCCGTGTTTTCTGCGCGAGTGCCCCATCGACTTTCGTTGCATGAACGGGGTCGCGGTCGCGCAAGTTGTGGAGACGGTTCGGGAGTTGATGAGAGACCGTTCGCCCGCGTGAGGCGGCGAGGCCCACCGCGGGTTTGCCAAAGACCCGGCTACGAGGCGACCGGCACGCGACAGCCGAGGTCGCGCAGCGCCCCCGCTACGGCGTGGACGAGTTGCTCGAGGTCGGCGGGAAAGAGCCGGCCGATGGTGCCGATCCGAAACGTGTTCACCTGGGTCAGCTTTCCGGGATAGATGATCATTCCGCGGTCGCTGAGCCGGCGATAAAAGCCATCGAACTCGAACGCGGTGTCCTTCGGAAAATGGAAGGCGGTGATGATCGGGCTTTGCACTTCCGGCCTCAGCAGTGGCCGGAAACCCAGCGCGCCCATCCCGGCGAGGAGCGTCCGATGGTTCGCCGCGTAACGCGCGTTGCGCGCGGCAACACCGCCTTCGTCGGCGAGTTCGCGCAAGGCTTGCGCGAAGGCCAGCAGCGCGTGGGTCGGTGGGGTGAACCGGAACTGGTCGTTTTTCTCGAAGCCTTTCCACTGGCCGAGCAGGTCCAGGCTGAGGCTGCGCGCCCAGCCTTCGGTGGCGAGCAGGGCGTCGCGGCGGGCAAGCACGAAACTGAATCCCGGCACGCCTTCGATGCATTTGTTTGCGGAAGAGATCAGGTAGTCGATGCCCGCCGCCTCGAGGTCGAGCGGCAGGCCGCCGAAGCTGCTCATGGCATCGACCGCGAAAACCCGCCGGTGACGCTTCACCACCCGGCCGATCTCGGTCACCGGGTTCAAAATGCCGGTCGTGGTTTCGCAATGCACGAGTGCGACCTGGCTGATGGCGGGGTCGGCTGCCAGCGCGCGATCCACCTCCACGGCCGCGGGCGGCTCGGTTTCGGGAAAGCGCAGTACCTGATCCGGAATGCGCGCGGCGGCGGCCATCTGTCCGATGCGCTCGCCGTAGGCGCCATTGCTCACCACGAGCAGCTTGCCGTCCGGCGGCACGGTGGAGGTGATCACCGACTCGACGCCGAACGTGCCGCTGCCTTGCATTAAGACGCATTCCCAACCTGTGGAACGCGACACACCGGCGACGGCGAGCAGTTCTTCGCGGACGCTGCGGACGATTTCACTGAACTCGAAGTGCCACGAGCCGGCGTCGTGGAGCATCGCCTGCTTGACGCCGAGGCTGGTGGTGAGCGGGCCGGGCGTGAACAGGAGTCTATCCTTCGCGGTGGGCAACGGTGACATGGCCAGGAATGCTTGGAACGGTCGTGATTGTCAGCCTTTTCCCGGCGGGATGACCAATGCCGGTAACGCCGCGAGATCGGGAATGAGATGCGTGTGCGGGTGGACTTCGAGTTGGGCGCGAGTGTGGGTGCCGTTCGTCACGCCGATCACCAGCGCGCAGCCAGCGGCGTGGCCTTCCTGCAAATCGGAAGGCGTGTCGCCGACTTTCGCGACCCTCTGCGCGTCGGTCACGCCGGTGCGGCGCATGGCTTCGAAGAGGAGGTCCGGGTGCGGGCGGCCGCGCGGGACTTCGTCGCTCGTCACCGTGGTGTCCAGCAATTCGGAGCTCGACCAGCCCAGGCGGTCGAGAATGACGGTGACAATCGGCCGACTAAAGCCGGTATCGAGCGCGACCTTGATGCCTGCCTGTTTCAAAGCCCGGAACGTGGCCGTTGCGCCGGACATTTCCGCGACGTTTGGGTCGGTTTGGTAAAACCGGATCATGCGCACCAGAAAGTCGTCGTGGAGGGCCTCGATCTGTCCCGCCGAAGGCACGGCTCCAGGCGTCTGTTCGCGCAACAGCGTTTCGATGGCGAGCGGTTTCGGGATGCCCATGACGCGGTTGACCTGGTCGCGTGAAACGGAGACGCCGGCCTCGTTGAGGGCCTGGCGCAGGCAAAGGTTGACGGCATCGTCGTCGCGGACCGTGGTGCCGGCCATGTCGAAGACGACCAGTTGAATGGGAGGGTTCATAACGCGAGAGTCGGATTCGGATAGTTCAGCGCGAAGCGAAAAACGACAGGTGGCGTAGCCGCGGGTGCCAACCGCAAAGCGCTGACGTGACAGGGCAGGGCGTGGGTGGCGTGGCCGGCCGAGGTGGGGTCGCTTTCTTCACGAAGCGGATTTGTTCGGTGCGCCTTCGTTTTGGGCAGCCGCCCGTTTGCGATATAGTGCCAGGCAGAGAAAGGCAGAAACCAGCGTCATCGCGGCCATGAATTCGAAGCCCAGCTTGTATTTGCCTTGGCTAAGTAGCCAGCCGAAGAAACTTCCCGAAAGGATGCCGGCCACGTAGCCCGAGGCATCGACGAGGCCCGCCACGGTGGCGGCATATTCCTTGCCGCGGACCTCGACCGCCAGCACGCCGGCCAACAGGCTGTACGGGCCCAACACCAGGAAACCGATCAAGCCCACCGCCGCCGTCACCAGCCACAAATCACCGTGGAAGAATCCCGGCAGGCCCGCCAGCAACACGGTCAGTGCGGCCAGAATGCCGAAGAGCAACCGCCGGCGCGCCGCGTTTCCCAGCCGGCCGTAAACCCAGCCCAGCGCCAGGATTCCCAAGCCGCCCAGGATGTCGAACGGGGTCGAGAGAAAGGCGGCGATGCTGTTCGACATGGTCGGGCCGCCCTCGGTCTTGAAGAAGTCCACGATCCAGAAATTGAAGGTTTCCCGTATGAAAGTGAGCGTGAAGCTGAGCGCGCAGAGCACGTAGAACTGCGGTTCGGCGAACAATTCAGCGTAGTGGCGCCAGCCCCAACCCGCGTGGGAGGCGTGGGCGGCGGCACCGGCACGCGAGTGGTCGCCCGCGCGGGGCAGGATCCACCAACAAATGATCGCCATCGCCAGCAGTACGATTGATGGCGCGCCCATCACCCATCGCCAATTGTCGTGCGTGAGCCGGGCCACGACTCCCGCGAAGGCGACGGCCAGCGCGCCACCGAAGACGAAGCTCAATGAGAGCACGCCGATGGCGAACGCCAGCTTGGCCGGCGGAAACCAGTCCGGCGTCAGCTTGATGATCGATCCCCAGCCCGCCGATCCCGCAAGCCGGTTGGCGCAGTACATGGCGGTCAGCATTCCCAAGCCCGGTGCCAGTGCGCCGCACGCGCCGAAAAAGGCCACCAGCAGCATCGCGAGCAAGATGCCGTTGCGCCCGCCCAGCCGGTCCACCACCGGGCCGAAGGCGACCTTGCCGATCGCGTAAGCGATGGTGCTGGCGCTCGCGACCACCCCCACCTCCTCTTTGCTGAGGTTCCACTGCTTCTGCAGAATGGGAACGGCCACCGAAAGGTTTTTCCGGCAGAGGTAAATGCCGATGTAGGCGAAAATCACCGTGGCCAGCAAAAAGTAGCCGCGGCGCGGCGTTACCGGGGAAGCGTGCGGGTCGGTCATCTCGGATTGCTTCGGTGTTTCCAGCCGGGCACTTCGGTCGGCTTGCGCTTGGACGGCGCGAACCTTGGCGGGAGGCGGTCCATGCGGCAAGCAGATTGAATTCCGCGGATTACGGCAAGGTGACCGCCGGGTGACAATTCCGTGACGCCGGCCAAGCACGACGGAGCCAGTGGGCCGACTCAACCCGTTGACGGGTCGCGGGCTTGGCAGGAAGCTGGTGCCGTGCGTGTTTTGGCGGGCATTGTGTTGGCGGTCGCTCTGGGAACTTCGTGCAGTCCGGAACCGGTCCGGCCGGGTGCAGTTCCAGCGCGGACGCGGCGGGCTGCCCCGCCGCCTTCCACGAAACCTTCCGCCGGGGGCGCGTTGCTGCCATCCGCCGAGACTCGACGACCGCCGGCACCTGCGCCGCCGCGCTTTCCCGTGGTGACGCCGGTCAACCCGATCCAAGGTCGCGTCACGGTGGTGAACATACGGTTACGCTTCGTCATTGTGGATTTTGCCTTCAGCCAGCCACCGGTGCTGCAGGCGCGGCTGGGCCTTTATCGCGACGGCCAACGCATCGGGGAAGTGCGGATCAGTGGGCCGGTCAACGGCACGAGCATCGTGGCGGACGTCTTGTCCGGTGAGGCGGAGGTCGGCGACTTGGTGCGCGAAGATTGAAGGTGCTCCAGAGCCAACACGCCGCCTGGCGGCAGACCAGACGGCGCGTTTCCAATCGGTCGGAGGTGATTAAACTTTCCAGCCGTTCCGCTTCTCGCGGTCGAGCCAGGTGTTGGCTTCCGGATCGCCGACAAACTGTTCCTTGGCCGGATCCCAAGTGAGCTTGCGTTTGTTCCATAACGCCAGGTTGCCCAGATGGCAGACCGTCACCGAGCGCGCGCCGATCTCGACGTCGCAGATCGGCTTCTGGCGGGAGCGCACGCAGTCCACGAAGTCTTTGTAATGGTTGTTGCTCTTGTAGAGCTTCACCGGGAGGGCATCGAAATTTTCCTTCATCAGCGCTTCCGGCTCGGCCTTGAATCGGCCGCGATCGACGCAGACCTTGCCTTTGGTTCCGACGAACACCACGCCAAAGTCATAACCTTGGAGGCCACCGTGGTACATGACCGTGCCATTGGCGTACTTGTAAGTCAGGCGCTTCACGTCCTTGCCGTCCGGCGGAATGATTTCGACCGGCCCGCTCTCATCCATCCCCAGGCCCCACTGGGCGATGTCGAAGTGGTGCGCGCCCCAATCGGTCATGCCGCCGCCAGAGTACTCGCGATAGTTGCGCCAGTTCGGGAAAAAGTCGTGAACGCCGCGCGGACTGAGGATCGAGTTGTAGGGGCGCACCGGCGCGGGACCGAGCCAGAAATCCCAATCGAGGCCGGGTTCCATCGGCTCCTCGGAAAGGTCGCACCACTTGCTGGGGCCGCCGACGTTGACATAGACCTCTTTGACGTCGCCGATCAGCCCGTTGCGCACCAGCGTGCAGCCTTTCCAGAAGGCGCTGTCCGAGCGCTGCATCGAGCCGGTCTGGAACACCCGCTGGTTTTCGCGGACGGCATTCACCATCGCCCGCGCCTCGTGGATGGTGAGCGAAAGCGGCTTCTCACAATAAATGTCTTTCTTGGCCTTGGCAGCCATGACCACCGGGTACGCGTGCCAGTGATCGGGCGTGGCGATCACCACGGCGTCAATCTCTTTGCGTCCGAGCAACTCACGGAAGTCTTTGTAGGCGGCGCAACCCTTGAAGTCCTTGTCCTGCTTGGTGCCGTAGAAGCTTTCGACCAGTTTCTTGTGGTGCTCGCGCCGCGTGGTGTCCACGTCGTTGACGGCCACGACTTGCACGTTCGAGTGGGGCAGGAAGCTGTTCAACAGGTGGCGGCCCTGTTTGCCGGTGCCGATGAAGCCCATCGTCAAGCGGTCATTGGGTTTGGCGCCCGTTTCGGCCGACCAGACCCGTGAGGGCAGGAGGAGCGGCGCGCTGGCGGCAACAGCGGCGGTGCTGAGAAACTGGCGGCGGGAGATCGAGTTTTGCTTGCGCATAATTGTTGGTGGTTCAGACGTGAGTTTTGGCGATGACATTCAAAGCGGGACGGCGCTGGCGGGGTCCGGAGTGACCCGCAGGATTCAGTTTCGAAATTCGACTTCCTCGAAGCCGAGCGGGCGCAGAAAGGCCTTGGCCTGCAACTGAGCGCGCTGGTTCGCGTCGTCCACGATCCCGCTGTAGCGGGCGGCGCGGCGGATGGCGTCGAGACCTTCGCGCCGGGCGTTTTGTTGGAGGTCCTTGTCGTAACGCCGCAACAGGCCGGTGCTTTCCTCCACGACCTGGGTCTGGTTTTCGTCCAGGTAGCAATCAGTAATGGTGGCCATGGGCAATCGGAGGACAACCTTCTGGCCGTGAATCTCGACGTCGCCCGGCTGGAGTTTGGATAGATCCACCCCGGCTTTCACGACGCCGTGGGCGACGAGCAGAATCCTATTTTCCCCAAACAGATTAACGTCTTCGAGCATGACCACTTTCTCCATGACGTATTTGACGCTCACCAACTGGGCGAGGCCCTGCACTTGGGTGACCAGCGTGGCGGTGTTCAGGTTGGCGTAACGGGCCGGAGCGGAGCTCAGAAAGCGCGACAGCAGCAGCCCGGTGCAGCCCCCCATGCTGACCACCAGCCCCGCCACGAGGACGACCAAAACCCAGCGCGCCTTGTTCACGCAAGCACCCTATCTTGGCGGCGACGGCTGCCAATGGCAAAGCGTCACCGCGCGAAGCCCGTAAGCGCTGGCTCCCCGCCTGAGCCGGCCCCCAGAGCGCACGAGTGCCGGCCGGCTTCCCGGGATGTACTGGCACGTGTGCCGTTGCGCGACTTTCGGCTTTGCAGTCGCGGCGCCCATCCTAGACTCGCGCCATGAATGCAGGTGCTTTGGGCCAGTTCCCGGTTTACCGTCCCCGCCGTTTGCGCGGATCCGCCGCCTTGCGAAGGCTGGTCGCGGAGACGCGCTTGAACGCCGAGCAATTGGTCCTGCCGTTGTTCGTGCGCGCCGGGCGCAAGCTGCGACAGCCGGTGGCCTCCATGCCGGGCGTGTTCCAGCTCTCGCCGGATGAGCTGCTCAAGGAAGCCCGCTCCGCGCATCAAGTCGGGGTGCCGGCGGTGCTGCTTTTCGGAATCCCGGAGCGCAAGGACGAAAGGGCCTCGGAGGCTTACGCGGCGAACGGCATTGTGCAGCGGGCGGTTCGCCTGTTGAAAAAGGAACTGCCGTCGCTGCTGGTCATCACCGACGTGTGCCTTTGCGAGTACATGAGCCACGGGCATTGCGGTCTCGTGGCGGCGGATCGGCGCGGCGCGCGCATTTTGAACGACCCCACGCTGAAGTTGCTGGCCCGGTCGGCGGTCAGCCACGCGGAAGCCGGCGCGGATCTCGTGGCGCCCAGCGACATGATGGACGGGCGGGTGGCCGCGATTCGCACCGCATTGGACAAGGCGGGATTGGACGAGACTCCGATCATGGCTTACGCCGCGAAGTTCGCCTCGGCGTTTTACGGACCGTTCCGCGAGGCGGCGGAGTCGGCGCCGAAGTTCGGCGACCGGCGGAGTTACCAGATGGCCGCCACGAACGCCCAGGAAGCGCTGCGCGAAGTGGCCCTGGACATCCGTGAGGGTGCGGACATCGTGATGGTGAAGCCGGCGCTGGCGTACCTCGACATTCTCTACCGCGTGAAAGCCGAGTTCGGCTATCCGACCGCGGCCTACGCGGTCAGCGGGGAGTACTCGATGATCAAGGCCGCCGCGGCGAACGGGTGGATTGACGAACGGGCGGTGACGATGGAGAGCCTGCTGGCTTTGCGCCGGGCGGGGGCGGACATTCTGATCACCTACGCGGCTCCGGACGTGGCGCGCTGGCTCAAGGAAGACGCCCGGTGATCAGTTGTTGGTCACCTGCATGATCGCGTACACGATCAGGGCGATGATGACCGCACCCAGACCCAACCCGCCGTAAAGAAAGATCTTGTTGGTCTTGTCGCTCTTCCTCGCGAAGCTTGCGTTGACCGTCTTGCCCGCGTTCTCCAACTCGCCGAGCTTCACCCCGCCGATGGGCATGGTCTGTTGCTTTTTCGCGGTCGTGGCCGGGGCGCCGGACGACGTACCGTCTTCGAGCCGCATCTCGACGCTGCCCAACCGCAGAATCTGACCGGGCTTCAGAATGCCGTGCGAGACGGGTTCGTTCGCGATGAAGGTGCCGTTGGTCGAATTGAGATCCTTGACCTCGACCTCGTTGCCCTTGAGGACCAGCTCGCAGTGGTGGCTCGACACGGAGGACTCCGCAATCTGGAAAACATTATCCTCCAGCCGACCGACAGTCGTCCGCTCACTTTTCAGTTCGTGAACGGTGCCGGCGAACCCTTCAGTCAAAACAACAAGCTTGGCCATTTGGTAGGTAAGCTGGCGCCGATTATTGACGCGGCTGGGTCCAAGTCAAACGGTTTTGTGACGCGGCCGGTTTTTGCTCCCTCGCAAGCTCATCAGGCGTAGCACTCAACGTAGCGAACGGTGCGCGGGAAGGGCGGGTGGCGCGTAGCAAAGGGGCCAGGTTTCCCGTTCATGGCTGGTCGGCGAAGATCCGGGCTTCCTGCTCCGTGATTTTGCCGTCCTGGTTGGTGTCGCAGCGGCGCACGGCGTCGTTGAAGGCGGCGTTTTCGCCGCTGACGGTGCGCTGCTTGTGCTCGAAAATGATCGGGAGACTGACTTCGGTCGCGCTCTCGCTGCGTTTGAACCGGCCCGCCGACTTGCTCAGCGCTTCGTAAAAGATCCGCCCCGCGGTGTCGTTCTCGAACTCGACCTTCATTCGCGGCTCGTCGCGATAGACCGTTTCGCGGTGCGAGATGCACCCGGTCGCGAGCACTCCACCCGTCAGGGCAACCCAGGCGAGGATTCGATCCGTCTTCATGGTCTGGTGTCGATTATTGCGTTTCTCAAGGGGGAACGAGTCGCTACTTCAATTCGGGGAAACCCAGTTCGTCAAGCACACTGTCGAGCGACAGCGCCGTGCCCTCCCGCCGGTTGTGCAACTCCAGGTTGTGCACGTGGGTTTTCAGCAACCCGGTCAGACGCGGGCGCAAGGCCGGGTCGGTCGCGGCCGCGCGGGGCGTCTTGCCGTCGAGCTCCGACAGTGCCGCGTCCAGGAACCGCTGGTAGTGTTGTTCGTGGACTCGCTGCGCGTCTCCGAGTGACTCGGCCGGCTCGGGCGCGGGGGCCAGCGAATCCGAAGGCGGCACCGTGCCGTCGAAGACTGCCGAGCGCGCAGCCGCCACCAACTGCGTCTGGCGCGACCGTTGTTCGACCACCTGGGCCAGATCGAGCACCGACTCTTCCTCGAATTTCGCCAGCGTGCCAAAATACTGTTCCAGCATGCGGCGGGCGAAGGCGTGTTTGCGTTTCGAGAACGTCTCGACCACGAGGTGCTCCGGGTAAAGTCGCAGGCTGCCCACCGTGCCCACGCCGTCCACCGAGGCGTCCAAGTGCACGCTGCCGCCCAACTCCTTTTCGAGCGCCGCCGACTCACCCAGGCGCAGCCAATCGAAGAAGGCGAGCGGCTTGGCGAAGTTGCCTTCTTCACGCGCCTCGCCGTCACGGAAATCCGGTTTGGCGCGGATCGCGGCCTCCACCTCCGTCACCGGCGCGGTCAACCGGTAGCTCGCCAGGCATTGGTTAAGGTCCAGGTTCTCCACCATGCGCTCGCGGTGTTGGGTGGCCAGCTCGCCCACCAGTTCGGTGAAGCGCTTCCAGTGCGCGGCCAGGAACGATTTGGCGTTCGTGTCGGGTTTGGCCGCCGTGGTTTCGGCCAGCTCGCGCTGGAAACACTCCTGCCACGCGGGCCAGAGATGCGGCGGAATTTGGATGGCCGGCAGTCCGAGGCGGGCGAAATTCGGGTAGTCGGTCAGCCACGTCAGCAACCGGCTGAACCGCACCGTCTGGGTGGCCGCGGCGCGATCGAACACCGGGAACGCGGGCCGGTCGGGTGCCAGCAAATCCACACACGGCAGGGCCTGGTCGTCGAGCACCCGCGTGACTTCCACCACCGTGGGCTGAGCTGTGCGGCGATACCGCATCATCACGCGCTCGTCGTTGTTCAGGCCGGCCCAGCCCGCCGCCTCCCAAGCCTCCGCCACCGTCCTGCCGTCGGGTCCGGGTTCGCGGAAGAGCAGGTGATGCAAGCCGCGGCTGACGGCGGATTCGAGTTCGAAATTCCGATCCGCCAGCGGAACCTGGTGCGCTTTCACGGCGGCTTCGAATGCTGGTCGTCCGCGCACGGTGAGGACGTGGTCGAGCGCCTTCTTCAGCCAACCGGCGTCCACCTTCAGCCACAGATCGTAAGCGGCCGTGCCGAAAGGGAAAAACGGGCAGTCCGCCGGGCAGTTCAACCGGCTGCCGCGCTGGCTGCCGCAGTTCGCAGCGCTGATGGTCGCCTGCAAGGCCGGGCAAGGCCGGTGTTTCTTGCCCGCTGGAGCGGAGCTGGGTGCCGAACTCATAAAGCTGGCCGGCAGGATGGCGACCGCGCGCGCGGGGGAAAAGCAGATTCAGCGCGGCGCGATCACAGCCGCCGGGGCCACGCCAACGGCACGGCCCGCAGGGGCGGGGGTTGGAGATGCGGGCTCACCGTTTTTCCACATGGTACAAATAATGTCGCAATTGCGACATTTTCTGTACCAGGTGGTCCGGCCAGTCGTTCACCGAAGTTGCGCGTCCGGCGTCGCGAACCGCTCAACCGCCAGCCGCTTTGCCAGGTTGAATCCGGCCGGCAGGTCTTTATGCTGCCCGCGTGATCGCGCTGATCGATTACGGAGCCGGCAACCTGCGGAGCGTCCACAAGGCGCTTCGCCACCTGGGCGCCGAGGTGACCTTGGTGACCCGGCCCGAGGGCTTGCGGGACATGCGGGCGGTGGTGCTGCCCGGCGTGGGGGCGTTTGACGACTGCCTGAACGCGCTGCGCCGGCAGGAGTTGATCGGCGCCTGCAAGGACTTCATTCAAACCGGGAAGCCGTTTCTGGGCATCTGCGTCGGCTACCAGGCGTTGTTCGAGCGCAGCGAGGAGTTCAACAGTTGCGCCGCCGGCCTGGGCGTGTTCGTCGGCCGGGTGGTGCGTTTCTCGGCGAGCCACGGACTGAAGATTCCGCAGATCGGCTGGAACCAGCTCCAGATCGTGCGCCCGGACTGCCCGCTGCTTCGCGATGTCGTGGACGGCAGCTACGTCTATTTCGTCCACAGCTTTTACCCGCAGCCGGCGGATG
This sequence comes from bacterium, assembly GCA_021823625.1. GTDB lineage: Bacteria > Verrucomicrobiota > Verrucomicrobiia > Limisphaerales > J093 > DSVZ01. Next base: position 10,002 of record JAKANS010000085.1, on the reverse strand, counting down.
AATCCATCGTCGCCACGCGCACCGATTACGGCGATGTCTTCGCCTCCGCGATCTGGCGCGACAACGTGTTCGCGACGCAATTCCACCCTGAAAAGAGCCAGGCGGTTGGCCTGCGGATACTGCGGAATTTCGTCGAGCTGGCAGCCTGAGCGGGCCGGGGAGATTTTGAAAGCAAACGCCGGGCGAGGGCACCGCCGCCCGCCCGGCACACCGATCCAGCCGCTGGCGGCGGCTTAGATGAATTCGTTGATGAGGTTTTCGAGGAACTCCTGACGGCCGCTCTGGTTCGTCTTCACCTCGCCCAGTTTCAGCGCGTGCTTCTCCAGTTCGGCAAGGCCGACCTTGCCCTTCTCGATGTCTTTGCCAATGCCGGTGTCCCACGAGGCGTAGCGGTTCTTCACGAAATCAGCCAGGCGGCCGTCGGCGCGGATCTTCGCGGCGATTTTCAGGCCGCGGGCGAAAGCGTCCATGCCACCGATATGTGCGTGGAAGAGGTCCACCGGCTCGAAGCTTTCGCGACGGCACTTGGCGTCGAAGTTCGTGCCGCCGGTCGTGAACCCGCCGTACTTGAGCACGGTCAGCATGATCTGGGTGGTCAGGTAAATGTCGGTCGGGAATTGGTCGGTGTCCCAGCCGAGTAGGAGGTCACCGGTGTTGGCGTCGATGCTGCCCAGCGCGCCGGCGGCCCCAGCCACTTCGAGGTCGTGCTGCATGGTGTGGCCGGCCAGGGTGGCGTGGTTCGTCTCGAGGTTCAGCTTGAGGTGGTCCAACAAATCGTATTGCCGGAGGAAATTCAGGCAGGCGGCGGCGTCCGAGTCGTACTGGTGCTTCGTCGGTTCCTTGGGCTTCGGCTCGATGTAAAACTGGCCTTTGAAGCCGAGCTCTTTCTTCCAATCCACGGCCATGTGCAGAAAGGCGCCCAGGTGATCCAGCTCGCGCTTCATGTCGGTGTTGAGCAGCGTCGAATACCCTTCGCGACCGCCCCAGAAGACGTAACCCGCGCCGTCCAGTTCGTGGGTGACCTCGATGGCTTTCTTCACCTGCGCCGCGGCGTGGGCGAACACGTCGGCGTTGCAGCTCGTGGCCGCGCCGTGCATGTACCGCGGATGCACGAACAGACACGCGGTGCCCCAAAGCAGGCCGACGCCCGTGTCTTCCTGGTACTTCTTCAGTTTCTTGACCACGCGGTCGAGGTTCCGGTTCGTCTCCGTAAGGGTCCGGCCTTCCGGCGCCACGTCCCGGTCATGGAAAGCGTAAAACGGTGCGCCCAGTTTCTGGCAGAACTCGAACAGCACGCCCGCGCGCTTCAACGCCATGTCCAGCGAATCCGTGCCGTCCTCCCACGGGCGTTGCCAGGCCCGGGTCATGCTGAACATGTCGGCGCCGATGCCGCGGATCGTGTGCCAATACACCACCGAGAAGCGCAAGTGCTCCTTCATGGTCTTGCCCTCGACGATTTCGTCGGGGTTGTACCACTTGAAGGCCAGCGGATTCCTGGAATCCGGACCTTCGTACGGGATGACGGGAACGTCGGGGAAAAATTCGAGGGATTGGGACGCTTTCTTCATAGTCGGTGTCAAATGCGGGGTCAGCTTAGGGAGGTGCTGGAACGCTGACAAGGCCGCTGTGGTCCCGTCAGGGATTCCGCAAGGTGGTGTGGATTCTGGCCCGGGCGATTGGCGGATTGGTTTTCGCCTGGCGCAGCCGTGGTCTTTCCTGTGTTGCGAGCCGCGTCGGCACGGGCGCAAACGACACTGCTTCCGTGATCGCCCCGAAACCGGTTTGGCATCGTCAAAGAACCGCGGCCCCAAGCCCTCCTCCGCTCCACAACGGCGGGAGTTCGGCCACCGCCTCCACGGCGCGATCCAGTGGCCGCGCCACCGCCTGCAAGGTGATGCGTCCCGGCCGCCCGAGCTTGCCGTGCCGCCGGACAAACCGCTCAAACAGATTGAACCCCGGCACCCGGATCAGCAGCCACGCCAGGATCGCCACCGGCTCGTGAGGCGGACCATGCGTGAGGTGATAATGCGGCGTCAGTTCGTTGCCCGCAGGGTTCGCCACGCCCCAGCGCTGGTGCCCGATCCGCCAGATCACCTCCGGGCCATGACCGTCCAACTCCCGGCTCACCAGCCAGCGCCAGCTCATGGGCTCAGCCCCGGCTCCCGCCCCGGCGCTCCCGGAGCACGGGGCCCCCGAAGCGGAGGCGAGGCGCGGCTAGGGCTTGCGCTTCATGGTCGCGGCGAGTTGGGCCAGGAGCGACTCCTCACGGTGGGTACGTTCCTCGTCCGGTAGCGAGGATCGCGTGATGCGGACCTGGCGTTTGCCGCGCTTCCCGCGTTCCGTCCGCCCGCCGGCGAGGTCTTGGAGCGCCCAGTCGGCGAGTGCGGCGAGCAACTCGTCGGGCAAAACCACGCGCACGCGCGACGCCTCCGGGCCGAGGGCTTGATGGAGGGTCTCCCGGAGCTTCTGCTGCCGGCGGGCGGTGAGGGCGACCCGCACCACTTCGCTGAACCCGGCGTCCAGGCGTGCTGGACGCGTTGTGCGTCCAGAGCTTTGAGTGCCCCCCGGCACAGCATCCAAGAGCACTGAGTGCTGCGAAACCTTCCGTGCCGGTGCGTCAGGTTTGGCGACAAAGTAATTTGAGTCACGCGCCAGCGGCCGACTTGAGGAGTTCGTTCACCTTGGCCATGACGGCGAACGCATCGGCAACGTAAAGCACGTCCGCCTTGCCGCGCGCCCAGCCGCAGTTGGGGTCGAGGCTGATGGCGCGGCGCTCGTTCACGAACCGCCAGCCGACCGTGTGCGGTTCCTCGCCGTGGCAGCAGGCGGAAAGCCCCCTGGGATGCCGCGGCGTGGCGCCGGTCTGGCCAATCTGGTTCAGATGCGAGAGAAACGACAGCACGGCCTGGCCTTCGCCGCCGAGATCGACAAGCGATTTGCTGCTGCCCAGCGAGGCGCGGGTGAGTTGGAGGAACTCGCGAATCAGCTTCTCGGCGTCCGGCACATGCGTCTGGCCGTCAGCCTGTTTCTTGGTCCAGCCCGCGCCGGCGACGAACAGCAGCGCCGCGTCGGGGCGGATGGTTTGGGCGTCGGCCGCGGGTTCGCGAAAACCCGCGACGGTCGTGCGCTTCGCGGAGTCGGGCAAAGTGACGGCCACGGTTTCGACGGTGGCGTGGCCGGGCGCACCTTGCCAGGCCGGCTGGCTGCCGGGATCAAGAACGATGAACCACGGCCGCTGCACGCGTGTGAAGGCGCCCTCCATGCGCTGACGGTAGTACCAGCGGTTCACCGTGACCTTGCCTTCGCCCGCAGCGAGGCCGGTGACGTGGGTGTTCGCCCGCCCGCCGAGTCGGGCAGCGACGCCGGGAAGGCAACGCAGCAGCCGCGAAGTGCCCGCGGCGATCACCAAGGTTGCGCCTGCCGTTTTGGCGAGGGCCTCGGCCGCAGCCGCGTCCGTGGCGTATCGCGATGCGGCGAAGTCCGCGCCGGCGACCGCGAGGATCTTTGTGGCTCCGCAAGTGGCGACCGCAGCGGCGGCACTTTGCACGTCGGCGCCGAACAAACCGACGACGAGCGGCGAGCCGGCGAGCGCATCGCTCAAGGCTTTGGCGGCGCCGAGGGCTTCGAGTGCGGGCTTGCCGAGCGAGCCGTCGGTTTCGGTGTGGGCGAGGAACAGAATCGTTTCCATGGTTTTGCTTGAAGACTTGCGGGGCCGGCCTTCGTCAACTCTTGATCCACTGCACGATTTCCGCCGCGATTTGCTCCGGCGACGCGTCCTTAACGATCCGCGTTTCGCGGAGTTGTTTCGGCACATTCACGCTGGCGAACGCCATGCCTTCCGCGGCGATTTTGACCGGTTTGGCCTTTTGCAGCGCCGGCATCACGCCGCGCATGTTCAGCATGCCCACCTGCGGGTTGTTCTTCGGCTCCGGCAGGCTGCCCGTGGCCCAACCGAGCACCGCGGGGGGACCGGCACAGCGCGAGACTTGGTGCTTGCCGCCTTCGACGCGCTCGAGGATTTCCAAACTGCCATCGCCGGCGACCTTCAACGAGTCCACGCCGAGAAAAACGTCCGCGATGCCCAACCGTTCGGCGATGACCTGTAGTGTGGTGCCCGCGCCGCGGGATGCGCTTTCCCATCCGCCAAACACGAGCAGCCGGGCAGGATCGCGACCCGCCAGCGACTGGATGGCGTCGGCGAGCGCGGCCGCGGTTTCGGCAGAGTCGGTAAAGCCATTGGCCGGGCCGTCCAGCGCCACCAGTTCGAAGGGCACCTTCTGGGCGACGGTCATCATGACCTGCTGGAGCTTCGCCTTGGGGCTGAGGCTTACGAGCGTAAGCTTGCTGCCGGGGTGAGCTTTCGCCAGGTGCGCCCCTTCGAACAGCGCGTGCGCCGCCCACGGATCCAGCCAGGCGGGCAGCATCATTTCGTTCTTAAGGGCCGGGCCGGCGGGGCCGGTCACCGGTTCCAGGGTTTGAAGCGGGTCGGGCACGATGCTGCCGCAAACGACGATCTGGTATGCCAAGCTCATGGTTCGAAACGTTGCGCGCCGATGAATCCAGATTCGCGCCCGCAAGGCAAGTTGCTTGCGGCGCAACGGGGGCGCTTCGGCTTGCGGGGCGGCAGCCAAGCATTAGCCTTGGCTCCTTTCGACATGAGTGAAGTTCTGGTCATCGGCCACCGCAACCCGGACACCGACGCGATCTGCTCGGCCATCGGCTACGCGGAGTTCAAACGGCGCACCGGCCTGCCCGGGGCCGTGGCCGCGCGCTGCGGCGAAACCAATGACCGCATCGATTTTGTGCTGCGCTCGTTCGGTCTCCCCGCCCCGCGCTTTGTGGCGGATGTCTCGCCGAAGGTCCGCGACGTGATGCAGCCCCACGTCTTCAGCGTGGCGCCGCCGGCCACCGTGGCCGAGGCACTGGGCCTCATGGACGCGCACAACCTGCGGGTCTTGCCCGTGCTGGACGAAGACCGGCGTTGTCACGGGTTGTTGTCGCTGTTCAAGCTGAGCCAGTTCCTGTTCCCAGCCACCCACCGGTTGATCGACTCGCGACGCATGTTGTCCTCCGTTCAGGGAGTGGCGACTACGCTGGGCGGCGAACTCCTGGTGGCGCACGAGGCCGCGGTCGAGGAAGACCTGATCCTGATGATCGGCGCCATGGGGTTGGAGTCGTTTGCGGAGCGGCTGGCGAATTATCCTCATGAGCGCTTGCTGGTCGTCGTCGGCGATCGCTGGGACATTCAGAACCTGGCCATCCGCGAGCACGTGCGGGTGTTGCTCGTGACCGGCGGTTTGCAGGTGGAAGCCAAGACCGTCGAGGCGGCACGGCGGAACCGGGTGAGCGTGATTTCGTCGCCGCATGACACGGCCACCACCGCGGCCCTGTGCCGGGCGTCGCTGGCGGTGCGGCACGTGCTGGACGAGCAGTTCCTGACCTTCCGCGAGGACACGCCGCTGGCCCAGGCGCGGGCCACCGCGCTGACTGCGAGTTACCAGGCCTTCCCGGTCGTGGACGACGACGGCCGGACGGTGGGTGTGTTGTCGAAGTCGGATTTTCTCAAAAAGGTAGATCGGCGGCTGATTCTGGTGGATCACAACGAACTTTCGCAGGCCGTGCAGGGCGCCGAGCTGGTCGAAATCCTGGAAATCATCGACCACCACCGGATCGGCAGCCTGACCACGCCGCAACCGATTCTGTTCCGCAACGAGCCCGTCGGTTCCACCAGCACCATCGTGGCGGATTGCTTTTTCCGGCACGGCGTTGAACTGCCGCCGCCCATTGCGGGATTACTCCTGGCGGGCCTGGTTTCGGACACGTTGAACCTCACCTCGCCGACGACCACGCCGCACGACGCCGAGGTGCTGAAGCGATTGGAGCAGGTGGCCGGCGTGAACGCGCGCGAATTCACGGACAAGCTGTTCGCCTCCGGTTCGCTCCTGACCTCGAAATCCGCGCCCCAGGCGGTCGCCACCGACTGCAAAGAGTACGTCGAGGACGGAATAGCCTTCAGCGTGGCGCAGATCGAGGAGGTCGGGTTCGATCAATTCTGGCGCCGCAAGGACGAACTGCTCCAAGCCTTGGAGGCGTATCGCGGCCAACATGCTTACCGCTTCGCGGCGCTGCTGGTGACCGACGTGGTGCGAGCGAGTTCGTTGTTGATGGTGGCAGGCGAGAACGCGTTGGTGGGCCGGATCGACTTTCCCGAACTCCAGCCCGGTGTCTTCGAGTTGCGCGACGTGGTGTCGCGGAAAAAGCAATTGCTGCCGTACCTCACTCACCTGCTGCGGCAGGCGGTAGGGCGGGAGGCGTGATCTGCGGCGGCGCGGCGGTGGTGTCCCTCGCCGGATTGGTTCGGGTGCGAAGAGACTCCCGCACCACGGGACCGAGTTGGCGTGCCAGTTCCAGCGCCACCACCTTTGCGCCGTGCCGGTTCAGATGCGTGTCGTACATCGCGTTGTAAAGGAGCTGCCGCGTGCGCTGCGTTTCCGCCACCAAGGTCGGGGTCAAGTTGATGAAACGGATGCCGTGTCGCGCGCAGTCCGCTTTCACGTAATCGGGAAGATCGGAGGCCGGCCACTCCCGCCACGCGGAGCCGCTCTCCTCGGGGAAAGAAAGCAACCCCCGCAAGACCGTGGGTTTCGACGGCATGTAGGCCAGCCAGGGCCGGACGCGGTGCTGCTTTGCGAACCGCGCGTAGCCCGTCATGAAGAACTCCAGGGCGCGGATCGCGTTGGTCGGCAGCGTGCTCACCGGCCCCGGCGGCAGACTCAGCGTAACCGGGACGGGGCCGCTCGCCGACTGGAAACAAGCGTTCGGTTCCAGTTGCGGCTCGGGCAACCGGTCCCAACGCGCGGAACTGAGTTCGCACAGGGCGCGGAGCAGCGACGTTTGTTTTCGCCGACCACGCAGATAACGCTTGCCCTTTGTGAGATACTCCTGGAGTTCCTTGTACTCACGGCCGAGATCGGCCAGGTCGTTGCCTTCGAAGAACACAATCAGGGTATCGCGCGTGGACGGCGCCAGACCGTAGTCGGTGAGGTAACTCAGGTGCGTCAGCGGCCCGGTGCAACTGACTCCGAGATTGCGAACGCGAGGCCGGTCTGGTCCGCGAGGATCGAGGTGAACAAGTGGGCGCACGGCAGGTGCCCGAGCTCCGTGAACGAATCTCCCGCCACCGCGAGATCCCAGTCCGTCCCGCCGGTCTCATTGCGAAAGCCGTTTCCATCATAGACGCCCGTGATCGGCGCTTCGTTCGTGTAAGGATTCGGGTGGAGGTGGAGGTATTCCAGGCACGACCAGATCACCCGGCCCGTCCAGGTCTGGGGTCCGGGCCGCCGGAAATAGACCGTGCCGGTCGGGACCGTCGGCTTGCGGTAAAACGGCGCGAGTTGATGCAAGGTGGCGGCGGTCCGGCGAAAGTCGTAGCCGGCGAGACGGAACGCGACCTCACCCAGCGTCAGCGTCAGCACGACGAGGGTCGTAAAGACGCAAAACAGTGCCGAGGCCGGGCCAACCTCGATCGGTAAGTGAGGAAGCCCAGCAAGGCCCAAATGAGACCGCTGGCCAGCAACGGTGTGCCCACCCGGAGCCAGCAAAGCGCGAGATCCGGGACTCGCGTGGGCACCCACCCGGCCAGCGCCAGCAGGCCGCCGGTCAGCAGGTGCAGGGCAATGTGAAGTCGTTTGCTATGCGTCATCCGCGTTCTGGGCAGCAGTTTTGGAGCCGATCGGTCGAAGAGATGTCATTCATTGACCGCGCCGTCAGCCCGATGCGTCCGCGCGGTCGCCGTGGAAACCGGGCCGGCGGCTGAGCGCGCTCGCACCTTCAATGATCTTGCGGGGGGGGTGCCTTCGCGGAAACGTCGCGGAAACGTCTTGCCGTGTTGTTTTCCGCCAACATACTTGCCCGTGCGGTCAGGCTCCCGCCTATCGGGATCGCCGCCCGCCCGCCGCGATGGCAAGGCCAGTTTAGCTCAGTGGTAGAGCAACGGTTTTGTAAACCGTCGGTCGTCGGTTCAAATCCGACAACTGGCTCCATTTTATAATCAAGGACTTACAAAGAATCCGTCAACCTGGTATTCAATCCAAACTTAACTTTTCCGACATCATGCCGACGCTAAGCGGCATGATGCGACGGCTAACAGCCCGTTAAAAAGTCAGATTCGTGATTGAACACCAACCCGGCAAAAGCGTCCGCTTAGCATGGCACTTGGAAGACGCCAGCCCAACCAGGACGAACTCTTCATTCCCACCGCTCAATTGGCTACCGGTCCCGGCCATCCTTTCTACCCCAAGCTCAACGAAGGGCTGGCCGAAGCGGGTTTCGATGCCTTCATCGAGAAGCTCTGCGCCCGGTATTACAAAGCGGGCGGGCGGCCCGGCCTTCCGCCCGGGGTTTACTTTCGCATGCTGTTGATCGGCTACTTCGAAGGACTGGACAGTCAGCGTGGGATTGCTTGGCGGTGTGCCGACAGTCTGGCGTTGCGGACCTTTCTGGGGGTTGCGCTCACCGAGGCCACGCCGGTGCACGCGTCCATGACGATCATCCGGCAACGGTTGCCCGAGTCGGTCTTCGACAAGGCCTTTGTGTTCGTGCTCAGTTTGCTGGAGCAGCAGGGCGTGCTGCGCGGCAAGACGGTGGCCATTGACGCCACGACGCTGGAGGCCAACGCCGCGATGCGGAGCATCGTGCGCAAGGACAGCGGCGAGGATTGGAAGCAATACTTGCAGCGCTTGGCCCAAGCCGAGGGGATCGAAAACCCGACCGACGAAGATCTGCGGAGATTGGATCGGGCTCGCAAGGACAAGCAAGTCTCCAACGAACAGTGGGCCAGCCCCATCGATCCGGACAGTCGCATTGCCAAGATGAAGGACGGGCGCACGCACTTGGCCTACAAAGCCGAGCACGCCGTGGACCTGGAGAGCCAAGCGATCGTGGCCACCACGGTCACCTTTGCGGACCAGTCGGACCCGCAGAGCGCCCCGGTGACGTTGAGCCTGGCGGAAGCCAACCTGGTGCTGGCGGGCAGCCAAACGCAGATCGCCGAAGCGGTGATGGACAAGGGCTATCACGACAATCGATTGCTGGTCCAATTGGCGGAGGGCAAGCGGCGCACGTATATCCCCGAGCGCCGGCAACAGAGCCGCTGCTGGACGGACAAGCCGCTGGAGTACGAAGCAGCCTTTCGCGCCCATCGGCGACGGGTGCGCGGGGACAAGGGGCGGCGTTTGAATCGTGGGCGCAGCGAACGTTGTGAACGCCCCTTTGCCCACGTCTGCGAAACCGGAGGGGGCCGACGAGCCTGGTGGCGGGGCCAGACCAACGTGAGCAAAGTACACACGTTCAAATGTGCGGCCTACAATTGGGGATTGCTGCTGCGCAAAGTGTGGGGCTACTGCAAGCCGCGGAATGCCCCAGCGGGCGCGGCCGCTTTGTTTTTGGCCGTTTCGGCGCTGTTGGGAGTAGTAGCGGCGACAACTAGTCCAATCATGGGGCCGAAGTTTGCTTGGTGGCTCGGCGCATGCGCCGTGTTGCTGGCAACGATAGCCGCACACCACTGCATTCACTCTATTCGCAGCTTTCGCAGAAATGGCCATTCTTTAACGGGCTGCTAGGGGATCTCGAACGTCTATGGGTTTCTGGTGGACATAAGCATATAAATGCGTCAAGTAGCTTTGCACAGCATCCCTGTTTGTCCACCTTCCCAGCTTCGGATGGTAACAGCGGTGTCTGACCTGGTAGAGGCCGGATTCGGTGTCCAGGCGGTAAGTGCCGAAGCCGGTCTCCCAGTCGTAGAGGGTGGCAAAAGTGGACCCCATTCTTTGGACCACGAAACGCAGGAATTAAGTTAGGTTTTCAGGTCCTGCTGGGACTTTGTTTTGTCGCTGCATACTGCCTAGTCGCCGGCATAGGCTACACTTTTCGCTCCGAAGAACGAGCGCACGAGCTTCCGGTTTCCTTTGAGCGTGTTGAGGTCGCTCTGCACGCGCTCTTTGA
>JAKANS010000084.1 GCA_021823625.1 bacterium | reverse complement strand
GCCGCACCGCGATAAGCCGCAGCGTTTCCAATGATTGATGATCGAGTTTCCGTCCGTCCTGCTTCGCCAGGCCCAACCCTAACACTTCCCATTCGTGTAGTCTATCCTAAAGACTTGTCAGTAAGGCCGACGGAACGGACAAGCTGGCACCACACAGCGAAGTCCCGTGTTTGGTTCCGGAGGTAAATGGCCCGGTTGCAGACCGCCAACGGGTGCGAATTCCTGGAGAATCAAGAGAACAAGGCCGGCCCGCCACCGTCCGCGCGCAGGGCTCATCCCCCCGCGACCTCCCGCCCAAGCGCTACCCCTGGCAGCGTGACGTCGAAACCGTCCACAGCCTGGCCGAGGATGAGTGCTTCGACCGCGAGACCTTCCGTGGCCCGGCGGACTTCTGGGCCAAGGTCACCACCTGCGGGCACGACTTCAACCTGGTCCACCCCAATCGCGGCAAGGAATGGCAGAGCCCTTTCCAGATCCTCCAGGCCCGCGCCCCGGCCCTGGCCAGGGCGGTCTTAAACTGGCGCCCCCTCAACCTCGCCCAACGTCATCATGCTTACTTGCCTGCCCCCTACCACCGGGTTCACGATCTGCCCAGCTTTCCCTGCCATGCGACCGGGTTCGTCACGAATCCGCATCCGGATGGCAGCGGAAATGGCTCCCGTCGATTTGCGCTTGGGCCCAGGCAGAGCAAGAATGCGGGGCAGGGTTTCCATCCCTGAGTGTTCCCAAGCAACTGGTTTTGGACGGCGCGGCGGGCGTTATCGCCCTGCGTCCGGAGACGCCGGCAGACGAAGCCTTTTTATTCGAGGTGTACGCGAGCACCCGCCGCGAGGAACTCGAGGCGTTGGCCTGGGGGCAGGCCAGCCGCCAGGCCTTTCTCGCGCAGCAGTTTCTCGCCAGGCAGCAGGGCTACCATCAGAGCTTCCCGGCAGCCGCCTTCTCGATTGTTCTGGCCGACGGCAAGCCGGTGGGGCGTCTGGTCGTCGATCGCAGGGACGAGGAAATCCGGATCGTGGACGCCGCTTTGTTGCCGGAACAGCGCAGCCGCGGTGTGGGCACCGCGTTGTTGCAGGCGGTGCTGGAGGAAGCTGCGCGCACCAACAAACCGGTGCGCCTTCGCGTGCTTCAGGGCGGACGATCCGCCCACCTCTGCGCGAGACTGGGCTTCCGGAAGATTGACTCCGACGGGGGCCACGATCACTGGGAATGGCACCGGGCCAACGGCGGGGACTGATCACCAGTAGTGAGCGCGACTAACGTGCCAAGCGGTTGAAAACCGCCTCGTAATGGACGGTTCCCGCCGCTCTTCCTACCGGTACCAGGAACAGCGTGAACATCCCCAGGCTTGCGTGCTCCAACCGGTACAAGCCTTGGGGCAGAAAGGCCTGTTCCGGCCCGTGGAAAAGCAGGGAAAAACGTTCTTGGCGGGGCGATTCCCCGGCCGCTCTGGGCAGGGCAGGGGAACGAATCGCCGCCGCTTCTGTCAGTTCCAATTCGACCTCCCCGCCGGCTTCGCGGTGAAGGCGGAACGGCGTCTTCACCTGCGCCGCGAACCGTTCCAACGTCAGGCGCTCAAGGGGCGTTTCGTTCATGGCCAGCGCTTCCGTCCGGCTGCTGATAGACGCGGACGTAGTCGATGAGGAACCGCGTCGGGAAGATCGCGGGGTCGATGCCCTTGGCGCCGCCCCACGCCCCACCCACGGCGGTGTTCAAGATCAGGTACTGCGGCTGGTCGAACGGCCAGGCGTCGGTGCCGGTGTGTTCGTTCGCGAAGGTGAAATACTTCTGGTCGTCCACGAAGAAGTCGATCCGCTCCGCGCTCCACTCGATGGCATAGACGTGGAAATCACGGTCCGGCGACGCGACCTTCAGCGTCGAACCTTTCTGGGTGCCTTTGACGTGGTTGTAGCGCGCCGTGTGCACCGTGCCGTGAATGACATCCGGTTCGTGGCCGACGAATTCCATGATGTCGATCTCGCCGCAGGCCGGCCAGCCCACGGCGCGGTTGGTGCCGAGCATCCAGATCGCCGGCCACATGCCCCGGCCGCCGGGCAACTGGGCCCGCACCTCGATCCGGCCGTAACGCCAGGACGCCAGACCGCGGGTGGTGAGACTCGCCGAGGTGTAGTCTGCAAACTCCCGCGAGCGCTTCCAATCCCGGGCCACGCCCGGCCGGTACGCCGGATTCGGATAACGCTCCCGGCGGGCCTCGATTACCAGTTTGCCGTCCTCGACCCGCGCGTTTTCCGAACGTCCGCGCGTGTAAAACTGTTCCTCGCGGTTGCGGATGAAACCTTCTTCGTACGTCCACTTGGCAGGATCGGGCAGTCCGGGACGATCGAACTCGTCGGCCCACACCAGTTGCCAGTCCTCAGCCCAGGCGAGGCCGGTCCCGAGGAGCGCGAGAGTCGCGAAGAGGAGCGTTCGTTTCGTCATGGCAGCAAGTTTTCGGATTGCGAAGGTGATGGCCGATCTTGTGACCCGCGGCGGGCACACGCAAGCGTCGCCCGCCTGGCTCGCGAATCGCGATGGGACTCTCTGCCGCCAACGCTCAGGCGAGCACCCGCTTGAGATTTTCTGCGACGGCCAGAAACACCTGCGCCGGTTTCGAATCGGGAGCACCGACGACCACCGGTTCGCCTTTGTCGCCGCCCTCACGAATTTCGGTGAAGATCGGCACCTCGCCCAGGAAAGCCACGCCTTTGCGCTCGGCTTCGCTGCGACCGCCGCCGTGGCCGAAGATTTCGACGCGCGTGCCGTCGGGCGCGGTGAAGTAACTCATGTTTTCCACGATGCCAAGGATCGGCACGTTGACCTTCTCGAACATGGCCATGCCTTTCCGGACCACGCCCACGGACGCCTCTTGCGGAGTCGTCACGATCACGCCGCCATCCAGCGGGACGGTCTGGCAAAGCGAGAGCTGCGCGTCACCGGTGCCAGGCGGGAGGTCCACGAGCAGGTAATCGAGGTCGGCCCACTCGACCGCGAACAGGAACTGTTGAATCGTCTTGGTGATCATCGGCCCGCGCCAGATCACCGGCTGGTCGCCATCGACGAGGAAGCCGATGCTCATGAGCTTCACGCCATGATTGACGGGCGGCACGAGCTTTTCCTGGTCGCTCACCGTGGGTCGCTGGTGGCAGCCCATCATGAGCGGGATGCTGGGGCCATAAATGTCGCAATCGAGCAGGCCCACGCGTGAGCCGAGGCGCGTCAGCGCGCAGGCGAGGTTCACGGACACGGTGGATTTGCCGACGCCGCCCTTGCCGCTGGCGACGGCGACAACGCGTTTCACGCCGGGCACGCGGTTCTGGTTCGCCCAAGGATTCTGAGCCGCGGCGGCGGCGGCAGGACCGGGCGCACCGGCGGGTTGGTGGACTTCCACGGTCGCGCGCTGCACGCCGGGGAGGGCCTGGAGCGCGCGTTCACTGGCGGTCTTGATCTCGGCGGCGGCTTGGGCGTTCGCGCTGGTCAACTGCATCGTTACGGACACGGCACCCGCGTCGGTGGCGATGTCCTTCACCAGCCCGAACGAGACGATGTCCCGCGAAAAACCGGGGTACTTGACCGTTTTCAGCGCGGCGAGAATGGCTTCCTGCGTCAACATGCCAATCAGTCTAGCGCGGCGGCGGGCTTTGACCAGCCTGGCCGCGAAGCCGGCAAAGTGCCGCGATGGACGTTGCCCCCAACACGCGCAGTCTGCCACCGGCGATGCGACCGCAGGAGTGACAAGGGCGCGGAGTTGGTGTAGGCGAAAGCCATGCGTTTCCCACGCTGGATTCAAGACGTGTTCCGCCGTTTCGGTCTGCCCGTGCTCGTTCTTGCTGGAAGCGGCCTGGCGGCGGAACCGGCGTCCGCCCTGGCCCACCTGACGGGCGTTGATTTTCAGGGCGGCGCGAACCGGCATTTTGGCCAGCGCTTCTACGATCGCGACGCGGTGAACTACGTTTATGCCGCCGCCAACGGCGAAGCATCGCGGATGCGCACGCGGTTCGAACTCCGCGCGGTGCCGGCGGGCCCGCAGTTCCTTTTCCTCGAAGCGAGGGACGACGACACGGCGTCCGCGTGCCGCGTGCGGGTAACGCTGAACGATGTGGTTTTGTTCGAGGGCGCCAGCAGCTTTCCCAACGCCGCATGGCTGGTGCGACGATTCGCGTTGCCGGGCGGGGCCTTGAAGGTCGGCCAGAACGAACTGACGATTGCGAACCTCGAGCCCGCCGGCGTGTTGGGTCAGCCGCCGTGGTTCATGGTCGCGTCGGCCACCATCGCCGGGCAGGACTACCGCCCACCGGTGCGGAGGTTGCCGGAGTTCAAGGTCGCCTTGCCGCGCGAGGAGCGGACGTTGCCCGAGCCTTTACCCGCCGGCGCGAAGCCCGGCTTCCGCTGGCGCGGCACGAAAGGCTGGATGTGGCGACCCGAACAGTACCTGGCCGAGATTCCCATTTTGGCGAAGTACCGGATGAACTTTCTGATGAACTGCTACACCTCGATGTGCGACATCGAGCACCGGCGCTGGGGCGAGCCGGACTGCAACCGCTGGTGGGAGCCGCTGCCCGAGACCAAGAAGCGCGCTTACGAGGCGGTCGTGCGCGCCTGTCAGCGGCAAGGGATTGAGTTCTGTTTCAGCCTGAACCCAAACCTCACTTCGCGGCGGTTCGCCGATCCGGACCGGCCCGAGGATGTCGAGAACCTCTGGCAACATTACCGCTGGATGCAAAGCCTGGGCGTGCGTTGGTTCAACGTCAGCCTCGACGACATCAACCAGGGCATTGACGCGTCGCGCCAGGCCCGGCTCGTGAACGAGTTGTTCCGCCGACTGCGCGCCGCGGACTCGCAGGCGCAGATGATCTTTTGCCCGACGTTTTACTGGGGCGATGGCCACGGGGGCGACGCGGCGCCTTACTTGCGCACCCTCGCCGCCGACCTCGCCCCCGACGCGTACGTGTTCTGGACCGGCGATCGGGTGATCACCCTGCGCATCACGCGGCGGGCCGCGGTGGCGTACCGCGAAGTCGTCGGGCACCGGCTTTTTCTTTGGGATAACTACCCGGTCAACGACAACCAACCCACGCTGAACCTCGGTCCGGTGAGCGGTCGCGACGCCGGCTTGGGCGACGTCATTGAAGGCTACATGAGCAACCCGTTGTGTCCGCAGAACGAGATCAACCGCCTGCCGCTGCTCACCTGCGCCGACTACGCGTGGAACCCGCGCGGCTACGACCCCGCGCGTTCGATCGGCCAGGCCCTCTGGCACCTGGCCGCCGACCGAGCCCAGCGCGAGGCGCTCCGCGACTTGGTGGAGGCTTACCCCGGCATGTTGTTTTTCGGCAAAGGCACCGGTTTCAACCCGGCGCGCGAACGGTTTCAACTCGCGGCCAGCGACAGCCCCGAACAACAGACCGCGTGGCTGCGCCGCCAAGAGCGTTTACGCGACACCTTGAAGGCGGCTTTCGGCGAGCGTTTTCGGGATGCGCAGGAAACGGTCGCCGCGGACGCGGCTTGGATGAAACGCAACTTGCCGGAAACGCGCTGAGGCTTACCCGGTGGATCGCAGGCGAATTGGCACGCCCGGTTCCATCACTGCCGGCTTCATGGTTTGCCGGCGGGACATCAAGGGGACCGGACGCGGTAGAAACGTTGCGGTTCCGTGAGCGCGTCCAGCACGGTGTTGGTCTGCGCGACACCGGCAGCGACAAAGTTAGTTAGGACCTCCCAATTCGCGCTCGGGAGTGCCGCCGTGAACTCGGCCGTGTAGCCTTGGCCCGCCTCCGCCGCAAACTGGAGCTGAAGTTGATCGCCCAGTTTCTGCGGCCCGACCAATTGGGGCGGCGTGGGCGGCACACTGTATTCGACAACCAGCGTGGGCTCGCTGCCGGCGGTCTCGCGACTGCCAAACCGGCGCGCGGTTAGAGGCGTGGTTTCCGCCTGGCTGAGGAGCACCCAACCGTGGTTCTGCGCGGGGTCGCTCAGCCAGGCCTGCACGTCTGCCACCACACCGGGTTCCGAAGCAAAGGCCAGGCTGGTGCCGGCGAGCGGTTGCGTGGCGCTGGTGGCCGTGGCGAAATCCGAGCCCACCGCACCGCCGGGCGCGGTCCAACTTCCCGGCCCGCGCGAGTTCCAGGAAGATTCGCCGGCCGTCGCCGCCGACCCCGTGCCCGAGCCGGTCGAACCCTTGGTGCCTTCGGCCCAATCGACGAGCACGCGACGTATTTCGAACGTGGAATTCACCGCGCCGCTCGAGGCCTTCACGACCTTGAACGTCAACGCCGCGGAGCTTACGACCGCGTTCGTTGGCAGGGCGGCGAGATCGAACAGCACCAGTGTCCGGGCGCGTTCGCCAGTTCGCTGGGTGCCGGCAGCCAGCCAGGCTTTGCCCAGGTTGTTGTTGGGCGAAACTTCGAACAGGCTGGTGTCGGCCGTCGGTTTCAAGGTGAGCGTGTCGCCCCAAGCGCTGAAGAGGCAGGCGCCCAGACAGGTACTGGCGACCGCCGAACAGAAGCGAGACAGGCTGGTGCTCATGGTGGTCGATTTTGTTCCAGCATAGCAGATGCGGCGGTGTCCGCCAGGCCAGGCGCCGCCAGGTAGTGTCCTGATTGGGTGGCGGCGGTGCTGCCGCCCCGCCCTGCGCCGCAGCAGCGGCGCAGCCACCCAATAGAAATCTGGACGCTGCCCGCTTCCGAAACGCCCCCACAAACACGTAACCGCCCCGGGCCATCTCGTCGAAACGCGCGCTCAACTCCGCTTCGCTCACGGTGGTGTGGAGTTGGTGGAGCAGGGGAAGGATCGCCGCCTTGTGGGTGGAATCGAGCGCCCGCACGGTGACCGGTCGGTTCGGCAACATCGTGCGCACAGCTTACCGAAGACCGGCGGTTCGGCAACCTGGGGCTGAAACGAACCCGCGGTGCCGGTCAAGCCCGAGTTCGCGGGGCCGGAGCAACCAGGTGCCTGACGGCCGGCTCGGATCGGCGACCGCCGCCGGGCTGTGGCGCTTTTGAAATCGGCGGCTTGCTGGCCGGTCGCACCGGCGTGTGTTGCCGTCAAGGGAGGTTGACGGCGTGCGACAGCCAGTCGGTCGTGATCCCGCCGTGCCCGGTGGGTTCGCGGGCAACTCACATTCCAATATCACGAACCGCCCCTTTTCCGGCTTTCCCGGTGCGCCACTTTCCCCAGCGGCTTACCGCCCCGGATTCCGCCAGCGGTGGCCGCCATCCCACACGAACCTCCAGGCGGGGGCGCAAAACCGGTTTGGAAACCGGCGCGCCGGTGACGAGCGCCGGGCGCTGAGCCGTGGCGGTGGGGAGGATCGCTGCGGGGATGGAGGGCTCGGCAAGCGCCCCGCCCGACCCGCTACTGGCTCGTTACGGCCAAACCTCGGGCCTGGCCAGGCGCTGCCCAGTCAGGCCAATACGCTCTGCACTCAGCTAAACTGGGCTGGCGGCCGAACGACAGAACTGAGCGACGCGGGCGACCCAGCGCGTCCGCATTGGCAACTGACGTGGCCCGCCCGCGTTCGCTCCAGTGATCTTGCTGGCCGATGTCATTTGCCCTTCACAATGAGAACGATGGTCAGCCCGACGATAGCCAAAGTCAGGATGGCGAGTACTGCCGTCAGCCAGATGAGAATCTTGCTGCTGCGCTCGTGTGCAAGTGCAACCCTACCCATCATCGACACCATACGCTTGGTAGCATGTATGAGGCTTTCCTCGACCGGGCGATTCGGCGTGATTGCCTCCTCATGCACGTCACAGATCAACTGCTGAACGGATTTCCTAAGATCGTTGTTCGTCTGACGTTCAGCTTCCTTTCTGCGCGCGGGATCAGTCTGGGAAAGCGATGCCTCGCCGGGAGCTTCTAAATCAAGCCTCTTCCATTTTGTGTAGTCGCACATATGCGTCGAAGGTTTCACGGCCAACAGTGATTGAACTGCAAGCGGCTTAACCCAACCAATCGCCGGGAATAAGCCGCAAAAAGCTGCTGTTTATCCCCGAAACGCGAATTCCCGGTGGCTTGCACGTTAGCCGTCGTGGTCATTTCGTCTCCTGCTTTCGGTCTGCCGGTGGCCGCACTGTCTCCGGCGGATGATTCGTAGCGAGGTAGCGCTGAATGGCTGCCTCGGCAACGATGGCATCATACTCGTCTCGACGCTTCGGTGGCCAATACATCCTGTCCACTGCCTCGCGAAATGCATTCGTCGAACTCAAGTAAGTAAACGTAGCCTTCGCCTTCTCCTCGCCGTGAGTGATGCTGGTAGCTATGTATTGGCTCGTGATGTGGTTCTCCACCATCATGACCCAAGCCTCGGCAAAAATCCCACCCGGCTCTTTAGGCCCGCGAATCAACTCGCGGTCGTATCGCCAAGTCTGGCCCGTGACCGTGTCAATGCGATAGAGCGCACTACCAGTCCGTACTATCCCTGCTTCATCTTTGATGTCCATCGGGCCAGTGAATAGCTGATAACGACCAATCTCATTTGTCTCGGCAGCATGTGCAGCGCAGCAGGCAAAGAGAACGACCGACAAGAGTTTCAAGATGCGTTTCATCATGGTTGTGTTGTGGTGCGTGATGCGAACGACGGCTAACAGTTATTGAACCGCATGCGGCTTAACCCGGGTTTTCCGGGGTTAAACCGCAAAACGGGGGGTGTTCTGCGGTTTAACTCGGGTAATCGCCGGGGATAAGCCGCAGGAAGCTGCGGTTTATCCCGGAAACGCCAATGCCCGGAGGCTTGCACGGTGCAGCCACGCTTGCGAAATCGCCGGCGTTTGGCAAGCGGGAACGCCGGTCGGGAATCAAGACCCCGTCATCCGCTCCAATTCCGCGACGCGCTGTTGCACTTGAGCGCGCGTGGTCTTGGTGGTTTTTGCGAGGCCAAAACCTTCGCAGCAAAACGAGGCCACCACACTGCCGTGAATCATCGCCGGGCGGAGGTTCTTTTCGATGCCGCCTTTGGCGCTGGCGAGGTAACCGATCAGCCCGCCCACGAAGGAATCGCCGGCGCCGGTCGGATCCACCACCTTGGCCAACGGATAGGCCGGGCACAGAAACAACCCGCCCGGACCGGACAGGATCGACCCGTGCTCGCCTTTTTTCACGATGACGAACCGCGGTCCGAGCTTGTGAATCTTCCGCGCGGCTACGATGACGTTGTCTTCCTTGGTGAGCTGACGGGCCTCGCTGTCGTTCAACACCAGCGCATCCACGCGCTTTAAGAGCCGCAGCAAGTCGGCCAGCGCGATGTTTAACCAGAGGTCCATCGTGTCGGCGATGACGAACTTCGGCCGGCGCATCTGGTCGAGGACGTGGTGTTGGAGCGCCGGGGCGATGTTCGCCAGCAGCACGAACGGCGTCTGCCGGTACGACGCGGGCAGCTCGGGCTGGAAGGTCTCGAACACGCCCAGCTCGGTCTTGAGCGTGCGGCGGTTGTTCATGTTCACCTCGTACTCGCCGGCCCAATGAAAGGTCTTGCCGTCGGCGATCTGGAGGCCTGCGAGGTCGATCCCGTGCTTGCGATAAAGCTGGAGGTAACGCTTCGGGAAATCGCTCCCCACGATCCCAACCAGGCGGACCGGGGCAAAGAAGCTGGCGGCCACCGCCGCGTGGCTGGCCGAGCCGCCCAGCAGACGCGGATTTTCCGCCTTGGGCGTTTTGATCGAATCGAGGGCCGTGGAACCGACAATAAGTACGCTCATGATGGTAATGGATTTCAGATGCCAGATGCCAGATGCCGGATGCCGGATGCCGGCAAACTGCCGTGCGGGTGGCTTCAGGACGCCGCGGAGGCTAGGCGCTCGCGAAATTGACGGCAAGCCCCGGCGATGTCCGGCGCGTTGAGGATCGCCGAAACCACGCAAATCCGCCGCGCGCCGGCGGCCAGCACGGCGTCGAGGTTTCCAAGGTGGATGCCGCCGATGGCGAACCACGGGATCGTGAGGTGCGCCGCCGCCCAGCGCACGTAATCCAAGGTGACCGGTGGCCGGCCGGGTTTGGTGGGCGTGGCGAACACCGGTCCGATGGCGACGTAGGCGGCGTCGGCGGCCACGGCGCGTTCCGCCTGTGCCGGCGCGTGCGTGCTCAGGCCGATCAGCGGAGCGTCTTCGGTGGGGCAAGACTCCATCGAGCCGGTCAACTGCGAGACCTGAGTAAACCCGGCGTCGAAAAAGTCCTCCTGGCCGAGATGGCAAATCGGCGCGCCAACGGCGCGGGCGACCTCGAGATGGTCATTGATCACCAGCCAGACACCCGCGCGCTCGGTCACCGGCAGGAGGCTTTCCGCCAGGCGCTGGACCTCCGGCGCCGGCCGACCTTTGGCCCGAAGCTGCACCAAGTCCGCCCCGCCATCGCAGAGCTGGCGGGCGATGTCCACCGGCTGCCGGCCGTGCAAATAGCCGGTATCGACGAACGTGTAGAGGCGGCAAACGGAAAGCGGTTTCATGCGCGTCGCCATTGTCGGGAAGCCGGTCGCCGGGCGCAAATCCGATCGGCCCCGCGCGTGACAGGCACAATTCGGCATTGTCTATCTGCCGGCGGGCCGATTAGCTTCGCCTGACTGCGTGTTGTGAGAACCCCGATCGACAGAGCGGCGGCGAAGCCCGGTTTCCGGCGGGCGACCCGCGGACATTGGGCCGGTCGCGGTGCCCGCGGCGCCCTGGCCTGGTGCCTGGGCGCAATGCTGTTCGCCGTAGCCGCCCGCGCGGAACTGCAGTTCGACGTGTTCGTGGGTTACGGCAGCGGCGGGGGCAGTGACGGGATCGTGCGCGAGGCCGGATGGTTTCCCGTCGCCTGCGAGGTCTTCAACGACGGCCCCAGCTTCGACGCGGTGTTCGAGTTGTCTTCGCGGCAGATTGGCGGAGGTCAGGTGCGCCGGCTGGCCATCGAGTTGCCCAACAACACGCGGAAGCGCTTCTCCTTCCCGATCTTTTCCGGTGCCGGCCGTTACGCGAGCTGGGACGCGCGACTGTTCGACGCCAAAGGCAAACTGCGCGCCGAGCGCACTGACCTGCGCACAAAAGATCTGGGCTGGGAGACCTTTCTGATGGGTGGACTGGCGCGGTCGTTCGGCGGGCTGCCGGCGTTTCCGCAGGCACGGAACAATCGTCCGGATCAGCAGCCTTCCGTGGCGCGGCTCACGACGGATCAGTTTCCAGACAACCCGATCGCGCTTGAAGGTCTGGACGCGTTGTACCTCGACAGCGAGAAGGCGCTGGAATTGAAGGTCGGACAAGCGCAGGCGCTCGTGGACTGGGTGCTGGGCGGCGGTCATTTGATTGTGGCCCCGGAGCAAATCCAGGACATCACGAGCACGCCGTGGCTGGAGGCGTTGATGCCGGTGACCTACACCGGCCTGATTACGAACCGCAGCAACGGCGCGTTGCAGTCCTGGTTGCAGACCGGCGCGGAACTGCGGGCCGAGCGCAGCGGCGGGCAACCGCCGGCGGGGATTTACCCCACGCAGCCCCAGCCGGGGCGTCCCCGTCCCGGCACGACTGGCCCGCAGGGAAACGGTTACGCGAGGCTGGCGGTGGATGCGGACTTCGAAAACGCCGAGCTGCCGGTGTTTTCCAGCCAACGAGGCGACGGCGAGGCGAACTTGAACCTCAACGGCCGCCCGCTGGTGGTGACGGCGTCGCGCGGGCGCGGCCTGGTGACGGCGCTGGCGTTCAGTCCGGAGCGCGAGCCGTTCCGGTCGTGGAAGAACAAGGCGTGGTTTTGGGCGCGGCTGGTCGGGCTGCCGGCGGACTGGTTCGGCGAGACGGCGCGCAATGTCTATGGCGGCTGGAGCCTGGACTCGGTCTTCGGCGCGATGATCGAAACGCGCCAGGTGCACAAGCTGCCGGTCGAATGGCTGCTGGCCTTGCTGGTGGTGTACCTGGCGGTGATCGGCCCGTTCGATCGTTGGTTCTTGAAGCGCATCAACCGCCAGATGCTGACCTGGCTGACCTTCCCGGCCTACGTGGTGTTTTTCTCGCTGCTGATTTACTACATCGGCTACCGGCTCCGCGCCGGCGAAACGGAATGGAACCAGTTGCACCTCGTCGATGTCCTGCCACGCGGGGAGCAGGTGATCCTGCGCGGGCGGACCTATGCCACGTTGTACTCTTCCGCGAACGCGCGGTACCGGCTGGCCAGCGAACAGCCGTTCGCCGCGCTGCGCAGCGAATTCCTCGGGCCTGCCGGCGGCCGGCAGGAAGGCAGCAGCGTCGAGGCGACGCTGAAGCCGAACGGGTTCGAGGCCGAGGTTTCCGTGCCGGTCTGGACCAGCTTGCTGTACATCAACGACTGGGAGGAGAACGACGCGCCGCCTCTGAGCGCAGCGGTCAACGAGAAGGCTGGCCAGCTTTCCGTGACGGTGCAAAACCGGCAGCCCAACAACCTGACGGCGTTGCACGTGTGCGTGGGCGACAAGGTCTATGTGCTGGGTGATCTCGGAGCCGGCCAAACCCGGACGTTCAACCTGGCCGGTGTGCCGGCGCGACGGCTGGATGATTTCGTCCGCACGTACAGTCAGCAATTCGTGTCGGCCGCGCAGCAGCGGCATCAGGCGTTTGGCCGCGACCAGGCAGGTTTGCTCACGCTTTCGCCGGAGAGTGTGCTGGCGGCGTCGTTGATCAGCGCGGCCGGCAATTTTCAGGGTCCGCAACGTTGGTTCGTCTATCCGTCGGGAACGGAGCTCAACGAATTGCTGGGGCGCGGCCAGGCGGTGGTGTTCGCCTGGGATGCCGGCCGATCGCTGTTGAAGGCCCCGCTGGCGCGATTCAACGCGCCGCGCAGCGCCCAGAGCACGGCGTTGCGGCTGGTCGTGCCGGTGGCCAAGGAAGGATGACGCCATGTCCGCCCACGTCTTCCCAATTGCCGCGTCGCTGCGCCGGGACGGGCCATTGACCGACTGGCACTGACGAACCCGCTACTCCGCTCATCATGGAAACCACCCCCGCTGTCCAGACCTTCGACCTCACCCGCCTTTACGGTGACATGGTGGCGGTGAACCAACTCAACCTGGTGGTGAACAGGGCCGACCTGTTCGGGTTCATCGGCTCGAACGGCGCCGGCAAGACGACCACGCTGCGCATCCTCGCCACGTTCCTGGCTCCGTCCGCCGGCACCGCCCGCGTGATGGGCCACGACGTCGTGAAGGACGCCGACGCGGTCCGCCACGTCATCGGTTACATGCCGGACTTCTTCGGGGTGTACAAGGACATGGAGGTGACCGAGTACCTGGATTTTTTCGGGGCGTGTTACAAAATCCCGGCCAAGCAGCGGGAAAAGACGGTGAACGACGTTCTCGAACTGGTCGGGCTCACGGAGAAGCGCGGCGCGATCATCGGCGCGCTGAGTCGGGGCATGCAGCAACGGCTGGGCCTGGCGCGCGTGTTGATTCACGACCCGGCGGTGCTGTTGCTCGACGAGCCGGCCAGCGGCCTCGACCCGCGCGCCCGCATCGAGATGATGGCGATCCTGCAGGAGCTGCAGCGGCTCGGGAAAACCATCATCATTTCGTCGCACATCCTCAGCGAACTGCAAACGCTCTGCAACCGCGTCGCCATCATCGAGAAGGGCAAGTTGATCTACAGCGGCCCGGTCCAGGGCGTGCGCGATCAAATGGCCAAAGGCCGCGTGGTGTGGGTCAAGGTTTCGAGTGATCCGGACCAGGCGACCCAGATCCTCAAGTCCCGTCCCGAGGTGGTGGAAGTCTCGCCGGTGGACGGCTCGCTGAAGGTCACTCTGGCCGATCACGACACCGACCACAGCATTGTCGCCGAAGTGTTGGTGAAAGGCGGCGCCCGGCTCCTCGAACTCCGCGAAGACGAACTCGGTCTTGAGGAAGTCTTCCTGCGAGTCACCCGAGGGGAGACGCAGTAAGCGCGCCGGCCTGGTTTCAATCGCCTGCGAATCGCCAGCAGCACGCCAAGGGGTTGGGGTCGGCCAAGTCTTGGGCAGGGTGCAGGCTTCCGGGCGAGCGACCACTCAGACTTTTCGAGGCAAGCCAGCCCAGGTTCGGAATTCCGCGCTACGCGGCAGCGACGCGACAAGCCGAAACCGGTAGGAATCCAGATAGGGGTCGGTTCAGCCCATTGACAGCGCATGGGCCAGCGCGCATACACGCGCCATGCCACGCAAGCTCCGACTCGAATTCGCCGGCGCCATTTACCATGTCACCAACCGCGGCGACCGGCGCGAAGCCATTTTCAAGGATGACCAGGATCGGAGCCGGTTCGTGACCACCCTCGCCGAAGCCTGCGCCAAGACGGAGTGGCAGGTTCACGCTTACTGTCTGCTGCCTGATCACTTCCATTGCGTGATCGAGACGCCGCAGCCGAACCTGGTGGCGGGCATGAAGTGGTGGCTGGGGACGTACACCAACCGCTTCAACCGCCGCCACCGCCAGAACGGACACGTTTTCGCCGGTCGCTACAAGGCGCTCCCGCTGGCCACCGACGGCGGCTTCTTCCGACTCGCCTGCGCGCACGTTCATTTGAATCCGATCCGCACACCGACGCTCGCTGCAGGCCAGCGGCTCAAGGAGTTTCCTTGGAGTAGCTACCCGCTTTACCTGAAGGCGCCTGCCGAGCGGCCGGCCTGGCTGCGGGTGGATCGTTTGTTGGCCGCGGAAGGTTTGCTGGGCGACACCGCCGCCAGCCGCCGCGAATTCGAGCGCCGGATGGAGGCGGCGCGGACGGCGGAGTCGCCGTCGGATTGGGCCGGGTTGCGACGCGGTTGGTATTTCGGCAGCGACGCGTTCCGGGCCGGTTTGTTCGCCCGAATGTCCTCCGGCGCGGGGATTGTGCGACATGGGATGCTGCCGGCAGAATCCGCCGCACACGACGGCGAGCGGATCGTTGGCGAAGAATTCGCCCGTCTGGGTTGGTCGGAAGAAGAACCGGCTCGCCATCGCAAGGCAGCCGCGGCGAAGGTGGAGATCGCCCAGCGACTTCGCCGCGAAACGACCCTGCCGCTGCGCTGGATCGCGGCGCGGCTGTGCATGGGAAGCGTCAACACTCTGCGCAATGCACTGCTCGCCGCGGCCAAGCCCGCGGCGGAGGCTTCGCGCCCGGTCGCGGGTTCGGCGCCGGTGCACCGGTCAATCGACTCACCGCCGGGACAACCCGACCGCGCCAAGCCCGCCTCTACTTCAGCACCAGTCTCCCCCAGTGCCGAGCCGGCTCCGTTCAACGTCACTTGGGATTAAGGTCGTGGCGAGTCCGGTTCACCCCGTGCTCGATCCAGTTCGCCACATACGGTTCGTTACTTACCATCCCGAGCCGCTAAACACGCTCATCAGCCATCTATGACTTGGAACCCTCGAATCCTACTGTGTGCACTGCCGGCCGCCGGGCTGGGACTGTTGTTGTGCGGCTGCGGCCGCCCGACGACGTCCCGGCAGACCGCGCCGGCAGGTTCCGACGCCGGTCGGCCGGTCAGCGCGCTGCGCGAGGGCGAAGGCGAGGGCGAACTGGTCGTCAGCCCGACGATTGCCGCGGGCACGAACGATTTCTACGCGGATGTCACCGAGAAGGCGGGCATCCGGTTCGTTCACCAGTTCTGCGACACGCGGATTGCCAACATCCTGGAATCGAACGGCGCCGGCGTGGCCGTGTTCGATTTCGACAACGACGGTCTGATGGACCTGTACTTCGTGAACGCCGGGCCCTTGGCAGGCGTGACCCACGAGGCGCCCGATACGAAGCGCGAACCGAACCGCCTCTACCGCAACCGAGGCGACGGCACATTCGAGGACGTCACGATCAAGGCCGGCGTGGCCGGTTCCGGGTACGGAACCGCAGTCGCCGCCGCCGATTACGACGGCGATGGTTGGGTGGACCTTTACGTGATCAACGTCGGCAAAAACATCCTCTACCACAACCGGGGCGACGGCACGTTCGCGGATGTGACGGACAAGGCGGGTGTGGGCGACACCGGCAGCGGCATCGGCGCCACCTGGGCGGACGTGGATGGCGACGGCAAGCTCGACCTCTTCGTAGCGAACTACCTCACCTACGACCCGAACTACAAACTCTACTTCAATCCGGACGCCTATCCGGGACCGCTTTCCTACAAACCCGAGTTCAACGTGCTGTATCGGAATCGCGGCGACGGCACGTTCGCGGACATCAGCGAGGCGGCAGGCATTCGCCTCGAGGGCCACCGTGCCATGTCCGTGTGCGCGCTGGATTGCGATCTCGACGGCCACACCGACTTCTACATCTGCAACGACGCCACCCAGAACACACTCCTCCTCAACGACGGCAAAGGTCATTTCACCGAAGGCGCGGTCAAGCGGGGCATCGCCTTCAACGCGCTCGGCGAATCGGCGGGCTCCATGACCGCCGCGGTCGGCGACTGCAACGGCGACCTCATTTCGGACATCCTCGTTTCGCGCCTCGGCTACGGCTCGCTTTACCTGGGCACGCCGCAGAAACTCTATCACGACCAGATGATGGCCAGCGGCCTGGGCCAGCTCACGGCCGAGTACGTGGGTTGGGGCAGCAACTTCCTGGACTTCGACAACGACGGCGATCTCGACATCTTCATCGCCAACGGCGACCCGCACCACCTCGTCGGCTGGGAGAGTCTGCTGCTGGAGAACGATGGCACGGGCAAATTCACCAACGCCCGCGAAAAGGGCGGGGCCTTCTTCGACGCCCGCATCAAGGCGCGCGGCAGCGTGGTGCTCGACTTCAACAACGATGGCGCGCTGGACGTGCTGCTCACCTGCATGGGCGACCGGCCGTTCCTGCTCCAAAACCGCGCGCCCACGAGCGCCTGGATCAAGCTCGTTCTCCAAGGCACGAAATCCAACCCGCACGGTTGGGGAGCGCGCGTCAAAGTCACCGCCGGCGGGCGCACGCAGTTCACCGAAGCGCGGTGTCCCTCCGGTTTTCTCAGCCAATCCGACCCGCGTCTGCACTTCGGTTTGGGCGCGGCGAAGAGCGTGGACAAAATCGAGATTCGCTGGCCGGGCGGCGCGACGCAGACGCTCGAAAACCTGCCGGCGAACCAGATTCTGAAGATCAAGGAACCATAAGGTCATGCGCCCGCGCCTGCTCATTGTGATGGCCATCGCCGGCTGCCTGCTCGCGGGCAGCGGTTGCCGGCAGAGTGTGCCTGCAGGCGCGCTGGTCATGACCCAGACGCCGGCGGGGCAACCGCCGCGCGCCCCGGCCGGCAATGACCTGGATACGCGCTACCCCATTGGCAGCCGCGTGGTGATGGCGGTGCCGCCCTTCCAACTGGAGAGCGTGCGCGTCCTCTCAGCCGGGCTGGCGGCGGCGGGCGATCCGATGGTTTCGCTGGACGGCCGACATGTGTTTTTCACCGGCAAGGCCAACACCAACGCGAGCTGGCAAATCTACGAAGCGAGACTCCGCGGCGGGCGGCCGCGCGCGGTCACGTCCATGCCCGGCGGCGCGATGAACCCGGCGGTGCTCGGCAACGGCGACCTCGTGTTTTGTTCACCGGTGCCCAACGCCGCTCACGCCCGCGCCCACCCCAGGCCCGCGGCGGTGTACGTGCAAAGCGGTTCCGACCCGGCGCGGCAACTGACCTTCGGCGTCCAGCCGGCCACGGATCCCACCGTGCTCAACGACGGCCGCATCCTGTTCGTGTCTGCCCGCCGCAAGCCGCTCGAACCCGAGCCGGCCCGCCGTTTCAACACCGAAAACGCGCTGTACACAGTCAACAACGACGGCACTCAGATCACCGCGTTCGCGCTCGACCGGGATGGCGCTCCGTGGGTGCGGCGTCCGCGTCAATTGCCGGACGGCCGGGTGGCTTTCATCGCGTTTGCCGCCAGCTCGGACGGGAACGGCGGCCAGGCCGAAGGCGTGCGGATGGCGGCTCCGTTCGCGACGCGCACGAACTTGTTCGCCTTCCCGACCAGCGCGTGCGCTTCGGTGGAGGCCGGCGGCGAGGGTTCACTGCTGGCCTGCCTGGAAACGCGCGGTCTGACCGGCCGCTCCATGCGCGGCACGGTCGCCGTTTTCCGCATCGCGGCCGGTGTCGAGGGACCGGGCGAGCCGCTGTTCGACGACCCGGCGTGGAACGACCTTGAAGCGACGCCGTTGGCCGCCCGTCCGCGTCCGCAAGGACACATTTCCACGATGGTTGCCGGCGAAAAGACGGGCACGATCCTCTGCCTCGACGCGAACTTTACCCGCGGCGAACCGCGCGACGAAGCGGCGCCCCGCAAGGCCGCGCGGGTGCGCGTGCTGGCGGCGCCGGACGGGCAGGCGATCGGCGAGTTGCCGGTCCAAGCCGATGGCTCTTTCCTGGTCGAGGTACCCGCCGACACGGCCTTCGGATTCGAAACGCTGGATGAGCAGGGCGGCGTGATTCATCGGTTGCGTCCGGCGCTCTGGGTCCGCCCCGGCGAGAATCGAAGTTGTATCGGCTGCCACGAACCGTACAACCGCTCTCCCCGCAACGTGCGGCCGCTGGCCGCGAACTTTCCGCCGGCGACGCTCCAGGCCCCGCCCGTGCCGCTGGCCCAGCACCGACCATGAACGCCCGAGGTTTCATCCTGGTTTCCGCCGCGGCGGCCGTTGCTTTTGCCGGGGTGGGCGGGGGCGGCTACTTCTGGTCGCTCGCGCACGAGCGGCACTGGTCCGGGCATCCCAGCCTGAGCCTGGTCACCTGCAACCACTGCCACCTCGGCAACACCGACAAGCTGCCGTGGGCGAAGCCGCATCCGAAGCACGCGTCGCCGGCGGCGCTCGCCGTCTCGGCCGACGGCAAGCGCCTGTACATCGCGCTCGACGAACTGGATGAAGTCGTCGAAGCCGACACGGCGAGCGCACAGGTGCTCCGGCGGGCGAAGGTGCCGGGCGGTCCGTTCGGACTGGCTTTGGACGACGCGGGGGAGCGGCTTTACGTGGCGTGCCGCCAACAAGACCGCGTGGCCGTGGTGGACACGCGCGAACTGAAGGAACTGGCGAGCGTCGATGTCGGCATGGCGCCGGTGGCGCTGGCGCTGGCGAAAAGCCCGGACGGCGAACGTTTGATCGTGGCCAATTCCGGCAGTGATGACGCCTCGGTGCTGAGCCTCTCGCCGTTGAAGGAAATTGTGCGGCCGGCGACCGGTCGCGAGCCGTACGCGCTATCCGTTTCCGACGACGGCAAGCTGGCCTTCATCGTCAGCCGGCTGGCGGAACGCGAGAAGCCGCGGACGAGCGGCGACACCTCCGGTTTTCCGTTCATCGTGCCGCAGACGGCCGACCCGTACCATGTGATGACGCCGCCGGCCTCCGAGCTGACTGTGCTCTTCACCCGCAGCGGCCGGGTCTTCAAGCGCGCCCCGCTCGACTCGGCGCATTTGTCCGAAAGCATCGCCAGCGTGCCGGCGCGCGGCTGGATGCTCGCGCCGCTGGTCAAGGTGCGGAACCTCGTGCCGATCACCCAAGTCGCCAACGGCTGGGTGATGTCCGCCGGCTTTGCGATTTCCGACTTGATGGGGCGCGTGATCCAGTTGCCGCTCGACGAGGCAAACGATTATTTCGCCGACCCGTCGGGCATCGCGGTCGATGCCGCCGGCCAGCGCGCGTACGTGGCCTCGGGCGGCAGCGACGTGATTTCCGTGGTGGACTTGGGCCGGGTGGCGGCCTGGCTGGTCCAGGCCGATGCGGCCACGCGGCAGAGCGCCATCGAGGATCTCGCGTTGTCCAGCCAGTATGTGATCGCCCGGGTCCCGACCGGCCGGAATCCGCGCCACGTCGTGCTCAGCCCGGACGGCCGGAAGCTGTTCGTCTCCGTCCGGCTCGAAGACAAGGTGCTGGTGCTGGACACGGCGACATTGAAGCCCGCCGGGGAAATCGCGTTGGACGACGGCGGAGGCAGCGACCCGATCCGGCGCGGCGAGCGCGTCTTCACCAAGGCGGCGCACACGTTCCAGCGGCAATTCTCCTGCCGCTCGTGCCACCCGGACGCGCACGTGGACGGGCTGGCGTACGATTTCGACGGCGACGGCATCGGCGACAACCTCCTGGACAACCGCTCGCTCCAGGGCCTCGCCGGCACTGCGCCGTTCAAGTGGAACGGCAAGAACCTGACCCTCCAGATTCAGTGCGGGCCACGCTTCGCGCGCGTGTTGATGCGCACGGACGCCATCCCGCCGGACGACCTGAACGACCTGGTGACCTATCTGATGGCGCAACCGCCGCCGCGCACCATCCCGTTCAAGCGCCTCGGCCGGCCGCTGACGCCCTCCGAGGATCGCGGGCGAAAACTGTTCTTCGCCACGCAGCGGCCGGAAGGCACACCGATTCCCCGCGCGCGCCAGTGCCAGACGTGTCACCGGCCGCCGCTGTTCACGAACCGCCTGCCCAGCGCCGTCGGCACCCAAGGACCGCGGGACAGCACCGACGAATTCGACACGCCGCATTTGCTGGGCATCGCCGCCAGCGCGCCATATTTGCACGACGGCCGCGCGCGCACGCTCGAGGAACTTTGGACGACCTACCAGACCAATGACCTCCACGGTGTCAGCAGTTATTGGAGCAAGCACCAGCTCAACGATTTGATCGCCTACCTCAAGACTCTCTGACCCCAACAACCATGAAAACCTCCATCCAATCTCCGACGGTCCTGCTGGGCGGGATGCTGCTGGCGGGGGCCTTCGCTGCGCCGTGCCTGGGTGCCGCGGAAGCCCCGCCGGCCACCTTCCGGGATGTTCCGTTTCCGGTCATCGAGCGGTTCGAGAACTTCGGCCAGGAACACGGCATCCCGCATTACAAGGTCCACGCGGTGCTCAAGACCAGCGACGGCCAGCTTTGGATCGGCACTTACAACGGGCTGTGCCAGCGCCAGCCGGACGGCACCTTCAAACGTTACGGCCCCGAAGACGGCTTGAGCCACAAAATGGCGATGTGCCTGGCCGAGGACACCGCCACCGGCGACCTCTGGGTGGGCACGATGCGCGGCCTCAATCGCGTCAGCGGCGGCAAGATCACCAGTTACACGCAGACCAGCAGCGGCCTGCCCAACAACGTCGTCTATGGCGTGGATGTCGTGGGGGAGAACGTTTGGGCGGCCACCGCCGCCGGCACCGGCGCCATGAACCTCAAGACTGGCGAATGGCAGATCTACGACCACAACAACAGCATTATGCACGAGCCGTGGTGCTACTCGGTGACGCACTCGAAGGACAAGATTTTCATCGGCGTCTGGGGTGGCGGCATCGTCGAACACGACCCCAAGCGCGGCTCGTTCAAGGAATACCGCGACCCGGACGGCGACTTTCATTACGACCTGGTGCCCGACGACGGCCCGATCAACGACATCACCTCCTGGGTGAACTGGGAGGACGGCGTGTTGTGGCAGAGCACGTATTTCGGAATGTCGCGCTATGACGGCACGGGCTGGAAAACCTGGGTGGAAGAGAAGTCACCCTTGCTGTCGAACTTCGTGAACTTCGTCTGGCCGCTCCATCGCGTCGGCTGGATCGGCAGCGATAAGGGCCTGTCCGTCACCGATGGGACGATCTGGGTCAACTACGAGGTTGGCGAGCACGACGAGGGCATTCGCACGATCCACCGTCCCGGCCAGCCGCCCGAGGTCACGCAGATGAGCACCGCGCTCGCGAACGGCTTTGTCCTCGGCATTTACGTGGATGACGATGAGGCGTGGTTCGGCACCTCGCACGGCCTGAGCCGCGGCATCTTCGCCCCGTACAAAAAACCGGCGACGGTTGCTGCGACGCAACCCTGAGCCCAACCCGATTCCACACCCCAACCGCTCTCGCCCATGACAACCTCCATTCCTGCCCCGACCGTGACGCTGGAAAACTACCAAGACAACGGCATCGTGTACTCCGAAGCCGAGAAGATCGAACGCCGTGCCTTGGGCTTGCCGCCCTGCGAGCCGGCTCCGGTGGCGATGCTTCGAAAGCCAGCCAAAGGCCGCGCGGTCGTGCGCAAGACAGCCATCTCGGCCCCCAGCGTGTTGAACGAAGCCGGCGAGTACGGCAGCGCCTTCACGCGCGGTTTGCGCGTAGATTTGCCAGGCGGCATCACGCACCTGCTCATCAGCGGCACCGCCAGCGTGGGCGCCAACGGCGAGACGCTTTACCCCGGCGATTTTCGCGCCCAACTCTGGCGGACCTACCACAACATCACCAAACTGCTCGAAAGCGAAGGCGCCACCTGGCACGACATCGTGCGCACCACCTGTTACCTGCGCGACATCGAGCGCGACTACGACGAGTTCAACCGCGTGCGGAACGAGTTCTACCGCGCGCTGGGCCTCGATCCCTTCCCGGCCAGCACCGGCATCCAGGCCCGCATCTGCCGCAGCGATCTGCTGGTCGAGATCGAGGCGCTGGCGATCCTGGTCCGCTGAGAGGCTCGTATGAAAACACCCCTGTTTTGGTCCTTGGCCGTCGCCTTGCCGGTCTCAGTCGCCGCCGCCGGCTACGGTTACGTCGAAAAGCCCGAGCCGCCCGCGGCCGAAAAAGACGACGGCTGCGCCAGCGTGCCCGTTGATCCCGCACTGGTGAACACGAACCAAACCACTGGCGCCACCTACGCGGAGGACGAATACCCGTACTACGCCAACACGCCCGACGACATGATCCCGTTCCGCGGCGTGGAACCATACTATCGTTACTGGACCAAACGCCTGCCGTTCCGCGGACCGGGCCGCGATTATCCGGACCCGCCAAACCTCAAGTCGCTGAAGGTCGGCCTGCTCAGTCCGGCTCCGTACGGACCGGAGGGCGCCCGCGGCGCGCGGACGAAAAAGGGCGTCGTGCTCGCTTTCGAAGAGGCCAACGCGGCGCGCCGGCCGGGCCAGTTGCCCTTCGAGATCATCGCGCGCGACGACGCTCCGCTGTGGGGCAGCGCGGCGAACATCGCTGTGGACTTCGCCGACAACGAAGTGCTCGGCTTCCTCGGCACGATCGACGGCGACGCCACGCACGTTGCCCTCCGCGCCACGCTCAAGCTCGAAACCTACATGATCAACACGTCGGACCCCGACCCGACGCTGACCGAGACGCAGATTCCGTGGCTGACACGCGTCTTCCCGGACGACCGCCAGCAGTGCTTCCGGCTTGCGAACCTGATCGTCAAGCAGCGGGACTGCAAGCGTATCGCCATCCTGCGCGAGAGCAGCCGCCCCGGTCGCGTGGGCGTGATGCACTTCATCAACTACATCCGGCGCCTGGGCTTCCCACCCGTGCAGCACCTGTTCTTCAAGCCGGGCGACAAAGACATCACCATGCAGATCGACGCCATCAAGGCCGCCGAGCCGGACGCCGTTTTGTTCTACGGCCAGCCGGACGACTGCGGACGATTTGTGAAGCAATTGCGCGAAGCCGGCTTGAAGCGGGCCCAGTTCTTCGGCTTCGACCGGCTCCAGGAAGCCAGCTTCAAGGAGAATGCCGGCGCGTACGCCGAGGGCATGACCATCTGCTATTTCTTCAACCCCGGCCGGCCAAACCAGGTCTGGCAGGACTTCATCGCCCGTTTTCAGAATCGCTGGGGCGAGAAACCGGACATCTACGCCGCCTACGGTTACGACGGTGCGAAGCTGATGCTCGAAGCCATCGACCACGCGGGGCCGAACCGCTTCCGCGTCCGCGACTACCTCGCTGGCTTGAACGAGTACGATGGCGTAACCGGCCACATGATCTTCGACGGGCGTTGGGATAATATTGTGCCGATCACCACCGCCCATTTCAAAGACGGCGCCTGGCATTACGACCCGTTGCCGGAGTTGAGGCGCAAACCAGTGAGCCAAACCGCTCAAGCCACGCCCAAGTGAATGCGCGGCCAAGCGTGACCGTTCTCGCGGCGGTGTTGGTTGGCGTTGCGCCGATTTTGTTTCGCGCGGCCGCTGACAGCGAGGACGCCACGCCATTGACCATCGGCTTGCTGTTGCCGCCTTCCGAGGCCGAAGCCGCCAGCATCCGCTTGGGCGCGGAACTCGGCGTGGAAGCCGCAAACCGCGAACCCGGCGCCAAGCTGAAACTCATCGTCCGCGGCAGCGCGGGTCAGTGGGGCACCGAAGGCGACGACGCGGTGGTGCTCGCGCTCGACCAGGGCGCGCAGGCATTGATCGCGCCCACTTCGGGCGCGGCGGTTCACCAAGCGTTGCAGGTCGCGGGCCGCACGCGCGTGCCGGTGGTTTCCCTTTGTGGCGACAGCTCGGTCACCGGTGCCGGGGTTCCCTGGGCGGTCCGCATCGCGCCGAGCACAGAACAGGAGGCCGCCGCGCTGTTCGCAGTACTTCACGCGTCGGGCCAACCGCTGCGCGTTGCCGCGTTCGTGCCGCCTGAGCGCGCGGGTCGCGAGGCGAGTGAGGATCTGCGTTCGGCCGCGCGGAAGGCGGCGGTCGAAGTCGCCAACGTCATTGAACTGCGAAGTCGCGATCCGGCCTACGCCGACCTGGCAAGCCGGGCGATTGAACTGAAGCCCGACGTCGTTTTGCTTTGGGTGGAGTCTGCGCCGGCCAGCCGGTTGGCCGCGGCACTTCGCGACTGCGGTTTCAAAGGCCGCCTGGCCGGCCCTTCGCGACTGGCGTCCGCGGCCTTCAGCGAGGCTGCTGGCAAAAGCGCGGAGGGCCTTCTCCTGCCCGCGCCCATGACGGATACAAACGCCTCCTCGCTTCGCGACCGGTTTCTCCAGGATTACCGCACCCGCGCGGTGCCA
The DNA here is from genome assembly GCA_021823625.1 of bacterium. GTDB lineage: Bacteria > Verrucomicrobiota > Verrucomicrobiia > Limisphaerales > J093 > DSVZ01. The sequence continues at coordinate 1,705 of JAKANS010000084.1, read as the reverse complement.
CCGGCAGACACGGCGGCGCAGCCCCCGGCCTTCACTGCTGCGCTGGCTTTCGACGCGGTTCAGTTGCTCGCGGATGTGCTGCGGCGGTCGGGTGAGGAACCGGCGTTTCGCGCTTTCCCGCTGACACACACTGTGTCTGGGGTTACTGGCGAACTGGCGTTTGACCGAAGCGGCGACCGGCGCGTCCAAATGCAGGTTCTGGAAAATCACGACGGCCAGTGGCGGCCCTTCACGCCGGTGGACCCGCTACGACAAGACGCCCAAGCGCCTTGATCCCACGCGGCGCTTGGCGACTCTATGCGAATCGACGCCACGCGATCTTCGGAACGAGACCGTCGCTCATTGCTTCGCCCAATCCTCGAACCACTGCCCGAGTTGCGTCTGCGACGGCGCGCCGGCATGAACCACCGCCCGGTAGCGCAGATGCAGCTTTTCGCCCTTCGCAAGCTTGAGTTCGCCGCCGGGCAGCCACTCCATCGGCGTGGGCGACATGAAACCATAGTCGCGCGTGAACCACGGCTCGGGAAACCACCGGTTCTGCGGATGCGACAGGATGGCCACGCCTTCGACGATGCCGTCGCGAGTGCCGCGGTAATCCGCCCAGGCCGCGGGTTTGCCGAAGGTGCCCAACTCGGCGAGGTCGCCGGTCGCGTTGATCAGCGTGCCGCCGGCCTTCACCGCCAGTTCCGGCGCGACCCGGACCGAGAACAGCGAATGATTCGTCTTCTCGATCTTCACGTCGATCTGCGCCGTGAGTGTCACGTCGAAGTCGATGAACCGCACGTCCGCGCTGGGCGCGGAGACCGCGATGCGCCGGTCATCCGCGAACGGCGATTCTGCGCCCGGCCGCTCCCAGTCACAGTCCTGCTCGAACTCGATCCGGTCGCCGCGGTCGCGGATGATTCGCACCGATTTTGACACGATCCGGCCGCGGTCGAGGCCTTCCTGCCAGTAATTGCCGCCGTTTACGCGGTCGCAGCCAAAGAAGATCGAGCTGTGGTGCGGGTACGGTTCGGTCTTGTGGACGGTCACCGTCGTGCCCGAACGCGGGCCCAGCACGGGAAAGAAATACGGGTATTTGCTGTCGTCGGGGAAGATGTACTCGGTGAACGGTGCGCCGGCGACACGGATGATGACCCGATCCGCCTGGGCTTCGGCGGAGACGGACTGGGCTTGAGCTGAAGGCGTGGGCGAAGGTGCGTCGCCAGCGCGGGTGTCAATTCCGCTTCCGACAACACGGGCAACCAACAAAGGAATGATGGCGGTGAGAACAAGTGCTTTCACACCGCCAATCATGCCGCGAGTCCAGTCGAGTGCCAGTCCGAAACCCAGCCGTTTGCCGCGGCGGGCGCCGGCCAGCCAATGAGGGCGCTTTCAAATCATCTTCGTCCGTCCCGGCACGGGCACCGGGTAGCTGCCGTCGGCGCCGGGCTTGGCGGGCGGTTCCATGCCGTCGTGGCAATCCTCGGGCTTGAGCGTGTAGAAGTAATCGGAAGCGTTGACTTGGTCCCACGCGACTTCCTTGCCGGTGTAGCAGGAAAGCTGGCCCATCACGGTGGTCATGGTGCTGTCAGCCATGTATCAGTCGTTGCGTAAGTACGTGCGCTGCGTCTAAGAAGCGGCATAGCGCGTATCTGCCAGTTGAAAGAATGACTTGATCAGTTCAACCCGTCGCTGGATAGAGCGCAGGATCGAGGTCACAGCC
>JAKANS010000255.1 GCA_021823625.1 bacterium | reverse complement strand
GATCTCGATCTCGTCATCATGGACATCCGGATGGGCGGCTTGAACGGCTTGGAAACGCTGCGCCGCATCCGGCTCATGGATGCCCGCCTGCCGGTCATCATGATGACCGCGTTTGGCACCACGCAAACGGCCATCGAGGCGATGAAGCTCGGCGCGTACGATTACCTGCTCAAGCCGTTCGACGTGCCCAAGCTCAAGCGGATCGTCTTCGACGCGCTGAAGGCGTCGCGCGCGATGCGGCAGGTGGTGTCGTACCAACCGCTGCTCGAGCGCGAGGACTACGAGCTGGGCATCGTCGGCCGCAGCCCGGCGATGCAGGACGTTTTCAAGCTGATCGGCCAGCTCGCCGCGTCGGATGCCACGGCGTTGATCACCGGCGAAAGCGGCACCGGCAAGGAACTGGTGGCCCGCGCGATTTACCAGCATGGGCGTCGCAACCAGCAGGCATTCCTCGCCATCAACTGCGCGGCCATCCCGGAGCAGCTCCTGGAAAGCGAATTGTTCGGCCACGAAAAAGGCGCCTTCACCGGCGCCGCCAGCCAGCGCATCGGCCGCTTCGAGCAATGCCACAAAGGCACGTTGTTCCTCGACGAAATCGGCGACATGAGCCTGGCCACGCAGACCAAAATTCTGCGCGTGCTCCAGTCGGGCACCTTCGAGCGCGTGGGTGGCAACGAGACCATCAAGGCGGACGTGCGGGTCATCGCCGCTACGAACCAGGATCTGGAGAAGGCCGTGGCCGAGCGGCGGTTTCGCGAGGATCTGTTCTATCGCCTGAACGTCGTCCGGCTGCGCCTGCCGCCGTTGCGCGAACGGCCGGGCGACATTCGTCTGCTCGTGAATTATTTCCTGGGCAAGCAGGCCCAGGAACAGAAAGGCCGGCCCAAGTCGCTCTCCGCGGACGCGCTGAGCGTCTTGGAGAACTACCGCTGGCCGGGCAACGTGCGCGAACTCGAGAACGCCATCGAACACGCTACCGTGGTGGCCAAAGGCGACGCCATCCTGCCCGCCGACCTGCCGGCCGAGGTGGTGTCTGGCGGCCAGGCGCGACCCGTCGTGGCGCCCGCTCCAGTGCCGACCAACACCCAGCCCGCGCCGAAGGACGCGACCGCGAATGGTGTGGCCACGACGACTGGCGTGCCGGCAAACGTCGCTGAGTTGGTGGCCCAATTGTTTCGTTGGGCGCGGCAGGATCCGCGGTTCAAAGTGCTGGACGCCGTCGAACGCGAGCTGGTCATCAACGCTCTTCGCGAGACGCGGAATAATCAGGTGCAGGCGGCCAGGCTGCTGGGCATCACCCGCGCCACGCTGCGCAAGCGCATCGAACGTTTCGGCATCAAGGCAGAGTTGCAGGTGGGCTGAGGCGCGTCCGTTGGCGGATTCGCGCGGGCTTGGCCGGCAAGCCGCCCCCGAAGCGCGGCCGCTTGGTGGTTGAATTCAGCGCCCGGCATGACACTCTTATCCGCCATGTTGACCATGCACCAACACCCCAAACGACAGATTGAACTGCGTCCCTGGCTGGCGGCTGTTTGCCTGGCAGCCGGCACCGCCTTCGCCGATGACTGGCCGCAATGGCGCGGGCCGCATCGCGATGGCAAGTCCGCCGAAACCGGTCTGCTCAAGGAATGGCCTGCGAGCGGACCGGCGCTGGCCTGGAAAGCGACCGGTCTGGGCGCCGGTTTCACCACCGTGGCGGTGGTGAAAGGCGTCCTCTACACCGCGGGCGACAAAGGCGACGACAGCTTCGTCCTGGCTTTCAGCGAAAAGGACGGCAAACCGCTTTGGTCAGCGAAACTGGGCCGGGCCGGCGCGCCGGGTTGGGGCGGTTTCGCCGGTGTGCGTGCCACGCCCACCGTGGATGGTGACCTGCTTTTCGCGATCGGCCAGTTCGGCGACATCGCGGCCTTCGAGACCGCCACCGGCAAGGAGGTTTGGCGCAAATACTTCACCACCGATTTCGGCGGCAAGCGCCCGGAATGGGGCTTCAGCGAGTCGGCGCTCGTGGACGGCGACCAGGTGGTCTGCACACCCGGCGGGCCCAAAGGTGCCATCGTGGCTCTGAACAAGCAGACCGGCGCCCTGCTGTGGCAGACGAAGGATTTCACCGACGAAGCCCAGTATTCTTCGCTGGTGCCGGCGACCCTCGCCGGTGCGCCGCAGTACGTTCAGCTCACGATGGAAAGCGTGGTAGGCGTGTCGCCCAAGGGAGACGTTTTGTGGCGGGCGGCGCGTAAAGGCTCCACGGCGGTGATTCCTACTCCGGTGATTCAGGACGACCTGGTCTATGTCACCTCCGGCTACAACGCGGGCTGTAACCTTTTCAAGGTGACGAAGAGCGGCGACACCTTCAGCGCGACGCAGGTTTACAAGAATCGGGTGGTGGCCGATCACCACGGCGGCGTCATCCTGGTGGGCGACTACATTTACGGCCACGACGACCGGCGCGGCTGGACCTGTCAGAACTTCAAGACCGGCGAGGCGGTCTGGCAGAACGAGGATCAGATGGGCAAGGGCAGTTGCGTCTATGCCGACGGCCACTTGGTCTTGCGCGAAGAAAAGGAAAAGGGCAGCCGCATCGCTTTGATCGAGGCGTCGCCCGCGGGCTGCCAGGAACACGGGCGCTTCGAGCAACCGGACCAGAGTGGCAAACAAGCCTGGACGCACCCGGTCATTGCCAACGGCAAGTTGTACGTCCGCGACCAGGACGTGCTGCTTTGCTACGACGTGAAGGCGAAGTAACCCACCGCGCCCGCGTTTCCGGAGCGGAAACATCAGCACCCCGCCTGCGTGCAGATTTACGACCATCCGACGTTTCAGATGGCCTGCCAGCAGTTCGACCTGGTGGCCGATCTGCTCGAAATCCCCGAGTGCGACCGCGACCGGCTGAAGTTCCCCAAGCGTTCGATGGTCGTCGCGCTGCCCATCGAGCGTGACGACGGCTGCACCGAAGTCTTCGCGGGTTACCGCGTCCAGCACCATCTCACCCTCGGCCCCACCAAAGGCGGCCTGCGTTACCACCCGGACGTCACGCTCGGCGAGGTGGCCGCGCTGGCGATGTGGATGAGTTGGAAATGCGCCCTCACCGGCCTGCCATACGGCGGCGCGAAAGGCGGCATTGCCTGCGATCCGCGGACGATGTCCGCCGGCGAACTCGAGCGGCTGACCCGGCGGTTCACGCAGGAGATGATCCCGTTCATCGGCCCGCAGGTGGATGTCATGGCCCCAGACATGGGCACGAACGAGCAGGTCATGGCGTGGATGATGGACACGTACTCGATGCACGTGGGCCATACCGTGCCCGGCATCGTGACCGGCAAACCGGTGAGCCTGGGCGGGAGCGTGGGACGCCGGGAGGCCACCGGTCGCGGCGTGGCGTACTTGATCAATCGCGCGATGGACACGCTCCAGCTCGACGCCGCCAAGGCCACGGCCGTGGTTCAAGGTTTCGGCAATGTTGGTTCCGTGACCGCCTATTCACTGGCCAAGTACGGCGTGAAAATCGTCGGTGCCAGCGATGTGGCTGGCGGGCTCTACAACCCCGCCGGCCTTGATCTGGACCGACTGGCGGCCCACCTCGCTCGACACAAAACGGTGGCCGGCTTTGCTGAAGCCGAGCCGGTCACGAACGAGCAACTCCTGCGGTTGCCCTGCGACATCCTGGTGCCCGCCGCCCTCGAACGCCAGATCACCGAGGCCAACGCCGGCCGGCTCCGGTGTCGCATTCTCGCCGAGGCCGCCAACGGCCCCACCACGCCCGCAGCCGACCGCATCATCGCCGAGCGCCCCGAGATCTTCGTCCTGCCGGACGTGCTTTGCAACGCGGGTGGCGTGATCGTGTCCTACTTCGAGTGGGTCCAGGACCTGCAGAGCTTCTTTTGGACCGAGACCGAGGTGGCGGAAAAGCTGTTCCGCATTCTCGAACACGCCTTCGTCGAGATCTTGAAGCTCAGCCGGACCCGTGGGCTCTCGATGCGGCTGGCCGCGCTCCGCCTGGGCGTAAAGCGCCTGCACGACGCCAAGCGAATCCGCGGCCTGTTCCCGTGAAGTCGCCTCGACGCCGCGCAAGCTCCACCGGCTCCGAGACGGCATCTTCGAAGCAGTTTTTGACAGCCTTCCCCGCGATGCGATAATGCCCCCATGATGAAAACGAACCGCCTGGTTTGGGCCGCAGTGCTGTGCTTCGCCACCGTCGCGTTGGCCGCCGACAAGAAACGCCAGAACCTCTCCACGGAGGTCAAGGACACCATTGCGGTGTTCCAGAAGACCGATTCTTCGCTCAAGGAATTCTTCGAGAAGTCGGCCGGTTACGCGGTTTTCCCGAAAGTCGCCAAGGGTGCGATCGGCGTTGGCGCCGCGCACGGCGAGGGGCAGTTGTTCGAAAAAGGGAAGGTTGCGGGCGAGACCAAGCTGACCCAGGTCACGATCGGTTTTCAGCTCGGCGGCCAGGTCTATTCCGAGGTGATCTTCTTCGAAGACGAAAAGACGCTGAAGGACTTCAAGGAAGGCAACGTGGAATTCAGCGCCCAGGTGAGCGCTGTGGCGGCGGCGGAAGGCGCGTCCAAGAACGCGAAGTACAAATTGGGCGTCGCGGTGTTTACGATAGCCCGTGGCGGCCTCATGTACGAAGCGAGCATCGGTGGCCAGAAGTTCTCGTACGACCCTTACGAGGACGATACCGACACCGACTCCAAGAAGTGATCACGCGCTGGCCTGCGATGCCGCGGAGGCGAGCGGTCCGTGGCCCAGCGTCGCTTCGATGCGGTTCTTCAGCCGCCGCTCCAACTCGTCCAGCGCGTCGGGTTGCCACAGGATGAAGTTGTATTGGCGGTTGTCGAAATGGACGCCGGCCAGCTCGTCCTCGCGACAAATCCAGATCACCGGCAATCCCAAGCCCAGCGCAAACCCGGCCTCGAAATAGACTCCGCCTCGGTGACCCGTCATGTCAGCCACCAAGAACCGGCTGCTGCGGATGCGGGCAATGATTTCGTCGTCGATCCGGTTGTTGTGCTCCTCGCGATTCATCAGAACCGGGTGGTAGCCGGCCAAATCAATCGCTCGGTAGATTGCGTCGGAGGCAGGTTTCACTTCGTTCCCAAACCACATTGCGATGAATCCGTCTGCCCCGGTGCCACGGCCTTGCTGAAGCTCCTGGATACGCGCCCAACCGGCGGGGGTGATCTTCGATGGAACGGTGCGGCCGGGCTTAATTTCCAGAAAGCCACTCTGTATCGTCAGGCAGTCTAGCAGCAAAAAGTCTAGCTCGCCGGAGTCTTCGCAGTAACCGGTTGCCGCGAGAGCTGACCGGGAGAGCGAGTATCTCGGTAGTTCGCTCTCACCCACGTAGGAAGCGAGCACGCCTTTCGACTCGGTTGCGAACGCAAACTGCGTGCCTCCTACCGGCACGGCTTTTGCCAAATGTAGCAGCACGCGATCCGCCTTCTCCGCGATGTTAGGCATTCGAGATTCCAAAATCGGCTTGATGTCGCGTTCGGCAAGGGTACTACCCCAATTTTCGCGCAACCAACCGGAGAGCAGCGCGACACCGCGCCCGCCGGCGTTTTTGCGGGCTGCCTGAAGACACCCATCTGCCAATTTAGTAAATGCGAATTCGCCGCAGCGCCAGCACCACACGTTCGTTCTGCCGCCAAGCGCTTGTACGGCTGCGGACGTGCCACAGACAGGGCAGGTATCTGACTTCATGCTATTTCGGTTTCAACTGCGGGAACAGGATCATATGGCGGCTGCTCCCGTGGCTGTGTTCCTCAGAACACGGCAGCCTTCCGCGGTCGCGTTTATGCAAGATCG
>JAKANS010000083.1 GCA_021823625.1 bacterium | reverse complement strand
CACCCGCCGCACCGCGATAAGCCGCAGCGTTTCCAATGATTGATGATCGAGTTTCCGTCCGTCCTGCTTCGCCAGGCCCAACCCTAACACTTCCCATTCGTGTAGTCTATCCCAAAGACTTGTCAGTATCTCGCGCGCCGAATTGGAGCAGAAGAAATTGAACATCGTTCCGCTGGAGAAAGACCAAACCTTGCAAGATCTGGTGCTTTCCGTCTTTCACGCCACCACGCACACGTTCAATGCCACGGGTGCCGTCAAGATTCTCGAGAACCATCTCGGCAAGGCGTTCATCAAGCAGGCACAGACGCAGACCATGCTGGTTCCAGTTCATGGTCCGCGTCCCAAACAAATGCCGCCCCAAGAGGCACCGCAGCAGCAGGCGCCTAATCCGTTGGCTTGAAATTCAGCAAGGGCAAGGCAAACCCGGCCCTGGTTGGCGAAATCCTGGAGCGGAAGCTGAAAGGTTGATCCCTGCGGGAACCTCGGCAGTTCCACAGCCCGGCGCGAATCATCTCTGGTCAGTGGTGATGTTCGTGGGCGACCAACGGCGGCGGGGTCGGTGGTAGTGGCGCGGTGGCGCTGGCCGCCAGGTAAGCCTCCAGGTCTTTGACCACCACAAGCTGGCCGAACATGACCTTCCAGTGCTCGGGATAGGTGCAAAGATACTCATAGTCGCCTGGCGCCTCAGGCGCCGTGAGTTTCAAAGTGGCCCGCTCGCCGGGTTCCAATAGCCGCGTGGCCGCCAGGATCTTCGGATTGTCTGGGACATAGAGCCGCCCCTGGCTGTCCGGGTTCGGCGGCATCTTCTCCGCCTGCTTGCCCACTTCCTCGCGTGCGCCCGGCCGCACAATCGTCAGGTTGTGGGGCATCATATCGACGTTCTCGAAGCGAATCTCGAACGGCTTGCCCGCCTCCACCACGATCCGCGTGGTGTCGTAACGCATCTGCTCGCGCACGCTCTTGATGGCGAACACCCGCACGCCCAGGCCGAGCAGCGCCTTGCGGACGCGCGTGTTGTCGGCGGGCGGCAACAGCGTGGCCATCTCCATCCCCAGTTGAACCGTCTCGACGTAGTCTTGTGCGGTGCGATCGGCTGCCGGCACGTTGCGCGCCCAGCGCAGGATCGCATCAGCGACCGGAGCCGCCGCAGCTTTGTCCCACACTTCACGCGGCATTTGCAGGATCGCTCGCGAAACCGTGGGTAATTCGCGGCCATTGCGCAGGTGCGCGGCGAGCAGGGTGAAGTTCTGAGCCGCAAAATCAGATCCCATCAAAGGCAATGCCCGCAGGGCAGCCCGGCGCACTTCGGCCGACGTGGCTGAATTCGCGATGGCTTCGGTCAACAACGGCTCGAACAGCGCGCGGGTGTCCGGATCGGCCACGAGGATGATGGAATCGATCAAGGCCACGCGGGCCGTCGCCTGGTCAGCGGTCTCAGCCCAGACCCCGTCGGGCTTGCCTTCGGTGGCCACCAAGCCGGCGTACGCGGCGCGGCGGACATCGTCGCGGTGCGCGTGCCGGGCCAGATCGGCCAGCGGCGCCCGCGCGTGGGTGAGTTCCGCCGAGATGGCGGTGAGGAGCGTGGCGAGATCTTTCACCACCGACCAGTCGGCTCCGTCGCGATCGAACCGGTTCAAGGCGGCAATGGTTTCGGCGATGCGATCGCTGCCGTGGAGTTTGGCCAGGTCGGTTAGCGCCTGGTTGCGCGCGTTGATCTCGATGCCTTTGCGCTCGACGCGGGCCAACAATACCGGCTCCGAGGCCGGGGCCCGCATCAATTCCGCGTTCGAGAGCCGTTCGAGCACGCGCGCCAAGGCCTTCGGGTTTTCGGGGAGATAGAGTTCATCCGTAGTCTTGCGGAGTTGGCGCAGCGTCTCGTTGAACGTGTAATCGAGGTAGTAATCCGTGTCGTACTTCAGAACCTCGTGCGCGATGGCCAAGGCTTCGTGGCCGCGGAAGAAGCTGAGCACGCGGACGGCTTCGAGGCGCACACGCGGCGCCGGGTCGTTGGCGGCGTCGCGCAGCAAGGCCAGCGGTTCGCGAACTCGGTCCCGCCAGTAACCCAGGACCCGCACCGCCGCGGCGCGCGCCCGCGGCTCGGGCGAGTGCAGCATCTGGCGCAACAGCGGCTCGTCCACGACGTTGAGCCATTGGTGGACCCACAGCGCTTCCATGAGCGGGTGCTGGTCTTCGGTCTTTGCGGGGTCGAACTGCTGCACCCATTGCTGCACCGCTGCGATCACCGCCTGCGGGTCACGCGCGCCCAACTCGATCTTCGCGCGGGTGCGGACGTTGTTTTCCGGTTCTTTGAGCAGTTCGAGCAGCTTGGGAATCGGCTCGCCGGCGATCTTCGCGGGCTGGAGCAGCGGGCGGCTCGGATAGGTGAGGCGGTAAATGCGGCCATGTGTGTGGTCGCGGTTCGGGTCGCGCAAATGGTGCTGCATGTGGCCGATGATCGGGTTCTGCCAGTCGAGGAAATAGACCGAGCCATCCGGCGCCACATCGACCGCCGTTGGGCGGAAGTTCGGGTCGTCCGACTGCACCAGTCCCGGCTCGACGGTGTCGCCCCACAGCCCGGAGCCTTCCTCCCGCACCTTCACGCGGAAGATGCCCTGGTAGCCGATGACGTTGCAGTTGAGGAATTCGCCCTGGAACGACTCCGGGAAATGGCGGCTGGACAGAATGCCGGTGCCTGGACACGGGCGCGAAGGCCGGTTCCAGAATTCGCGCAGGCCGGCGTGCTTGTCTGGATAGTCGAGGTGGCCACTGAACGCCGGGCCGAAGTAGGTGTTGTTGCCGGTGGCGTCGGTGACCAGGTCGTTGCCCCAGTAATCGAAGACGCGGCCGTGCGGGTTGGCAAAACCGTACGGGATGTACCGCTCGAACTTGCCCGTGCGCGGCTCGAAGCGGTAGATGCACGCGTCTTCGTTCCGCACCGGCGGCCCCCACGGTGTCTCGACTTGCGTGCGATGAAATACGCCGTCGCTCAGGTAAATCGCGCCGCCCGGATCCAGCACCAGCGAGTTCGCGGTGTGATGCGCGTCCGCCGAGTCCAGACCGTCCAGCAAACGCTCCCGCCAGTCCGCCTTGCCGTTGCCATCGGTGTCGCGCACAAACCACACGTCCGGCGCCTGGACCACGATCACGCCGTCCCTGTAAAACTGGAATCCGGTGGGCGCATTGAGGTCGTCAATGAAGGCTGAGCACTGGTCGGCCTTGCCGTCGCCGTCGGTGTCCTCGAACACCAGCAGGCTGTCCCCCTTTTGGCTTTGCGGGGTGCGTTCCGGGTAATTCGGCCAGGCGGCGACCCACAACCGCCCGCGCGTGTCGAAGGCCATCTGCACGGGGTTGGCCAACTCGGGAAATTGTTCCTCGGAGGCGAACAGGTTGACTTTGCAGCCTGGCGGAACCTGCATGTGCCGGATCGCCGCCTCGCCGCTCAAAAACGTGAACGACCCGTCCGGATTCGGGCCGGGATGATTGCTCTTCACCTCGACCGGCAGGGGCAGGTTGTCGTCCTTCACGACCAGATCGCCGCCTTGCGCCACGGCCCAGACGCGCCGGTCGCGATTGGCGGTCATCACGTCGCGCATGTCCATTTCCCGCAGCATCGTGTCGCGGTTCTTGACGCCGTTGTATTCGAGATGCGAGCGACCGCCGTAGATGTTGAAGCCATCGACGGTCCGGTACCGCCGGAAGAACTGGCGGTTCTTGTCGTTGATGGCGCTGCGCAACTTCTCGAACGCCGCCCCGTCCATCGCCGGGGCTGGCTCGCCGAACAGACCGGCGTACATCGCCGGCGCCAGTGCCCGGTAACCGGCGTCGGTGAGGTGGACGCCGTTGATGGTCAGCGGCTGTGGCGATTTCGCATAAGCCGCCGTGGAAGCCGCATACAGGTCCACGAATGGGACGCCCTTGGCCTTCGCCACTTCGGCCATCGCGGTAGTGTAGAGACGCAGGTTCGCGTTGTTCGCCGCCGGGTCGGAAAAATTCGGATCCGGGAGCTGCTCCTGCGTGATCGGAGAGAACAACACCAGGCGGGCCGCGCCCCGACCGCTGTAGTTCTGCGCCAGCGTGTGGTCGATGAACGCTTCGAGGTCGTGCCGGAATTGCGCCAGGCCCGCCGGTCCTTGGAATGACTCGTTGTAGCCGAAGAAGGCGAGGACCACGTCTGCCTTTTCCCGCTGAAGCCATTCATCCGGCGTGCCGAAGTCCTGCGAGCGCGCGCGCACTGTGAGCTCGTCGCCCGAAAAGCCCAGATCGCGAAACACCAGGTCCAGCTTCGGAAAGCGCGAGTAAATCAGCGTCTCCAGCCAACCGGAGTGCTGCATCCGGTCCGCCAGCGCATTGCCGATCAGGCAGATATGGTCGGCTTGATGGAGTTCAAGCGGCGTGCCGACGGCCCGCAGTGCGAAGCCGAACAAACCAACCAGCAACAAGGCCGGCGCGCGGCGATTGAGCTTGCGGCGGGCAGGCTGGGGGCGTTGCGCGGCCACGGCTGACCGCGGGCAGCCGGGCAGGTCATGACCGGTGGACACGGCGTCTGGCCGGGAAACCGGCGCGATGCGACAGCGTTCCTTCAAGGTTGGCAGCAATGGCATGGCTCTGATCGTGATGTTTAGAAGTCATCATGGCGAGAATGCCGGGCGAAGTCACGCGGGTTTTCGGAAAAGCTGGCATTCCGCCGAGGCGACACCAGCGCGAGCGGTGCGAATTCGCCTCGCCTTCGCGGCTGGCCGCGGTTCAATCGCACCCATGCGACTCAGCCACGACTGGCACCTCGCGTATTGCACCAACATTCATCGCGGCGAAACCTGGCCGGAGACGCTCGCCAACTTGGAGCGGCACACCCTTGCCGTCCGCGAGCGCATCTGCCCCGGCCAGCCATACGCCATCGGCCTGCGCCTCGGTGCCGACGCCGCGCGCGAGTTGAGCGAACCGGCGACGCTGACCGCATTCCAGCGCTGGCTGGAGCGGCACAGTTGCTACGTTTTCACGATCAATGGCTTCCCGTACGGCCGCTTTCACGGCACACGCGTCAAGGAGCAGGTCTATGCACCCGACTGGACGACGCCGGAGCGGCTTGCTTACACGAAGCTGTTGTTCGACTTGCTGGTCAAACTGGTGCCGGCAGGTGGCGAAGGCAGCGTGAGCACCGTGCCCGGTTCGTTCAAGGAGTTCATCCGCTCGGAGGCGCAGGTGGAGGCGATGCGGGCCAACTTGTGGCAGTGCGTCGAATATGTTGCCGGCTTGAGCGAACGCAGCGGGCGCGCTCTTCACCTCGGCCTCGAACCCGAGCCGCTTTGCTTTATCGAAACCAGCGAAGAGACGGTGCGATTCTTTCAGGCGATGCGCGCCGACCGTCCGGGCGATGCCAGGCTCGACCGCCACCTCGGCGTGAACTACGACGCCTGCCACCTCGCGGTCGAGTTCGAGGAGGCCGGGGCGGCGCTGGCAAAACTACAGGCGCACGGCGTAAAACTGAGCAAGGTCCACCTGAGCAACGCGCTCAAAGTGCCGGTGAATGACGCGAGCCGCCGAGCCTTGTCGGCTTTTCACGACGACGTGTATTTCCATCAAGTGGTCGCCCGCGACCCGGCCGGCCGGCTCCGGCGGTTCCGGGACCTCGACCTGGCCCTCGCGGCTGGCGCTCCGTCGCCGCACGCCGGCGAAGAGTGGCGGATCCATTACCACGTGCCGCTGCATTGTCAGCCGGTCGCGCCGTTTGCGACCACCGCGGATCACTTGGTAGCCGCGCTGGACTGGCTGGCCAAATTGCCGGGCTGTTGCCGGCATTTCGAGATGGAGACGTACACCTGGGACGTGCTGCCGGCCGCCCTCAAAGCGCGCAGCGTAGTGGACCAATTGGTCGCCGAATACGAATGGACGCTGGCCCGGCTGGCGGAACGCGGCATCGAGCCCGCGACTGGCCACGCCTGAGCCGCCGGAATCACGTGGCTACCGCCGCGAACAGCGAGCGCAGCTCGTCCTCTACTTGCGCGGGATCGGCCAGCGTTTGGGCGATTTCCTTGCGGAGCAGTTCTCGATACCGCTTGCGGAGGCGATGCACCGCCACGCGAACGGCGCCTTCGCTCAAACCGGTCCGGGCCGCCGCGTCCGCGTAAGGAATCGCCGCTTTGCCCACCGCCAGGAACTCCTTCACGGCGTCGAAGAAATCCGCCCGCCCGCCCGCCGCCAATTCCGCGCGCAACCGGCCGATCACGAGTTCGAGCAGCGCCGTCGCCCACGCGCGGTCGTAGAGTTTGTCGGGGCTGAGCGGATCGGCGGGCTCGATGCGGTAACGGCTGTCGGCGCCCTGCCAGTCGAGCGCAAGGGGCGCCACGCCACCGCCACGCTTTTGCCGTTGAGCGCGGTCCCATTCGTTGGCCAGGAAATGCTTCAACGCCGCCAGCATAAAGGAGCGGAAACGGCCGCGCTCGCTGGTCAGGCCCGCGAGGTAATTGCGTTTCAAAAACCGGGCAAAGAAGCCTTGCACCAAATCTTCTGCGTCCGCTTTCGAGTAGCCCCGATGGCGCACATACGCATAGAGCGGGTACCAATAGGCGCGGCAGAGTTCATCCAGCGCCCGATCGGCTGCGGGTGCGCCGCGCAGGCCGGCCGCAAGCACCACCGTCCAGTGCGTCGTGGCAAAGACATCGCCGGAAGCGCCGGCGACCGGGGCTGAACGTGTAGAGGTCAACTCAAATGGATCCCGTGCCTCGCACCCGCGGGCGACGCATCCGTGGCGCGCAGACAAGCGGAGCGGCCGGGGCGGCGCCGGTTCAGAATCCACGGCGCGCACCCCGGCCGACGTTCGTTTGCCGCCGGCAAAAAGGCAATTGCGGCGAGCCTGGCCGCCCCATCATTCCTGGCTTTTGGCCTCGGCGGCGGGCCGCAGGCGGGCGAAGAACTTGTCATCATTCTCGGCCAGATTCTTCTCGAGTTGGGCCGGGTCGCTCCACTGCGGATCGCTGTACCAGCGGACCATTTCCGGTTGGAATGCGGGCTGACCGTTTTGCGCATTCCACCAGGCGCCCCAGGCCTTCCAGTCCTTGCCGAAGTTCTGGCCGGTCAGGCGGACCAGCGAGATCTGCGCCCACCACCGCGTGTTGACGTTGGCGTGATAGACGAGGTGGACAAACTCAGGCACGACCGACTTGTCGCCGATGATCCCCAAGGCGCGGATGGCCATCCAGCGGTCGCGGTTGTCCTTTTCGCGGCGATCCGCGGCGATGCCCCGCAAGGCCGGCACCGCCTTTTGCGACCGCAGCGCCGCGAGCGTGTTGATGGCCTGGTAATAATCCCGGTTCTGCGGCCCTTTGAGCGCGTCGATGAGGCGTGTTTCAAGGTCGCTCCGCTCTTTCGCCGACCAACCCTCGAAAGTGCGCGCGTCGAAGAAGCTGCGAAACTGGCGGTTGGACCAGTCCAACACCAGCCGCTGATCCGCATTGAGGAGTGACAAATAAGACTCGGCGGCGGGCTGGCCGGAGGTCGGCGGAGCTGCGGGCTGGGCTTTCAAGGCCGCGAACTGCTCGAACATGCCCTCCTTCTTTTGTTCGAAGTTTGCCTTGGCCGAATCGAGGTCCGGCAGCCGATCTTCGCCCAGGTTCTTCCATTCACCGCCCAGCTTGCCGAAGACGCGCGCGCTGAACGGATCGCGTCCCTTGCCTTCCGGGAAGGGCAGGAAGGTGACGACATTCGCCAACTCGCCCCGCCAGGTTTGAACCGCGACGATCTTGGATTCGGCCACGGCTTTCAGGTAAACCGCCAGCCCTTCCGGGTCGCGCGTCTGCTGGTTGCGATACCACGCTTCCTGGCCCGCGGGATCGAGCGGCACCCAACTGAGCCGGCTGATCGCCTGCGCGTCCTTGTTTGCGTTCGCCCGCTGCCACGCGGCACAGGCTGTTTCCGGCGTGGACAAATCCTCCGCGGTCGGAAACTCCGCGACGGCCTTGTTGACCTCGTAGGTTTGCACCGCCGCGACATTGGCCGAACCCGCGCCGGGCTTGGTGTCGGTGGCCTGGGCCGTCCCACCGGTGCTGAAGTTGAGCAAGTACGGCACCGCCGGCCGGCCTTCGGTGTCCTTAAAGTTCTTGAACTTTTCGCTGTTCAACCAGATCGCGTAAAACTTGCCGGGCGCAAGCTTCACCGGCAGCACGCAGGTGCGGCCGTCGGCCAGGTACCGGGGCTGGCCGGTGGTTTCGGGGTAGTTCTCCTGGCCCCAGGTGGACCAGGACCAACTGCCGTCCTGCATCGCCTTGTTGTAAGTGACCTGAATTTCGGCCAGGCCCGCATCGACGTCGGTGGCGCCGGCAACCGGGGTGGTCTTCACCACCACGGGTGGCGCGGAGTCGAGGGAAATCTCGGCGGCAACGGCACGTCCCAAAGGCAGGACCGCCGTCACTGCGAGTGCGAGCGCAACTATTCGTTTCATGGTCTTCTCCTTTCGGTTTGTCGTTTGTTCACGGGGCCGCGCCTGCGGGGCAGGACCGGCCGCCCGTTAAAGTCACTTTCTGGTCTGGAACACCAGCAGGTACGGGACCGCGGGTTGGCCGTCTTGGTCTTCGAAACTCTGGGCGTTCTCGCTGTTCAGCCAAAGGGCGTAACACTTGCCGGCTTGGAGCCTCACAGGCAGCACCCAAGTGCGGCGGTCGCCAAGGAAACCAGGCGCCCCGGTCGTCTCCGGCAGACTCGCCTCGCCGCCGGCGGTCCAGGACCACCGCCCGGCGCGCATGGGCTCGCTGAAAGTCACGCGGATTTCCGTCAGCGCCGGGTCCACGTCCGCAGCCCCGGCCGCGGGCACGGTCGCGATGACCACCGGCGGCACTGGGGTGGCGGGCTTCGCGGGCGCGGCCAGTGGTGAAGTTGGTAAATCGGCTTCACCGTCTGCCGGCACGGAGGTGCTGGCTCGCGTTGCGTCGGGCAGACTCCGCGTCTCGGGCGGTCGCGGCAGGTCGCGGAAGCCCAGTTTTTCCAGCGCCTCGACGGCTTCGCGGCGCTGCACTTCCCAAATACCAAACCGATCACTGGCCGGACGGTTCGTGAGCGTGATCATCAACAACGGAATGCTGGCCGGGTCGCTGGGAGCGACCTTGGTCAGGGCCAGCGCGGCGTTGAAGGCCACCCGCTGGTCGGGGTCGCCGATCCCGCGCCGCAGCGCGGCGACGGCCTGCGGTCCGGCCGGCTCGCCGACGTAGCCCAGCGTTGCGGCCGCCAACATACGGACCTGCCAGTCCTTGTCCTGCATCGCCGCGACCAAGTCAGCCGCGGCAAACCGCGCGCGAGGCCCGGCGCTGTGGAGCTTCAGCGCGACTTCCCGACGCTGCTCGAGCGATCCGGATTTCAATTGCGGCAGCAACGGCGCGAGGCTTTGGGCCGCATTGCTCACGGCCTGCTGCTCCACCATTTGTTGCTGGAAGCGCGACTCCCGCGCGAGCGCGGCGCGACGGTCCCAGGCAAAGAACCCGGTCAAAATGGCCACCGTGACCCCGCCGGCAATGAAGATGAGAGCCGTGGCCAGCACCACGCTTTTACTGAGGCGCTCCTGCCAGCTTAAGCAGCCGAAGACCAACGCCAACGCCAGCGCGAGCCCGCCGAAGATCAGCGCCAGCTCATGCCGGTAAGACACCGTCATCAGCAGCAACGTGCCCAACGTGCCGAGCAGGAAAAGGCCCAGTGCCAGTGGTGCCCACCACCGGCGAGGGCCGAAAACCGCGGGTGCAGCCACCGGCGGCGGTGCCGTGCGGGCGATGGTTTCGACCTCGGTTTTTACCTCGCCGGCCTGCTGGTAACGCCGGGCCGGTTCTTTTTCGAGCGCCCGCAACACCACGTCGTCCAGTCGCACGTCGATCTGGACCTTGCGCGAAGGCGGCGGAAATTTGCCCAAAGGCAGTTCGCCGGTCAGCAACTCGTAGAACACCACGCCGAGCGAAAAAATGTCCGCGCGATGATCGACCTCCCGCGGATGCTCCACCTGCTCCGGCGCCATGTAATGCGGCGTGCCCATGACCTGGCCTTCGCCGGTCAGCCGTTCGTCCGCGGGCTCGACCGCGAGCAGGCGGGCCAGGCCGAAGTCCGCGATCTTCACCCGGCCGCGCCGGTCCACGAGGATGTTCTCCGGCTTGATGTCACGATGCACCACTCCCTCGTCGTGGGCGTACTGCAAGGCGTCACAGACCTGCGGCACGATGGCCAACGCGTCCCGCGGCGAGAGGCGGCCCGCGCGCTCGAGCTGGCGCAGGTTCACGCCGTCCACGAACTCCATCAACAAGTACGCGTAGCCGCCCGCCTGGCCGAAGTCGTGCACCGCCACCACGTTCGGGTGACTGAGCCGGGCCAGTGCGCGCGCTTCGCGGTTGAAACGCTCTCCGAAGCCGGGTTCCTGCGTTTTGGCCGGCGGCAGAATCTTGAGCGCAACCAGGCGGTCGAGCACCGGCTGACGGGCCTTATAGACCGCGCCCATGCCGCCGCGGCCCACCAATTCGAGAATCTCCAGTTGCGGAAAGTGCGGTGCCAGTTCGGCCGGTGACGGCGGGGTGAACGGCGGCATCCCCCCGCCGGTGGCCGTCTCGGTGACCAGACCTTCGCGCAACAGGCACGCGGCGCAAAGACCGGCCGGCGCGTCGGCGGCCAACGGCGTCCCGCAGCTTGGGCATTTGCGTCCTTCGTTCACGGGTCAGTCGCCATTCATAGTGAACTGGCACCCACCTCAGAAGCGAAATCGGCGGAACGTTACACGAATTGTGCGATCAAAATCAGGCCCGGATGCGGACGATTCGCGGTTGGAGCCGTCCGCAGGCCACAGCCAACAGCTCCGCGACCGAAGCGGGCGGGCAGGTTTAAGGCAATCAGCCGAGGCGAACGCTGCTCAGGCAACGCAGCCTTGGGAGACACCAGAGAAAACCGGGTGCAGCGCGGTAACGGCCAATCAGGGCTTCACGCCGAGTTCCTGCTTGAGCTTCTGAATCTTCGGCGCGATGACCCTCTGGCAGTAGCCCTGGCCGGGGTTTTGGCGGAAGTAATCCTGGTGGTAACCCTCGGCCGGATAGAATTTCTGGAGCGGCACGATCTCGGTCACGATCGGCTTGGTAAACTCTTTCGCCGCCTCGGCCTTGGATTTCTCGGCGGCGAGCTTTTGGGCCTCGTTGTGGTAAAGAATGATCGAGCGGTACTGCGTGCCCACGTCGTGGCCCTGGCGGTTCAGCGTGGTGGGATCGTGGGCCATCCAGAACACCTCCAGGAGGCGCGCGTAACTGATTTTTTGCGGATCAAACTCGATTTGGACAACCTCCGCGTGGCCGGTATCGCCTTCACAAACCTGCTGGTAGGTCGGATTCGCCACGTGGCCGCCGGCGTAACCGCTGGTGACGGATTTGACGCCGTCGAGCAGCCGATACACCGCCTCCACGCACCAGAAGCAGCCCCCGCCGAAGGTGGCGAGTTCGGTATGCGGAGGCGCGGTCGATTCGGTCTTCATCGTTTTCGGGGTTTCGCCAGCGCGAGCCAGCGTTATGACCGCCACGGCGAGGAGAATTGTCAACGTTCGCTTCATCTTAACCACGCGTCGCGAGAATCTAGGTTGCAGACCACGAAGCGCAAATCGTCGGCGGGGTTGGCACTGGGCAGCCCTGTGGACCCGTCGCGTGCCGAACCGCGCGCACCGCGCCCGACGCCATTTCGTTTGTCTTGGTGCCGGCAAGGTTGAACCGGGACACGCTCATCATGGACGTGCTGCTGGACACCAGTGGCCCCGGCGCGGCCTCGCTCATCCGGATCAGCAACACCAACCTCGATGCCAACGTGGACGGCGACCTGTTCTGGCAGGGCAACAACTTCGGCCAGGGCGGCAACGGCTACAACGGCACCGGCATCTTCACCGCGGGCGAATGGCACCGGGTCATCGCCGCTTACGATGAAGCCGCGAACCCGCCGGTCGTCACCAAGTTCGTCGATGGCGTCAAACAGGATGACTGGACCGCCAACCAGGGCCTCGACAATCCGCGCCGGGCGCTCCAGCCGCTGGCGGTGCTGTTCTGCGACAACGGCGACGAACGGCGTGCGCTGTGGGTGAACTCTATCCAGATTCGCGCCGGCAAACTCAGCGACGCCGAGATGGTGGCGTTGGGCGGTCCGTCCGCGGACGGCATCCCCGTGGTGATCACCGGTGTGGCAATGCCACCCACGCTGAGTGTCAGCCGCGGGACCGGCACCGTGACCATCGCCTGGCCCACGGACGTCACCGGCTTCACGCTGGAAGGCACACCCACACTGGCCAGCCCGAACTGGCAGGCCGTGCCGGGAGTGGCCAATAACTCCGTGACGCTTCCCACCAGCGCGGGTGACCAGTTCTTCCGCTTGAAGCAATAACGTCAGACTCCCTTCGCCTCCCCGCCGCGCGTCACTGCCGGCGGGGAGTTTTTCTTTACCGACACCGCCGACAAGCGTCGCGCACCGGATCGCGCACTACCGCGGACTTTCCATTACCAACTCAACGAAATGGACTGGGGCCACCGCGTCGCCGCCGTAACGCACTTCGTAGTTGAGCGCGTCGGAAGCCGCGCCCGCCGGTGGTTCGGCCTGGGCGCCGGCGGCCGGCACCGGATAGGCGAGGCCGATCACCCAGCGCTCGAGCTTGTCCGCCCGCGCCGGTCGCAGCAAACGCCACGGGACCGAGACTTCATAGACGGTCTTGCCGGCCTCGGAGCGCCAGGCCGTTTTCACCCCCGCCAGTGCGCCGCCCGGTTTGCGACCCGGCGTTCGGTCGTGAACCACCCCGGGCCGGCCGGCCGCCGCAATGCCGAACCGGAGCCGGTCCGTGGCGAAGCCGTTTTCGCTGGTGCGCCGGGCGAACCCGATCCGCAAATCGTCGCGAAATGCCGCGTCCTCGTCTTCGTCGGGTACAGCAACCGGCACCGTCACGGCCAGGTGTAATGCCTCGGCCGTGCGGAACGCCCGGACTTCGGCGGCAGCGGGCGTGCCAGCGTCCAACGTGAGCGCGGGCACGGCGGTCCATTCGTCCAGCCGGCCATCGAGTGCGGGCGTCGCGGGCAAGCGCGGAGCTGCCAGGCGGCGCAAAACGGAAACATCCCGGCGGAAGTACAATTGGCGCGGTCCCGCGCGCACCGCGAACGCGAGTTGGGGGAGCGTCGCCAGCGCGTTGGTTGCCGAACGGGCGGCCAACTCGAACTCCAGGTCTTTGGTAGCGCCGGGCGGAATCTCGAACCAGTTGGTGGCCGGCGCGCCGATCCAGGCTGCCGCATCGAGGAGCCATTCAGCCGTGCCATTTAGTGGGTCGCGAAACGGGTTCGTGAGCGACACCGGAATGCGCGTCCCTACCTCGAGCCGGCTCGCGTTTTCCGCCAGCCCGATCCGCGAGCAGTGTTGGTCGGCAAAGGCTTCGCCGCCGGTGACGTCCGCCTCGGCGTCGGTCAGCTCGCCGTGATCGGTCACCACGCGCACGTCGAAGCTCTCCCCCTTCACGCTGACCCGCAGGAAGTGGTGCACCCCGCCGGCCTTCTTGTACGCGGGCTTCAACTCGGCGCCCCCACCGCCGGTGATGAAGTAGCGGATGCCGTCGATGTCCCGGGTCGGTCCGTAGCTGTGAAAATGCCCGCCGAACACCGCGCGAACGCGGGATTCGCGGAACAGCGGGTGGAGCGTTTGCGCCCAGAATTCGTGGTACTTCGGCGCGACGCGGGCGGGTTCCCAGAGCGGAAAGTGAGTGAACACAAAGACCATCTTCGCTTTCGCCTCCCGGAGGTCGGCCCGCAGCCAGGCCAGTTGGGCCGGGCCCAGGTAGCCCCACTTTTCCTCTTCGGTGGTGTCCAACAGCACGAAGTGGCAGTCGCCATGATCGAACGACTCGTAGAACTTGCCGAAGCGCCGACCGTAAATCCGGCGGGCCTCCTTCGAGTAGGTGTCGTGGTTGCCGGGGAGTTGATAGTACGGCTCCGCAAAGCCGCGGATGACCTGTTGGTAGCGGTCCCACTGCTTTTCTTTGCGCAACAGACCGTAGCCGTAAATGAGGTCGCCCACGTTGATGACGAACGCGGGTTTGAGCGTGTTGATCTCCGGAATCAGGCGCTCGAAGATGCGAAAGTTCTCGCTCTCGAACGGCGGCCGGGTGTCGCCGATCACGACGAACTCAAAGTCGGCCGCCGACAAGGCGCAGCATGCGCAACCGGCGAGCAGGAGCGAAAGCAGACGTGTTTTCATCCGGGCCTCGGAAATGACGATCCTTCACCGGCGAGGACTTGGCAACGCCGTCGCCACCATGCGACGAACCGGCACTGCCATGTCAGGTGGCGTCCGGCGCCGATTCGGCCGCCCGGAGCAGGCGCGTGCGGCGTTTCTGGTGAGGCAACCACAACCGCACGGTTGTTCCGCGGCCGACATGGCTGTCGATGTCGATGCTGCCGCCGTGCTCGCGGATGATGCGGCGGACGATCATCAGGCCGAGCCCAGATCCCTTTTTCTTGGTGGTGAAGAACGGTTCGCCGATGCGCTGAAGCTGCTCGGGCGGGATGCCGCCGCCCGTGTCGGCGACACTCACCCAGACGCCGTCGGCTGATTCACCGGTGGTCAACGTCAGGACACCGCCGCGGGTCATCGCCTGCATCGAATTCTTGATCACATTGACCAGGGCCTGCTTGATCTGCGCGGGGTCGAGCGGTGCCGGGGGCAGGTGGGGGTCGAGTTTCTCCTCCGCCATCAGGCCGCGGTTCTCCAACTCCGGCTTCAGCAGCTCCAGCGTGCCGAGCGCCACGTCGTTCAGCGAAGCGCGCTGAATCTGCGGCGGGCTGGGCCGGATGGCCTGGAGGAACTGGGTGACGATGTAATCCAGCCGTGCGATCTCGCCTTTGGCAACGTCGAGGTAACGGTCGAACTTGCCGGCAAACGCCTCAATCTCGTCCGGACCGGGCAGCCGCTGCGGTCGCGCCCGGCGCAGCGTGAATTCACGTTTGGCCGGCGGCGGCGCGGCGGCCAGGGTCCGCAGTTTCTTCAGCTCCCGTTCCATGAGCTGGAGGTGGATGTGCAGGGCGTTCAGCGGATTGCCGATCTCGTGCGCGACGCTGGCCGCGAGCAGCGTGAGCGCCTGCATCCGCTCGCTTTCGATCGCCTCGAACGTCTTTTGCCGGGCCTCGGTGGCGTCGTGCATGATCAAGGCCACGCCGCGGCTGCCCGGCGCTTCGCCATCCAGGGGGGCGGCGAACAGTCGCAGGAAACGTGGGCGCGGGAACTGCACCTCAAATTCGAGCCGCAAGCCGTGCTCGCCGCCCCGGTGATCGAGCGACGCGATCTTCTGCCAGTCCAGATCGGGCAGGTGCTGCCCGATCGGCTGGCCTTCGGCTTCCTCGGGCCGGAGGCCGAGCAGGCGGGTGACTGCGCGGTTCAGGTATAGAATCCGCCCCTCCGGATCGAGCACCAGCAGGCCGTCTTCGATGGTGTTGAACAGGGTTTCGAGGAAGCTCCGCTCGCGCGCCAGGCGCTGCACCACCGTCTGCAGACCGTCCGGGTCGAGCCGGTCGAGGCGGCCGAGGACTTTGTCGAGGAAACTGGATTTGCCGCCGGTCATGCTCGCGGGGCTGGGCGCGGGGCCAGCGTGGAGGACGTCAGAACCATTTCTTCCGTTTGAAGTACCAATAGGTCGCGATGGTGGAACACACCATCACGCCGGTGGCCACCCAGTAACCGTGCGGCAACTCCGGCATGTTGTGGAAATTCATCCCGTACCACGTGCCGATCATCATCAGCGGCGTGGTGATAATGGTGATCAGCGTCAGCAATTTGATCACCTCGCCGGTCTGGTTCGAGGACATGTTCAGGTACACCTGCAGGATGCCGGTGAGCGAATCGGTGTAGCCTTGCGCCAGCTCGTAAATCCGGAACAACCCGTCGTACACGTCCCGGTAATACGGCACCAGGTGGCCGCGGATGAGCTTGAATTCGCCGGCCGCGAACCGTGCCAGCACCTCGCGCTGGGGGCCGATGATCTGGCGCAGGTGCAGCACTTCCTTCTTCACCTTCAGGATGCTGTTCAACGTCTCCCGCGTGGGCTCGCGCAACACCCGCTCCTCGATCTCCGCGATCTCGAGCGAGAGTTCCTCCAGCGCGGGCTTGTAGTTTTCGGCGATCGAGTCCAGCAGCGAATAGGCCAGGCGGTCCGGCGCGCGCGCGATGTGGACGTTGCTGCGGACCGAGCGCTCGGCCACGTTGGCCACGCTCTTCAAGGGCTGGACGTGGTACGTGACCAGGAAATTGCGGCCGAGGAAGAAGTTCAGCTCGCTGGTCGCGAACACCCCGTCCGCCCGGCTGTAATCCACCGCGTGAATCACCATGAAGAGATACGGCGTGAACCGATCATCCTCCTTGGGCGAATACTCCTCGACCTTCGGCGACGGGCTGTCCGCGACGCAGTCTTCAATCGAGAGCGGGTGGAAGTGGAAAACTTCCTCGAGGAAAAAATGGGTTTCCTCGGGCGTCGGGTTCTCCAGATCGACCCAGAGAAACAGATTCGTGTCCGACAACAGCGTCGGCATCAGAAACGCCTGGATGTCCTTCGTGTGAAGGCGACCCTGGG
Source organism: bacterium (assembly GCA_021823625.1). Classification (GTDB taxonomy): domain Bacteria; phylum Verrucomicrobiota; class Verrucomicrobiia; order Limisphaerales; family J093; genus DSVZ01. Next base: position 10,121 of record JAKANS010000083.1, on the reverse strand, counting down.
TCGTGTAAGCGAATGACCGGACCATGCGTTGACAGCGGGCCCGGGACCTGGTTGTGCCGGGGCTCCGAGACCGCATCCTAGGCGGCGCGGTCGCGGAGGCAAGGCGATTGCCGAAACGGGCCGGCCGCCGGGTTCTTTCCCGCTCGCTTGTTCCGACAGCCGGACGCAAGCCAAGCCAAGCCAGCAAACGGACAGGGCGGCGGCTTCCTCGGTCCCATATCCGAGCGGTCAGCGCTGCTCTGACCATCTCCTCCAGTCTTTGGGGACAAAGCCCGAAGCCCGAAGGCCGAAACCCGAAAGAAATCCGAAATCCGAACCCCGCAACGCAACGGCCGTTCGCCAGGCTCTCTGGTCTTCCGATTTCGGGCTTCGGGCTGCTTTCGGCATATTCGGATTTTGGCCTTCGAATTTCAGCCGCATCAATAATTTGCCTCTTTGTTCAGAGCGACCCTACCCGATCGGTGAGCGCACGCAGATCGAGGTTGCCAAGGCAAAGCCATCGCCACGATCATGCCGTCGATGAAAGCCGCGCTGCTCACCGTCGTCGCCACGCTCAAAGCCAAACCGGGCCGCGAGGCCGAAGTGCGCCGGACCTTGCTGGCCTTGATCGCACCCACCCGCCAGGAGCCAGGTTGCCAGAACTACGACCTGCATCAGGCGGTCGGCGATCCGGCCGCGTTCCTGTTTCACGAGAACTGGACCAGCAAGCGGCACTTGGACGATCACCTCGCCCGACCGCATTTGAAGGCTTTGCTGGCCAGGGCCGACGAACTGTTCGCCGAGCCGCCGCAAATCGCGCTCTGGGAGAAAATCGGCTAAACCGATCGCCGCCTTCCCAACCTTGAATCGCCATGTCTGCGCTGCGCGTCGCGATCGTCGGATGCGGCGGAATCACGCTGCAAAATCACCTGCCCGGTTTCGCGCTCTGCCCGGACACGTGCGTGGTTGCTTTGTGCGACGCCGACCCCGCCGCGCTTGAGCGCGCCCGCCAGCAGACCGGAGTGGTTGTGACTTCAACCCGCTTCGAGGAAATCGTGACGCGCGATGACGTGGACGCGGTGGTCATCGCCACGCCGAACTTCACCCACGCGCCGGTCGCCCACGCCGCCATCGCCGCGGGCAAGCACGTCCTGTGCGAGAAGCCCATCGCCATGAATGCCGCCGAAGCGCGCGGCATGGCGGAGGCGGCCGACCGCGCCAGCGTGCGGCACATGACTGCGTTCACTTACCGGTTTGTGCCGGCGATGCGTTATCTGAGCCATTTGGTCCGCGAAGGCGTTTTGGGCGACATCCGCCACTACCGGTCGTGCCGGCTCCAAGACTGGGGCACGCGCAATCTGGGCTGGCGGCAGGTCCGGAAACTCGCCGCCACCGGCGAACTCGGCGACATGCTCTCGCACCGGATCGACTTCGCGCACCTCCTGGTCGGACCGGTGCAGCGCCTGGTGGCAAATTTGAAAAACCTCACGCCGGTCCGCGACGGCCACGCGAACGACACCGACGATTGGGTGGCCATCCTGGCCGACTTCCGCAACGGCGCGACCGGCGTGCTCGAAAGCAGCAAGCTGGCCAGCGGCCGCAACGAAAGCTGGCGCAGCCTCGACACCGTGGAGGTCAACGGCAGCCAGGCCAGCGCGGTATTTATCACCGGCAAATGGAACGAACTCCAGTTGGGCCGGGCCGGCGGGCCGGGGCTGGAGATCGTGCCGGTGCCGCGCGAATTCTGGACGTGGCCCGGCGCGCCGCGCGATCCCGGCGTGGGCGATCCGCTGGTGACTTTCCGCTATGACCAGGCGTTCGAGTTCGTGGACGCCATCCGCACCCAGCGGCCGTGCGTGCCCGGTTTTCACGAAGGCGCCCGCGTCCTACTGGTGATGGATGCCGCCGTCCGTTCCGCGGAAACGCGGCAATGGGTGGAACTGCCAGCGGAGGGCTGAAGGGCGCGCTCAATACAGCCAAGGGATAAGCCGCCGTACGTGGCGGGCGTAGTCGGCATAGTCGGGGAAATGCGCGCGCAGCCAGCGCTCTTCGCGGTGGGACTTGAAGATCAGAAACACCGTCAAGAGCAGCCCTGTCAGCAGGGTCGGCCAACTCTCCCAAACGACGCCCCAGCCGGCCGACAACCACATGAGGCTGGCGTAAAGCGGGTGCCGGACAAAACGGTACACGCCGTGCCGGACAAGCTGGGAACCTTCGTTCGGATGCGGAAAGACCGTCCGGTTCCGGCCCAACACCCACGCGCCGCCGATGCCGAACGACGCACCCAGCGCGAACAAAGCCCACGCCAGGAAACGCAACTCCGGCCAGTGCCAATCGCCCGGCGTGAGCGGTCCCAAAGCGACCACCAGCGGCATCAAGACCGACTGGCCGAGCACCCACCACCCACCGCGTTCGACGAAGCCGCGCTTCATGGCCGCGAAGGCGAAGGTTTGCCGGTGACACCCAGCGCGGCCGGCGTTTTGCGGGTGATGCCGAAAATGACCGTCTGGCCGTCGTGGAAAGGTTCGCGCAACTCGAAGTTTTCGAAAGCCACGCCGCCGGGAATCGGCTGCTGCGACATCCAGTAAGTGAACCGCGCGTTGACCGCGGCCTGCAGATCGCCACGCAGATCACGGGCCGGTTTGCGCCAATACTGCGTGACCGGCACGCCGGCGTAATACCAGCGTCGGGAGCCGGGGAACGGAAACACGGCGGCGGGTTCCGCTTCGTCGGTGGTCACCGCCACCAGCACGTCGCCGCTCGCGATACGCGGCAACCGGGCCAGCGGGAACACGGTGTGCGCGGCAAAGCCGTCCCCGCGATGATGCGGGTAAAGCTCCTGGCTGGTGACCGCCGCGTCGCGCAACCGCAGCCGGCGCGTGCGGGCCAGGTTGCCCATTGTGGCGGTGAGGATGCCTTGTTCGATCGGCGCGCTGTCGGGCTCGCGGTGGAGCGTGAGCCGGAGTTCGTCTGGCGCATCGCTGCGCTGGGCCAGCACGACAAACACGTGGGCGTCGTTCTCGAACTTCTCGACCCGCAGCGTGAGTTCGAGTTGCTCAACACCCGACGTCAGCGAGGAAAGCCGGCCGGGATTGAGGCTCGGAGCCGACTGCGGTTCCGCATTGTCGGCACTGATCCAAAGCCGTTTGCCGGCCACGCCGTCGAGCCGGCTGGTCTCGAGTTCGCTGAAGCCGCGCCGGCCGTTCGCCACCGGCTCGATCGCGATGAAGTTGATCAGCGCGTAACCCCCGTTGGTGAGCGTCGGGTAGCCGAGCCGGATCAAGCCGCGCGGTCCGCCCTCCCCGCCGCCGAAACCACCGGGAGGGATTGCGAATAGCAGTCCGCCGCGCAGACCCCAGATCGGCCGGTTGGTGTTCAGGCCGGCGCGCACCCAGTCCGCCGCGGCGCAGGAGCCGCCTGCCAACTGGAGCCACCAGACCGCCACCGGGAGCAGGAAGAACCGCACGCGTGTCACGTCGGCAGAATGGCAGCCGCCACCGCGAAATCAGGAAAAAACTCGTCGGGCCGCGAGCGCACGGCCACGGCCGGATCCTCACGGCGGCGAGGTCAGATCGGCAAAGGCGGTTCCTCGCGCGGCGCGGTGGCCACGAACGACGATTCCTCTGCGGAGGTTGGCGCGCCGGCGGCCAACGGCGAGCGGCCAGGTTGTGCGTAACCCTTGACCGGATACAGCCCCGGGCAGCAACCGAACGTTTCGCGGAAGGCGACCGTGAAGTGGCTGAGGCTGTTGTAGCCCACTTCCAGCGCGGCTTCGGTCACGTTGCAGCGTCCGGAGCGCAGCAATTCGGCCGCGCGTTCCAGGCGTGCCTGGCGAAGAAACTGTTGGATGGTCAGGCCGGTGGTTTCCGAGAACTGCCGGCTTAAGTGGAATGGGCTGCACCCCACCAGGCGCCCCAGTTCCTCGAGCGACGGCGGATCGCTCAGCCGCTCGCACAACACGCTGCGGACGCGGGCGGCGCGTTCGCAGGCGGCGCGTTGCTGGCGGGTGCAAAACAGTTCGCCTTCCGGCGGGCGGAAGAAGACCTGCGCCGCCAGTTCGAGCGCCTTGCAGCGAAACCAGGTTTCCTGCGCGGGTTTGAACACCGGACAACGCCGCAGGCTCTCGACCAACTGCAACAAGCCGCTGCGGATGGGTTCGGGCGCGGTGACGATGGAGCCACGCGCCGAGCGCTCCACCACCGCGCGCACGGCCGGGTGCAGATGTCGGGCCTCCGCCTGCAAGTGCTGCTTCAGAAACTCCGCGGCGAATTCCACCGTCACAAAGCAGTGCCGTTCGCCCGCGCGGCGCCGCGCCCGCAACGGCGGCTCACCCTGGAAATAGAACACGCTCGTGCGGGGCCGCAGTTCCACCGCCTGCCGCTCATCCGCGACCGTGGCCTGGCCGGCCAGGTTCAGACACAATTCCACGCTCTGGGGATGAAAACTCCGGGACCAGTCCAGTTCTTCCGCGGCCGTGAAATCATGCCACTCGAAGCTGAAGCCGAGCGCGCGGCAATTGCCGAAAAGGGGACGCCAGCCCGCGCCGACGGCGGCCCACGCCGGCACCTCGGTGAACGGGGCGGCAGCGGAGGCTGGCATTTTCGCAGAACTGGCCCGATGCGGTCGCGACATCTCGTCTGATTAAGTGCCACGCCGCCGACGAGCACGCAAGGAACCCGGCCCGGTCGGCCCGCTCAGGCGCGATCACCCCTGCGACGCGGGCAACCCGGACGGGCGACCCGCAGTCAGTGGGGGCGTCCGCGGCGGAGCGCAATCTGCCGACAAAGAAAAGCAACGCGCCGGGAGCAGCCCCCGCGGCGGCTGTTTATCGTGCCGCGCATGAACTTAACGAAACCGTTTCTGGTTGGTTTGCTGGCAGGCAGTCTGGGTGCGCTGAGCGCACACGCCGACGAACGTCGGTTCACCTACACTTACGAACCGGAAACCTTGCCGCAAGGCGCACTGGAGATTGAGAACTGGGTGACGCTGCGGTCGCAGCGCAGCCGCGAGGTGGGTCAGGACAAGTACAATCGCTGGGACCTCCGCCAGGAGATCGAATATGGCGTGAGCGACCGTTACACGGCGGCGCTTTACCTCAATGAGACTTCCGTGAGTTACCGCGACCCCGCGACGGACGCGAGCCAGTCGGAGTTCTCGTGGCAAGGCGTCTCGCTGGAGAACCGCTTCAACGTGCTGAATCCGGCCACGTCGAAGGTCGGCCTCACGCTTTACCTCGAAGGCCGGTACTCGGGCGAGGAGGCGGCGCTGGAACAGAAGGTCATCCTCGGCCAGCGTCACGGTCCGTGGAAATGGGCGTTCAACCTCGAGCATGAGACGGAATGGGAGGACCAGCTCGAAAAGGTGGAAGGCGAAGTGGGCGCCAGCCTGGGCCTGGCTCGCGACCTCGGCAAACACTGGTCGCTCGGCCTCGAGTTCCGGAACGAGAACATCCTGCCCGACTACGAAGCCTGGGAAAATTCCGCGCTGTTCCTCGGCCCCGCACTGAGTTTCCGCCAGGAACGCTGGTGGGCGGCGCTCTCGGTGCTGCCGCAGATTTATGGCTGGAACAACAGCGCCAGCCAGGACGGCAACAGTCAGCTCGAACTCAACGACCATGAAAAACTCAACGTGCGCCTGCTGCTTGGATTCGACCTCTAGCCCGCTCATGCGCACGGTGTTCATGTTGCTCTTGCTGGCGCTGGCGGGCACGTGGGCTGCCGCCCTGGCCGACCAGTTGACGGTCAAAGACCGTGCCGCGGCCCGTAAAATCTACGTGGCCAAATGCGCCAAATGCCATCGGTTCTACGAGCCGACCAACTACGCCGAGCCGGACTGGCGCCGGTGGATGGAGAAGATGAGCAAGAAGGCCAGGCTCAAGGCGGCGCCCGCCACCCTGCTGAATCGTTATCTGGACGCTTACCGCGCGGGCCAATTGCCGGGCAAGCCGGAATCGCAATAAGCCAGCCATCGTGCCGCGACGGGCCGGGCGACTCTCAAAGCCTTGCGGATCGGTGGCTGGCGCGCCTTCGAGCCGTGGGGTACCACGCCCGAACGCCTCGGTTTTTCTCGATTGGTTACTGGCGGAATCTCCGCGGGCGAGCGCCGTGTTGTTGGTTGAAAGGGCGGGTTTTCACTCATTCTTTCCTGGCACAGAAAAAACGCTTGCACCGGCCCATGCTACATGAAACATCGCGCATTCATTTAATGAGCATGACCATTCAACTCAGGGACCCGGCGGCGCCGGTCGGTTTTGCTGCCGCCGGCGAGAAGATCCCAAGTGTGGCCCGGGGTGTGAGCCAGGCAGCGGCAAGCGTCCGGCGGTGCATCTGCGTGTCGGCGTGCGCAACCGCCTTGCTCGCCTGGGCGGCGGGCCAGGGCGTGCTCCAAGCTGAGACGATCGCCGTCCCGAACGGCTCGTTCGAATCGCCGACGCCTCCGCCCGGCTTTCCGGTCAACACCAGCATCGATTCCTGGCAGGAGACCCCCCAGCCGGGTTGGTACGATCCCGATGTCTTCGGGGGCGTGACATGGGATCAACTGACGGGGGTCTTCCCGAACACCGCTCCCGGCGAACCCAACCACATCGACAACCTCGACGGCAGCCAGGCCGCCTACCTGTTTGCCGTTCCGGGCGCGGGCTTGTTTCAAGACTACAGCTCGACGGACTGGAACCATCCTTCGCCGCTCCACTTGTTCGACGCGAAATTCCAGTTGGGCATGGCCTACAATCTTACCGTCGGCGTCCTCGGCGGCAGCGGAATGACCGACGGCGCCAGCCTGCAATTGAGTTTTTATTACCGCGACGCCGGCAACAACCCGGTAACGATCGCCAGCACCGACGTCACATATTCGCTGGCGAACTTTCCCACCATCACCCAACTGCACGACTACCAGGTGAGCCTGCCTGCCGTGCAAGCTGGCGATCCTTGGGCAGGCCAAAACATCGGCGTGCAAATCGCCCCGACCAGCCTGGGCGGCACCTACTGGGACGTGGACAACGTGCGGGTCCAAGCGGTGCCTGAACCCGGTTCGCTGAGTTTGCTCGCGCTCGGCTTTGGCGGCTTGTGGTTGGCGCGCGCCCGCTCGCGCCAGTCGGCGTAACGTCCCACCGTCCGCCGCATGAGCCGGCATTTCGTGGCCCTGGCCGCCGGGATCGTGGCGGTGACGGTGCCGAGTGGGGCGCTTCTGGCCGGGACACTCAGCGTGCCCAACGCGTCGTTCGAAAGCCCAGTGACGCCGTTTGTCAGCACCCAGATCGACGCGTGGCAGAAGGCGCCCAAGCCGGCTTGGTATGACGAGGGCGGGGGCTTTTTCTGGGATCAACTCGCGGGTCTCTTCAAGAACACCCCCGCCGGGAGCGCCGACCACATCGAGAACTGCGACGGTGCCCAGGCGATCTGGCTCTTCGCGGTTCCGGAAGTCGCGCTGTTCCAGGACTACGATTCCGTGGACTGGAACGACCCGTCGCCTTCGCACGCCTTCGACGCGCGCTTTGAAGTGGGCAAGTCCTACCGGCTCACCGTTGGGGTGATCGGTACGGGGGGCAATATGCTCGAAGGCGTCCCGCTTAAGCTCGGCCTTTACTACCGCGATGCGGACGGCGATCCCGCGATCGTGGCCTCAACCACCGTCACCAACTCCGCCGCTGTGTTCCCGAACCGGAACCACTTCGTCGATTTCGCGGTGGCGGTGCCCACCGTGCAAGCCGGTGACGCCTGGGCGGGTCAACACATCGGCGTCCGGTTCCTCTCCACGGTCGGTGCCGCGATGCAGGGTGGTTTCTGGGATTTGGACAACGTCCGGTTAGCCGCGTCCAGCCCGCCGACTTTGTCTGGCCCGGCGGTTGCCGGCGGCCAGTTTCAATTCACGCTGCAAAGCGAGCCGGGCCTCGCCTTCGACATTCTGACCACGAGCGACCCCGCTGCGCCCGTGACCGAATGGACGCGCTTGACGACGGTGACGAACGCGACCGGCAACGCTTTGGTCACCGATACAAACGCGCTTGCCGCCGGGCGGTTTTACACTGCGCGCCAACTGCCCTAGACTGGGCGAGGCAATGTCTTTTCCGACGTCATTGCGCCGGGGGTTCACGCTCGTCGAACTCCTGGTGGTTATCGCCATTCTCGCGCTCCTCGCGGCGCTGCTGCTGCCCGCGCTGGCGGCGGCAAAACAGGCAGGGCAGAAGGCCGTATGCATCTCGAACCTGCGCCAGATCGGCCTGGCGCTCCGCAGTTATTCCGATGACAACAGCGGCCTGATTCCTTACGGGCCAAAGGCGCCGCCGTTCACGAGCCCGGCGAGCTTTTATCCGTCCACCGGCGCCCCCACCAGCCTGCTCTCGCTCCAGACCGGCGCGCCCGTGGGCTTGGGGCTGTTGCTCGCGCAGCACCTGGCCGGGCAACCGAAAGTTCTTTTCTGCCCCGGCCGTGATCAGCCACTCGACGCCGATGTCGAACTCGCCAAGGTGGGCAAAAACCAAGCCCAAGGCAGCTACTACTACCGGCACGCCGGCAACACCGATTTGTTCGACAACCCCGCCAGCACCAATGCGCCAACTCACCTGCAACTCGACAACCTGGGCGAGAACCGCAACGACCTGCCCATCCGTGCGCTGGCCATGGACACGCAGTTTCTGAGTCCAGCCGATCTCGCAGCCTTCAACGTCAAGCCCCGCACCCACCACCGGCTCAAATTCGTGGACGTTCTGTACGCGGACGGCAGTGTGCGCTCGCGGCCAAACCGGGACGGCCGGTTCACCGTGGACCTGCGCGATTACGGCGACATCCACGAGGCGTTCAGCCGCATCCTCACGGTCTTGGAACAGGCGGATGCGGATCCTTGAGGTGAGCCTGGGCGAGACCTTCGCGCGCGCAGATCGAAGCGGTGGCACACATTTTGTCGCAATTGCGACACTAATTTGGCTACTCCGGGCAGGCCGAAGCCGCAACTTTGGCGCACCGTGAATTCACGCCTACTCTGCCGCGATGGACACACGCTCAAAGGGAAAAGCGAGATGGATCGGCGCGCTCGGCTTGGCCATTTTGCTGGTGCTGGGCAGAAAAGACGCGGTGGCGGGAGCCGACGTCGCCTCGACAGGTGATTCCGCCTTGCCCAAAACGCCGCACCGGTTGGCGGCGGCAGGCATCAACAACTTCTTCCAGCTCACCGGCCGCATCTACTCTGGGAGCCAGCCGTCTGGCGATGCCGGCTTCGCCACGCTAAAGAAACGTGGCGTCAAAACCATCATCAGCGTCGATGGCACCCGCCCGGACGTGGAGACCGCCGCGCGTTTTGGCCTGCGCTACGGGCACATCCCGTTCGGCTACGACGGTGTACTGGGCACCAACGCCGAGCGGCTCGTCAAGGCGGCGCAGGTGTTTCCGGGCGCGGTTTTCATTCACTGCCACCACGGGCAACATCGCGGACCAACCGCAGCCGCCATCGTGTGCGAAGGACTGGAAGGCTGGACCGCCGAGCGGGCACACGCCTGGTTGGAGTTGGCCGGCACGGACACAAACTACGCGGGCTTGTTCAAAGTCGTGCGCGAGTTTCACCCGCCCAGTGGGCAAGAACTGGCCAACGTCGCCACCAATTTTCCGGCGCACGCCAAACTCCCGGGCCTGGTCGAGGCGATGGTGCAGATCGACCAACAACTCGATGCGCTCAAGGCGATCCGGCAGGCGGGCTTTCGCACGCCGGCGAACCAGCCCGACCTGTCGCCGGCCCACGAATCGCTCCTGCTTTGGGAATCCTTTCGCGAAGCGCAACGACTGGAGACCGCCCGCAAACGGGGCGCCTCATTCCTGGCGGAGCTGGCGGGAGCGGAGGCGAACGCCGACGAACTGCACCGCCGACTGACCGAGTTGAGCACGGAAACCACACCCGCGCGTCGCGAAGTGGCCGAGCGGACCTTCAAAGCGATGGGCCAGGCGTGCGCCGCTTGCCACCAGAAGCATCGGAACTGAAGGCAGCCTTGGGCAACCTCGGCGGTCGGCCGTGTTACGCGCCACGCAAACGCCCGGCCCTGGTCACGCTCGCCACAGTGGCTAGCCCAACCTTCGCAACTGGAGGGGGTGACACGTCGCAAGTGGTTGGTGCCTTGGCTGGGCTCCGAAAAGGTCTGCACCAAAGTCAGTCTCCGG
>JAKANS010000254.1 GCA_021823625.1 bacterium | reverse complement strand
CGTGATGGCCTTCGCGCACGCCGAGGAACGGGTACGGCCGGTTGCTGCCGTCGTGGGCGAGGATGAACGACGCGACCCGGGTCGAGTCGGTCTGGAACGCCAGCGTGAGCAGGTCGAACATCAACCGCAGGTGTTGCTCGTAGGTGTCGGGGACACCGCTGGGCTTGTCGAAATCGGGCAGTGTGGCCTTGAACTTGCCGGCGTTTTCGATCCGCAACTCGAGCTCGCGCACGGCCGTCAGGTATTCGTCCAGTTTGCGGCGGTCGGTGGCCCCGAGCCGGCCCTGCAGTGCCCGGGTGTCTTCCTGCACGAAGTCCAGAATGCTCCGCTCATGGCGTTCGCGGCGGGCGCGCGCCTCGGCATTTTTGTCGCGGGTACCGCCGGCGAACAGCCGCTCGAACACCATGCGCGGATCCGTCTCCGGCGGCATTGGGGTGGATGGCGTTTTCCAGGAAATGTTGAACGAGTAAGCGCAACTGTACCCGGAGTCGCAGTTGCCAGCGAGCTGGCTGCGGTCGCAACCCAGCTCCAGCGAGGCCAAACGCGTCTGCCTTCCGACCTGCGCCGCCGCGACTTGATCCACCGACACGCCCACGTGGATGTCCGCGCCGTCGGTCTTCTTCGCCTGACAGGCGGTGAGGAACGTGGCCGAGGCGCGCGCGTGATCGCCGGCGCCGTCGCCGTTTGGCCACGCCTTGGCGTGGGCAAGGCCGGAGAGCACGAGCAAATCCTGCCGGTAAGACGCCAGCGGCTCCAAGATGAGCGGCAGCTCGAATTCGGACCCCTCGGCCTGCGGTGTCCAGTTGGCCATGTCCGCGCCGTTCGGGATGTACAGGAAAGCCATGCGCCGGGGCGATTTCACCGCGGTTGCCTCGGACGCGGACGTCGCGGCCCGCGCGACCGGCAGCATCACTTCGAGGGACGGCAAGGCCAGGGCCGTGCCGAGACCGCGCAGGAACGTGCGCCGCGGGATGATCGTTTTTACACTCATGGCTCTTATCGGCTTGATTACCATCCCAAAGTAGCCGCGGAGTCGCGCGGCACAAGGGCCGAGTGCGGCCCGTTCAGTCCGCTCGCGCCACCCTGACGGCGCCAGACGCGGGTGCCTCGCCGCGCCGCAACTGGAACGGCGCACTCTTTACCACGCCCAGCACCAGCGCGCTGAAGCGGTAATCGTGGGTTTTCATGGCCGCCACCACGTCGTCCACGGCACATTGGTCGTAGTATTCCAGACCGCGGCCAAGCGCGTAGGTCAACAGCTTTGAGGCCAGGCAGCGCAGGAAATCCTCGCGCCGGGTGGTCAGCAGAATCCGCTTCAATTCGTCCGGCCCGCGAAAGTCTTCGCCGCTGACCAGTTTGCCCGCCGGATCGATCGGAAACCCGCCGTCCTGCTCGCGCCACGTGCCCACACCGTCGAAGTTCTCGAACCCGAAACCGATCGGGTCCATGAGCGCGTGGCACGAGGCACACAGCGGATCGGCGCGATGCTGCTCCATCCGCTGGCGCAAGCTGCCCGTGAGCTTGGCCTGTTTGGAATCGTCCAGCAGCGGCACGTTCGGCGGGGGCGGGGGCGGCGGCGCGTTGAGCAGGTTTTCCAGCACCCACTTGCCGCGTTTCACCGGCGAGGTCCGCGTCGGATTCGACGTGATGGTGAGGAAGCTCGCTTGCTCGAGCACCCCGCCGCGGTGCGTGCCCTGCAGGCTCACCAGGCGGAACTTGTCACCGTCCACGCCGTTCAGGCCGTAGTGGCGGGCCAGCGGACCGTTCGCGTAGGTCCAGTCAGCATCGATGAACTCCAGCACGCTCCGGTCTTCGCGGAAGATGCGGCCGGCGAACAACTCGACTTCGCGCCGCATCGCCGCGCGCAGGGCGTCGTTGAAATCCGGATAAGTCGCGGCGTCCGGCGCAGCGACATCGAGGTTGCGGAACTGGAGCCACTGCGCGGCGAAGTTGTCCACAAGCGAGCGTGACTTCGGGTCAGCGAGCATCCGGCGCACCTGGGCTTCGAGGTTCGCGCGCAACCGGCCTGCGCTGGCCAGGCGGAACAGTTCCTCGTCCGGCATCGTGCTCCACAGGAAATACGAGAGGCGTGACGCCAGCGCGAACTCGTCGATCGGATGCACCGCGCGCGGGTTGTCCGGGTCGGGTTGGAGTTCGCCGCGAAACAGAAAGTGCGGCGACACCAACACCGCTTCGAGGGCCAATTTCACGCCGGCCTCGAAGCTCTCGCCCTCGGCCTGGCTCTGCTCGAAAAAGCGCAGTAACCGTGACACTTCCTCGGCGCTCAGCGGGCGGCGGTAGGCCCGGCGGGCGAACTCGCCCACAAGCTGCCGCGCGCATGCCAGCCGGTCGGCCGGCGAGGCGGACGCCGGTCGGGCGAAGAAAATGCGGCGATGGCTTTCCGGCAACAACGGTAGGTTGGTCGCGATGGGACCGGCGATCTCCAACGCCAGCAGGTGGAGGTTGCGGTCGCGGTTGGCCGGATTCGGATCGTCCGCGCGGTAGTAGTCGTTCAGAAACGCGACCGCGACGCGTTGTTTGCCGGCGGGAACCGCGAGCCTGAATTCGCACGTTTGCGAAGCCTCCGGTTTGGCCGTGACCTCGAAGACCTTCAATTCCTTGCCGGCCAGGCGGAGCCCCAGCTTCACCGGTTCGGGCCCGGCCTGGTCGCCGCAGGCTTGCGCACGCAGCACGTAATCGCCGGCGGCGAAGTCGTGCTCGACGCCGATCTCGCCTTCGCTGTTCAGGCTCCGGCCGCCCATTTCGTTTGGCGATCCGCCTTGCAAGGCATCGCCGGCGTAGCGCTTGAGCGGAGGCGGGGGCGGCCCGGTGACGATGGCGCGATCCAGAATCTTCTCCGCCGCGGCGAGGTACTTCTCGACCAGCAACGGCGGCAGCGACAACACATCGCCGATGTTGTCGAAGCCGTAGCCGACGTCATCCATCGGGAAGTCGTTGGCGGGCTGAAAATCCACGCCCACCAAATCGCGGATCGTGTTGTTGTACTCGGTGCGATTCAGCCGGCGGAGGGTCACGCGGCCCGGATCGGGGTGCGCGCAATCCACCGGAAACAACTCGGCCTCGAGCCAGTTCGCGATCAACGCGCGTTCGGCGGGGCTGGGTTGCGGCTTGCTGGCCGGCGGCATGAGTCCGCCGCGGACGTTCTTCAACACCTCCGCGAAGGTGTCGCGATCCTGCGCCACGTGGGCGGCGTCCGTGTAAATCCGCAGATCCAGCCCGGCGCGCTTGCGCTCGCCGTGACAACCGTAGCAGTACTGCTCGAAGAGCGGCCGGACGTGCGCTTCGTAAGTGACGGCGGCGGCGGCTTCCGCGGCGCGGCTGACATTCGGCAAAGCCGACGCCAGCACAGCCAGCGCCAGCCAGGCCGCGATCGAAGCGGACTTGTTCGCGCGCAGTTTCAATCGAGCTTCCGCGAAGATAGGGAGCCGCCTCCGCGTCGCAAACGGTTTTCCGCGCCGAAGCGTGGGCGGCGCCTTGGGTCACGCCGGCAACTTCATTGCCTGAACGGCTCGAAAACCGTAGCGTCAGCCTCGCTTTGAATCGCAACGCTTTGTCCGCCCTGGGCCGGCGCACCGGCGCGCCGCCCATTTCGTGGTTGATGGACCTCACGCTCTCGCGGCCCAAGCTGATCTCGCTCGCCGCCGGCTTCACCGACAACGAGACCCTGCCGGTCAGCGAGGCGTGGGAGCTGTTGCGCGAATTGCTGGGCCGGCGTCCCACCGGCGAGCCGGCCATGCAGTACGGCTCGACCGTTGGCCTGCCCGCCCTGCGCGCGCAAACCGCGGCGCGCATCCAGGCGCAGGACGCCGCCACCGGCGAAGGCCGCTTGCACGCCGACCTGTACGCGCCGGACACCACCCTGCTCACGCACGGCTCGCAGCAATTGCTCTACATGGTGACCGAGGCGCTGTGCGACCCCGGCGACGTGGTGATCGTCGAAGACCCCACCTATTTCGTCTTTCTCGGCATCCTGCAAAGCCACGGCCTCGAATGCCGCGGTGTGCGCCTGGAATCCGACGGCCTGGATCTGGCGCGGCTGGAACGCGTGCTGGAGCGGCTCAAGCGCGAAGGCCGGTTGCCTCGACTCAAGCTGCTGTACCTCGTCACCTACCATCAAAACCCCACTTCCACGACGACCGCGTTCGCCAAAAAGGCGGCGGCGCTGGACCTGCTGCGGCATTACGAACGCGCCGCTGGCCACCCGCTTTACCTCCTCGAAGACGCCGCTTACCGCGAACTGCGCTTCGCCGGTCCGGATACCGCTTCGGCCCTCGCAGCTTCGGGCGGTTTGGGGCGCGTGATTTACGCCGGCACTTACAGCAAACCGTTCGCCACCGGCGTGCGGGTCGGGTTCGGACTGTTGCCGGAGCCGCTGCGGACCGCCGTCACGCGCGTGAAGGGCAACCACGATTTCGGCACCGCCAATCTGATCCAGCACCTGCTGTCACGGGCGATCGCGGAAGGCGTCTATGACCGGCATGTCGGGCGGTTGCGGTCCCGCTACGCCACCAAGGCGGCCGGCATGACCGCCGCCATGCGCCGGCATTTTCCGCGTGAGGTCACCTGGGAGGAACCCCGCGGCGGCATGTACGTCTGGGCGCGCCTGCCGCGCGGCGTGCGTGCCGGCGCCCGATCGGAACTCTTCCGCCAGGCGCTCGCCGCCGAGGTGCTCTACGTGCCGGGCCGGCTTTGCTACGCCGACGATCCCACCCGGCGCGCACCCGATTCCGAAATGCGCCTCAGCTTCGGCAACGCGACCGAACCGGACATCCGCACCGGCATCACGCGCCTGGGCAAGGCCATCCACGCGACGCTTTGAAACCGCGATGCCACAAACCGCACACTCGTGAACCTACGCCGGTCGCCAACGCGGTGGACAACGCGGCGGGGCAAGACTCCGTCGAGCCCTGCTATTCCAGCCACGGAGGCACTGCGGCTCGGAGTTCGAATGAGGAACGCAGAAAAACAGGAATCTGAAGCTGCCCCGTCTGCCGGGTTCCTGAGTTCCTGCCTTCCTAATTGGACTTTTGCGTCTGTGCGCCTCCGCGACTCCGTCGCAGTTCGAGGGTAGGACAACTCCCTCGGGCTCAGACTTCGCTCGGTAAAGTCCGCTCCCGCCGACTCGGGCGGTGCCAGCATCGCTTCATCGCTTCCGGGTCGTCAGTTCCCCCTTGCGCGCTTGCCGCGCCGTTTTAACCTCGCGAACTCAAAACCATGAACTATCGAATCTCCAAGCAAGCCGCCTCGCTCTCGCCCTCGCTCACCCTCGCCATCGACGCCAAGGCCAAGCAAATGAAGGCCGACGGCCTCGACGTGGTCGGCTTCGGCGCCGGCGAGCCGGACTTCGACACGCCCCAGCACATCAAGGACGCCGCCAAGAAGGCGCTCGACGCCGGCTTCACCAAGTACACGCCCAGCAGCGGCATCGTCGAATTGCGCCAGGCCATCGCGGACAAATTCAAGCGCGAGAACGGCCTCACCTACAAACCCAGCCAAGTGATCGTCTCGTGCGGCGGCAAGCATTCGTGCTTCAACACCATCATGGCCACTTGCCAGGAAGGCGACGAGGTCATCATCCCTTCGCCCTACTGGCTGAGCTACCCGGAGATGGTGAAGCTCGCCGGTGCGAAGCCGGTGATTCTCGAAACCACCGACGCCACCGAGTTCAAGCTCACGCCCGACCGCCTCCGCGCCGCCATCACCGACCGCACGCGGCTGCTGATCGTCAATTCGCCGAGCAACCCGACC
Source organism: bacterium (assembly GCA_021823625.1). Classification (GTDB taxonomy): domain Bacteria; phylum Verrucomicrobiota; class Verrucomicrobiia; order Limisphaerales; family J093; genus DSVZ01. Next base: position 72 of record JAKANS010000254.1, on the reverse strand, counting down.
GGCAGCGTGTACACGCCGGCGGAACTCAAGGCGCTGGGCGACGAGTGCATCGCCCGCGGCGTGCTCATCATG